>CAYVOR010000077.1:0-11075 GCA_964452995.1 uncultured Thiobacillus sp.
CGCCGGTGCCAGCGCGTCCTGGTTGAACTGCGGGTTGGTGCGCGAGCGGCGGATGCTTCGCACGTCGATCAGCCGCGTGACGCCTGCGGCGTGCAGGCGCGCAGCCAGCTCGTCCACCGTGAGCGTCGAGTGACCGATGGTGAAGTAGGGCAGGCGCTCGGCCATGACCTCAGTCGTCGATGCGCCGCAGCGCCGAGCCCTTGTGCACCGCCACGTGCTCGGTCTTGTCGCTCTGGATCTCGTACTGCGGATCGGCGGCGCTGGCGTGGTGGGTGTAGCCCTTCCAGTCGAAATCCGCGTGATGCACCTTGATGATGCGGCCGCTGACGCGGCCGGCCTCGGAATTCCAGCTGACGTGGTCGTCCACCTTGAAGCTTGTGGTCATGGCTTGATTCGCTGCCCGGGGCAAAACGCCCCAGGCCATTGTGGGGCGGCCAAGCCGCCGCGGCGGGACACGCGCGGCAAAACCCCATCGGCGACGGGCGCGGCCCTCAGTCGTTCAACCCGATCGACTCCACGATGGCCTTCTCTGCTGCGAAGTTCTGGCGGGCGAATTCGGCGTAGGCCGCGGCGTTGCGGTAGTCGCTGCGGATGCCGTAGGTGTCGATGGTGCGCTGCCACTCGGGCTCGGCCAGCACGGCCTTGATGGCGGCGTCCAGCTTTTGCACGATGGCGGGCGGCAGGCCCTTGGGGCCGGCCAGGCCCAGGGGCGAGGGCACGACCACGTCATAGCCGGCCTCCTTGAAGGTGGGCACGCTGGCGAAGGCGGCGGGGCGCTGCTCGGCGGCGATGGCCAGGGCGCGCACCTTGCCCGAGTCCATGAAGGTGCGGATGCCGTTGGTGCTGACGATGGTTTGCACGTGCCCGCCCAGCAGGGCGTTGGTGGCCTCGGAGTCGCCTTTGTAGGGCACGTGGGTGAAGGATGCGCCGGCGGCCTTGCCCAGCAGCGCCATGGTGACCTGGTTGCCGGTGAACTTGCCGGGAGTGCCGTAGCTGACGCCGCCCTTGCTGGTTTTGGCGGCGGCCACCAGGTCCTTCACCGTCTTGAAGGGCGAGTCGGCGGCCACGGCCAGGATGAAGTCGTAGGCGGTGAACGACGCGATGTAGCTCAGGTCGCCGATGGGGTCATAGCTGACCTTTTGCACGTAGGGCTGGCGAAACACGCTGACGGGCACCATGGTCAGGCGGTAGCCGTCGGGCTTGGCGCGCTGCATCTCGCCCATGCCCAGGGTGCCGCCGGCGCCGGGCTTGTTCTCGACCACCACCGATTGCTTGAGCTGCTTGCCCAGGCCGGCGGCCAGCGCGCGGCCGACCACGTCGGTGGTGCCGCCGGGGGCGTAGGGCACGATGATCGTGATGGGCTGGCTGGGCCAGTCGGCCTGGGCCTGGGCGCCGGTGGCGGCCAGCGCGGCGGCGCAGGCCAGGGCGAGGGTGAAGGGGCGGCGTTGCATGGTCGTCTCCTTGGGGGTGGTGGGGGAAAGAGAGGCTGGGAATGCCGGACGCAGGGGACGCAGAGGATTCGCAAAAGTCGCAAAAAAATTCAAGCCAGTTGCTTTGAAAGCGATAGCGAACAAACCATGTTCCATGCGGGTTCCATCCCATTCAAAAATTGCTTTTTTGACTTTTTTGCGTCCTCTGCGTGATCTTTGCGTCCTCTGCGTCCGGCTGTTCGAGTGTGCGCATCACGAGCCCAGCGCAGCGTACGCGTCGCGCAACTCGCGCTTGAGCACCTTGCCGATGGCGCTGCGCGGCAGATCGGCCACCAGGCGCAGATCGCTCAGGCGCTGGGTCTTGCCGGCGCTTTGGTTGTACCAGTCCTTGAGCGCAGTGGGCGTGATGGCTGCACCGACGTGAGGGACAACGAAGGCCACCGGCGTCTCGCCCCACTGATCGCTGGGCACGCCGACCACGGCCACGTCGTGCACGGCAGGGTGCTGGCGCAGGGCTGCTTCGAGGTCGCTGGGGTAGATGTTGAAGCCGCCGCTGATGATCATGTCCTTGCGGCGGTCGATCAGGGTCAGAAAGCCGTCGGCGTCAAAGCGCCCGACGTCGCCGGTGCGGATGAAGCGCTTGCCGCTGGCGTCGAACCATTCGGCGTCGCGCGTTTTTTCTGGCTGGCCGTGATAACCGGTCATCATGCCGGGTGAGTGGCCCACCACCTCGCCGGCTTCGCCCGGAGCCACCTCATGGCCGTGTTCGTCGATCAGGCGAATGTCGCTGGTGGCAGCAGGGCGGCCCACGGTGTGCAGCTTGGTGGGGTGCAGATGCGCGTCCAGGATGCAGGTGCCGCCGCCTTCGGTCATGCCGTAGAACTCGACCAGGCCGCCCGGCCAGCGCGCCAGCACGTCGGCCTTGAGCTCGGCACGAAACGGCGCGCTGGTGCAGAACTTGTAGCGGAAGGCGCCCAGATCGAACTGGCCGAACTGCGGCAGCGCCATGATGCGCTGGTATTGCACGGGCACCAGCATGGTGTGCGTGATGCGGTGCTGCTGGGCCAGTTGCAGGTAGTGCAGGGCGTCGAATTTGGGCATCAGCACCACGCAGCCTCCATAGGCCAGCGTGGGCACGAAGACCACCAGCGTGGTGTTGGAGTACAGCGGCGTGGCCAGCAGCGTGCTGCCCTGCGGGCCGTAGTCGTACACGCTGCCGCGCTGGATGTGCGCCCAGCGCATGCCGTGCGACTGCACGATGCCCTTGGGCGTGCCGGTGGTGCCCGATGAATAGATGATGTTGAAGGGCGCTTCGGGTGCGATGGCCACCGGCTGCGGCCGTGCGCTGGCGGGGGCCAGCCAGTCGCCCCAGGCGCGGCCGTCGGCGCTGCCATCCAGCGCGATGCGCGGCAGGCCGGCGTCGGGCGCGGGCAGGCGCTCTTGCGTGCTGGCGTCGACAAACAACAGCCGCGCGTCGGCGTCGCGCAGCATCGAGGCCAGGCTGTCGGCCGTGCTGGACGGTGCCAGCGGCGCCACCACCACGCCGGCGCGCAGCGCGCCCATGAACAGGGTCGCGTAGCGCACCGATGCCGCGGCGCAAATCGCAATGGCCTGGCCGGGTTGCACGCCATCGCGCTGCAAGGCGGCGGCGATGCGGTCCATCAGCACGTCGAGCTCGGCGTAGCTCAGCGCATCGCGCTCATCGCGCAGGGCCGGATGGTCGGGGTGTTGGCGCGCGTGCTCGCCGATCAGATCGGGCAAGGTGCGAAAGGCACTGTTCGAAGCGAGAGCGAACATATCGTGCGGAGATCGAAAATTCGATGAATTGTGTCAGTACTACATCAATGCACGTCCATCGAGAGCAATAGTTTGTCTTGGTTGCCAAGGTCGATCTGTGCGGCTCATCCGACTGCAAGATGTATGAAATCCAGGTTCTCTCGAGGACCGAGAGCAGCAATTGCATTTGACATTACTTGCGACAAGTTACGATTGGCAACGAGGCTGGCAGACTGCGGTCATTTGTTTTAGACCAAACGACCTTCGTGATAGCTGGAGAAGTTCAGTTCATCGATCAACGACTGACTTGTAGACAAAGGTTGGTGCAACTGCAAGGGGTTACTAGGGATGTCGATACATCAAGTTCTGGACGATGTCGCTTCTGCAATCGCCAACGTCCTTCAACTCGAGTTGCCACAACTTGGCCAAAACTGGTGGCAAACAAATGTCGTCGACCGGCTCTCGGTTCAGCAGCAGCGTTTGGTCAACGGACGGCATGTGAGCGCGCTGTCTGAACTGGATCTCGCTGGCTTGCTGAGGGTGTTCGATCAGAACTGGAATCCCCTTGGCTATCGGCTGAACCTCAATCAGCAGGCGCGCAACTGGCTGAAGGAAGCGCAGGGGATCCGGAACCGCTGGGCTCACTTGCCGCCCGGCGGCCTGCGTTCCGAGGACGCCTACCGAGACGTCGATACGCTTTACCGGCTTCTTGGCGTGCTGGGCGCGGACCAAGCGACCTTGGATCGTGCGCAGGCGGAGCGTGGACGCGTGCTGGAGGAGCTTGCGCCTCGGCCCAAGGACAAGGAGGTGGCTCTCCGGACGAAGCAGCCTCAGGGTAGCATTTCCAAAGGCACTGTCATTCGCCTGAGGGCGCGTCCCGGCATCACGGGGGCGGTGCTTGATGTCCTTCCAGGCGATCCCGAAGCGCGCTACACCGTCTTCCATGGCGGCGAGGTCGCGACCTACTACGAGTCGCAGGTCGAGCCGATCGTCCTGAGGCCGGTACGCAAGAGCGTGGAACCGGACGCATTGCACGCCGCGCTGACGGCCACTCAGCTCCGGCACCCGAGCACGAAGCACCTGTATTCGCTGTACGCATCTCGGATCAACTTCGTCCCCTATCAGTTCAGGCCCGTGCTGAAGCTGATTCAGGCGGATCGTCCTCGATTGCTGATTGCAGACGAGGTCGGTGTTGGCAAGACCATCGAGGCGGGCCTCATCCTGAAAGAGCTGCAAGCTCGGCGCGAGCTCAAGTCGGTGCTGGTCATCTGCCCCAAGCCGCTGGTTGCCGAACGCAAGTGGATCGAAGAGCTGAAGCGTTTCGACGAGCAGTTCACGCACATCGATGGCGACGCCTTGCGCTACTGCATCGAAGAGACCCATCACGACGGCGTCTGGCCGCAGCAGTATTCACGATCGATCGTCCCCTATTCGCTATTCGACGAAATCCTCCTGCTCGGCAAGCAGGGCAAAGGTCGCGGGGTAAGGGGACTCCTGGACCTCGATCCGCCGCCCGCTTTCGATCTCGTCATCATCGACGAAGCACACCACATCCGAAACACTGACACTTGGGCCTACAGGACGGTCAGGTACTTCTGCGACAACGCGGAGGCTGTGGTTCTGTTGTCGGCGACGCCGATCCAGCTGGGCGACGACGACTTGTTCAACCTGCTTCAACTCGTTCGCCCGGACTTGCTCCCGAGTCGGCGGGATTTCGATCACATGGCGGAGCCCAATCCACATATCAACGCGGCGGTCGAGGTCGCACGCAATGCGGGCCCGGGATGGATGACCGTCGCACGCGACCACCTCGCTCTCGCCCTTCGGACGGACTGGGGCTCATCAGTGCTGTCAGCCGACCCACGCGTTCAGCCACTCCTCGACTCCCTGGATCAGCAAGAGCTCCGAACAGAAGACCGCCTTAAGGTCGTGCGGGAACTGGAGGCGCTCTACACCTTTGCGCCGATCATCAACCGGACACGTCGACGCGACATCGGCAGTTTCACGACTCGCAAGCCTGAGACGGTCTCCGTCGATTTCACGGAAGAGCAGGAGAAGCTGCATCGCGGCGTGCTCGACCTGGTCGCAAGGATCCTTGCCCATCGTCACGGCGATCGGAACCTGCAGTTCATGATGACGACGATCCGAAGGCAGGTCGCGAGCTGCGTGTTCGGCTTGGCGCCTTACCTGGAGGCCATTCTGTCGGGGCAGATCTCCAGGCTCGAGCTGAGCGAGTCGGACAGCGACGATGACTTGCAGGCCATGACCGAGGCGTTCGCGGAGTTCCGCGCGGACGTCGATGCGCTCGTTCGCTTGGCCAAGAACCTGAGCTCGGATGACCCCAAGTTTTCGGCGTTCGCCAAGGTTGTCCGGGACAAGCAAGCCCTGGCGAACAACAAGCTCCTCGTGTTCAGCACCTTCCGCCATACCCTGTCGTATCTGGTGGAGAAGCTGCAAGGGGAGAGCATCCGCATCGGCCTGATACACGGCGATGTTCCGGAAGAAGAGCGGCGAGAGCTGCGCAACCGATTCAGCCGTCCGAAGGACGATCCTCGGGCGATAGACCTGCTGCTGTCTTCGGAAGTGGGCTGCGAGGGGCTCGATTACCAGTTCTGCGATGGCATCGTCAACTACGACTTGCCGTGGAATCCGATGCGCGTGGAGCAACGCATAGGTCGTATCGATCGCTACGGCCAGCGAAGCGAAACCGTGGCGATCTTCAACTTCATCACGCCGAGGACGGTCGATGCCGAGATCTATGAACGGTGTCTTTTGCGAATCGGCGTGTTCCGGCAGGCGCTGGGCGGAAGCGAGGAAATTCTTGGCAATCTGACGCGGGAGATCCGCGGAATCGCCGAGAACCTGCAACTGACATTGGATGAGCAGGCGCGTCGGCTCCAGCAGCTCGCCGACAACGAGATCCGTGTGGTGCAGGAGCAAATGCTCTTGGAAGAGCAGCAGGCCACGCTGTTCGGACTCTCGGTGCCCAAGCAAGATGAGGAGCTGATCGAGAGCGCATCGAGCTTCTGGCTGACGCCACCCAGGATTCGCAACCTCATCGAGTGCTACTTCTCAGCGCTCGAAGGAGGGCGCCCATACAAACTGCAGGGCCGCCAACCCGTAGTGAGCATTCAGATCAACCAGGAAATGCGTAGCAGACTGATTGGGGATTTCACCGTGGTATCACAGTCCGGTACCGTGGATCGATCCTGGGAGCGTTGGCTCAAAGGGAGCGATCCGTACCTCCGGATCACTTTTGACCCAGCCACTGCAGACGAAGATCGTTCGACGATGTTTGTTACACCGACCCATCCACTCGCAAGGCAGGCGGCAAAATCGTTGAGCCCCTCTGGAACGCTCTCTTGTTCGGTGTCGACGAAATCGTCCTCTGTTGCACCTGGACGGTACCCGTTCGCAATCTACCGCTGGAGGATTTTGGGCGCCACGGAATCCTTTGCCTTTCAACCCGTCTGCGAAAGCGAAGAACATGCGCAGGCGCTTCTGGCTCTCCTCGAAGGCGCGATCGGCACTCAAGATGCCTCGCCGATAACGGCCGCCGAGGAGGAGCATCTTGAAACCATCCACTATCGTGCTTGGATAAGTCGTCGCAGCGAGCACATCGAATCGGAGACTTGTTCTGCAGAAGCGAGGCTGGCATCACTCAAGGCATCGCATCATGCACGGGTCGCGCTGGTCGAAGAGCAGCGCGACCAAGCCACTGATGCACGCATCAGGCGGATGAAGGAGGGGCAGATCGAAGCGGCCCATCGCGACTTTGAGCGACGGCGCTCCGAGCTCGAACGCGTAGCTGGTCAAGCCGAAATCGTGGCCGAGGCGGCCGTCCTGGGTGTCTTACACGTTGAAAACTGACGTATCGAACATGCCGACCGACTATCACGCAATCAGCACACACAACGAGGAGATGCTCGGAAAGGATCGAGCCTCCAGGATGTCTCAAGTCTCGATGTACGCGGACACTGCGCACTTCGTCTTCGAAATCCTGCAGAACGCCGACGACGCCGGTGCCACAGAAATCATGTTCGAAGTGTCGGATGAGCAGCTCATCATCGAACACAACGGTAAGCCGTTCACCAGGCATAACGTGGAGGCCATCAGCTATTTCGGGAAGGGCAAGACCGACATAACGCAAATCGGACGCTTCGGCCTGGGCTTCAAGTCCGTCTTCGCCTACACGGCATCTCCACGGATTCACTCGGGCAATGAGAGTTTTGAGATCACGGATCTGTACACGCTCCAGGCGGTACCGTTGCCCGCGAACATCAAGCCAGACATTACCCGCTTCGTACTGCCGTTTGACCATGAGACACGTCAGCCTGTCTACATAGAGACGGGACATTTGAAGAAGGGCGCTACCGCCAGACAGGAGATTGCCGCCAAACTGGCAAAACTCGGTCCAGAAACCCTGTTATTCACCCGCAACCTGAGGGAGATCCGATGGGAAGCCGATGGAGAGCACGGGCACTATCTGCGCGATGAGAGGCAACTGGCCGACGCAGGCAGAAAACTCTTCATCATCACCGCGGCCGGTGAGGAAAGTTGCTTTCTGATCTTTGAGCGGCCTGTCGTTGCCGACGTGGGTGATTCGTCGGCAAAAAGCCGCCTCGTACAAATCGCCTACAAATTGACCCGACGGCTGTCGGAAGGCGGGGCGATCAGTCCAGTAGCGGGCGCGAAGCTCTTCGTTTTCTTCAAGACCGACAAGGAGACACACACCGGACTCATCTTCCAAGCTCCATACCGCACGACACCTGCCAGGGACAACGTTCCTGAAGACGATGCATTCAATCGGCAACTGGTCCTGCAAAGTGCTGATCTTCTGGTCGAATCACTTGAGCAACTCAAACAGTTGAACCTCCTTTCGCTCGAAGCACTTTCCGTTCTTCCCCTGGATTTCGAACGCTTCGGCGAAGGGTCGTTCTTCCATCCCGTGCATGCCGCAGTCAGGGATGCGCTGCAGTACCTGCCGCTGTTGCCTACTTCCACGGGGGAGTTCGTTCCTGCGCAACAGGCGAAGTTGGCCCGTGGTGCCTGGCTGACGGAGATCTTTGAAACCAACCAGTTGGAAGCCCTGTATGGCATCAAAGACGCTCGATGGCTTGATAAAGCCCTGACGAGCGACAGGTACCCGATACTGCATCAGTTCCTTGTGGGGAAACGGGGTACCGCTCCCTTCCGCTTTCAAGAGGCTGCGTGGCTATCGGAACCCTTGGCCAAGAACATCGAAGTAACTGCCGACGACATGGCGTCTAAATTGACGACGGTCTTCTTGGAGGCGCAGAGCGATGAGTGGTTGATCCGCCTCATGAGCCACGTTGCACAGTCGGGAATCTATGCATTCCGTCGGGTCCCAATTGTTCGGCTTGAGAGTGGAAAACACGTCGCTCCGAAGGACAACCGTGACCAGCCGAACGCCTACTTGCCTGCGGAAGGCGGGTCTGTCGATATCAACGACTTCCCGATGGTCAAGGCAGCCTTGCTGACCAATCCGGATGTTGCCAAATTCCTGCGAGAAGGCTTGGGGCTTGGCCCTCCAGACTTGGCAGACTTCGCGCTCACCAAAATTCTGCCGAAGTACCAAAGGGCCCAGAAGGAAATCGACGTTCCCGGATGGAAGAAAGACTTCCGTACCGTCGTCTCTGGGCTTGCTACCGACTCCAATGAGAAGAAGACAAGGCTTCTTGAAACCATCCTAGTCACTGCGTTTCTTATCGGGATTCTCCCGAGCAACAGAAACGATCTGAAATTCGTGAAGCCGTCACAGCTCTACCTGAGTTCCCCCGAGATCGATGACTACTTTGCGGGTGACGAGAAATTTCACGTTACCCCATCAGGATTCTATGAGCCAGGTGACGCTGAGACTCTGGTCTCCATGGGAGTCGCGAAGACGCCCCGCGTTGCCCGTCGCACCAAGGACTATCGCGGGCATGTGTCGATCACGAGCTGGCATGGTTGGCACAAGCGCGGACTTGACGGCTTCGATCCGGAGTGGGCGATTGAAGGCCTTGCCGGCGCGCTCCAGAACCCGACCCCGGTTCGCAGCAAGCTGATATGGCGCCTTCTTATCGCGGATTGGAGTTGCATCCGCGGTGTGGTCGAATCTTCGAATCGAAAGACGTTCGAGGACCCGAAGCATGAGGAAATCATCTCGGCCACGGGGCAGCTCTTGATCGAAACCCCGTGGATTCCTGGTGATGCCGATGTCTTCGTCAGGCCGGGCGATATCGCTCTCGACGAGTTGCCGCCTGGGTTCGAGAAGGCGTCGGCGGAGGCGCGTGCCCTTGCCGAAAAGCTCGGCATGAAGAAGCCAGAGAAACAGGAGGCAATTGCCCTGCTCGCAGGCGGCGATAGGAAGATGCGGGAGCTTCTTGAATTGGTGGTAAATGCTTCCGATGACACCAAGGAAAAAATTGAGAAATTGTTGTCTCCTGACTCGGAACCGCCTGCATTCAGGAGCTTCAAGGACGACATCCAGAGTCTGCATCGCGTCGCAGTCAGCAACTCTAGCGAGGGGCGCGGAGGAGCAGCGCCGGTGTCGAATCCGGCGCGCTATCTCCAGGTGGCCGAGGACACCGTGCGCGATGCCGTGGCGACTGAGCGGACGAGTCCGAGGAGCGTGACGTTCTCGCCTGTCCGCGATTCGTCCTCGAACAAGTCTGCGCGGGAATTTCTTGAGCAGGAGTATCAGGGGCGTTGCCAGGTGACGGGGCAGACGTTTCAGAAACGCACCGGCGGAAACTACTTCGAAGCGATCTGCCTGGTAGGACGGCTCGATGCCGAGCACTTGAACGACGCTGGCAACATGCTCTGCCTCTGCGCGGACGTTGCGGCGCAGTTCAAATACGCCGAGTTCGAATGGCTCGACAGCTTGGAAGAGAAGATCCTTGGCTTCAAGGCAGAGACCGAAGGTGGCACCGAAGCGATGCGCAAAATTTCCGCGAGAGTGGCGGGCAAGACAGTCACCATCACGTGGTCGGAGCGACATTTCCTCCGCCTGTGCGCCCTGTGGAGCGCAGGGTGATCGGCCGTGATTCGGTTTTTCGCGGCTCTGACGGGCACAGTTTCGAGCGGCCGCGGGCGTTCATATCCGCGACCCATCGTTAACTTCAGGCGCTTGTCAGTGTGTCACGCCGCCAGGTAACAAAGGAACCGCGCAGCCCGGTGGCGGACACCAACGGCTCGCGCGCCACCTCGTGCCAGTCGGCGCCGATGGCGGGCGCGAAGGCGTCACCTTCGAAGTCGGCGTCGATCTCGGTCACCACCAGCTCGTCGGCCAGGGGCAGGGCCTGGGCGTAGATCTGCGCGCCGCCGATCACCCAGGCTTGTTCGGCGTCGTCACAAATTTGTAGCGCATCGCGCAGACTGGATGCGCGCTGCAAGCCTATTTCGCTTAAATCCGCCTGGCGCGTGACGACGATGTTGCGTCGGCCCGGCAGCGGCCGAAAGCGCGGCGGGATCGAGTCCCAGGTCTTGCGGCCCATGATGACCGGATGGCCCTGCGTCACGCGCTTGAAGTGCGCCAGGTCCTCGGGCAGATGCCAGGGCATGACGCCGCCTTTGCCGATGACGCCGCCGCGCGCCTGCGCCCAGATCAGGCCGATCTTCATCGTGCCAGCAGTTTGTGCACGGCAACCACGATCTTGTCGGGGCCGATTCGTGACTCGGCCTCCAGCACGGGCGCGTAGCCCACCGGGATGCGCGGCGCGCCCAGGCGGGCCACCCTGGCTCCCGTGTGCTCGGCCACGGTGGCGGCCACCTCGGCACCGAAGCCCGCCACTTGCACCGCCTCATGCACCACCAGCAGGCGGCCGGTCTTGGCCACGCTGGCCAGCACCGTTTCCCTGTCCCAGG
>CAYVOR010000078.1:0-10699 GCA_964452995.1 uncultured Thiobacillus sp.
CGGCCGATGCCGATGCGGTGATCTCGCCGGCGGATGGCCGCATCGTCTCGGTGGAAAAGGTGCACGATCCCTACCTGGAACGCGAGGCACTGAAGATCAGCGTGTTTATGAACGTATTCAACGTGCATTCCAACAAGAGTCCGGTCGACGGCGAAATCAAGGGGCTCTGGTACATGCCCGGCAGCTTCGTCAACGCCGATCTCGACAAGGCTTCCACCGAGAACGAACGCAACGCGATCTGGATACAGACCGCGCGTGGCGACGTCACCTCGGTGCAGATCGCCGGTCTGATCGCACGGCGCATTCTGTGCTACGTGCGCATGGGCGACACCCTGACGCGTGGCCAGCGCTACGGTTTCATCCGCTTCGGCTCGCGGGTCGATGTCTATCTGCCGACGACGGCGCGTGCCAACGTCTCGATCGGACAAAAAGTCACGGGGGGGCGTACCATACTGGCACGTTGGTAATCTCTTTTTCCCATGCTCGAGTTCCATCACCGCAAGGCCGAGACGAAGCGATCGCGACCGCGCATACGTGACCGCGGTATCTACCTGCTGCCCAACCTGTTCACCACCGGCGCGCTGTTCGCCGGCTTCTATGCCGTGGTGCAGGCCATGAACGGGCGCTTCGAGCATGCGGCCGTCGCCATTTTCATCGCCATGGTGCTCGACGGCCTCGACGGCCGCGTGGCGCGCATGACGCATACGCAAAGCGCCTTTGGCGCCGAATACGACAGCCTGTCCGACATGGTGTCTTTCGGCGTCGCGCCGGCGCTGGTGATCTACGAATTCGCCCTGCAGGGCATGGGCAAGTTTGGCTGGATTGCGGCCTTTGTCTATTGCTCGGGCGCGGCGCTGCGGCTGGCGCGTTTCAACACGCAGATCGACACCGTCACCGACAAGCGCTTTTTCCAGGGATTGCCCAGCCCGTCGGCGGCGGCACTGGTGGCGGGCTTCGTCTGGGTGATGGTCGAATATGGCGTGGACGGTCACGACGTGCGCTGGTTGGCCGCCGTGATCGCGCTGTTCGGCGGGCTCACCATGGTCAGCAACTTCCGCTATTACAGCGGCAAGGAAATCAACCTGCGGCGTAGCGTGCCGTTCTTCGTCATCCTGTTGATCGTGCTGGCCTTCATCCTGGTGTCGACCAGCCCGCCCGAAGTGCTTTTCATCGTCTTTTTGCTATATGGGCTGTCAGGGTACGCCGACGCCCTGTTGCTGTGGGTTCGCCGCAAAAAACCGGCCGGGAAGGCTGTCCCCTTGCAGGGCGGCGAAAAATAGATAAAATCTGGACCATGTCCAATCAGTCGCACCCGTCCTGCCTCCTCTGCCTGTCGAACGTCCTGTTCGGCGGCCTGCTGCTGCGCGTCGCGCGCACATACTGACCCCCCTCTCCGCAGTACCCCGCGCCGCCTGCTTCTCGCGGCAACCCGATATAATGCGTCGGTTTGACGCCGACCCTCCATGGAGCCTGCCATGAACGACCGTTTGTTTATTTTCGATACCACCTTGCGCGACGGCGAGCAAAGCCCCGGCGCGTCGATGACCCGTGAGGAGAAGCTTCGCATCGCACGCCAGCTGGAAAAGCTCGGTGTCGACGTCATCGAAGCGGGATTTGCCGCGGCCAGCCCGGGCGATGCCGAAGCGATCCGTACCATTGCCGAAGCGATCCACCACTCGACCGTGTGTTCGCTGGCACGCGCCAACGAACGTGATATCCACGCGGCCGGCGGTGCGATCAAGCCCGCGAAGATGGGCCGCATCCACACCTTCATCGCCACCAGTCCCATCCACATGGAAAAGAAGCTGCGCATGCAGCCGGACCAGGTGGTCGAGGCGGCGGTCAAGGCGGTCAAACTGGCGCGCGAATATACCGACGACGTCGAGTTCTCGGCCGAGGATGCGGTGCGTTCCGACATGGATTTTCTGGTGCGCATCTTCGACGAGGTGATCAAGGCCGGCGCGAAAACCATCAATGTGCCCGATACCGTCGGCTACAGCATTCCGGCCCTGTGGGGCGAGCGCATGGCGCAGCTGATCGAGCGCGTGCCCGGCTCCGACAAGGTCATCTGGTCGACCCACTGCCACAACGACCTCGGCATGGCGGTCGCCAACTCGCTCGCCGCCGTGATGAACGGCGCGCGCCAGGTCGAGTGCACCATCAACGGCCTCGGCGAGCGTGCAGGCAACGCCTCGCTGGAGGAAATCGTGATGGCGGTGCGTACCCGCAAGGACGTGTTTCGCTGCGACACGCGCATCGACGCCACGCAGATCGTGCCGACGTCCAAGCTAGTTTCCACTATCACCGGCTATCCGGTTCAACCGAACAAGGCCGTCGTCGGCGCCAACGCTTTCGCCCACGAATCCGGCATCCACCAGGACGGTGTCCTCAAGCACCGCGAGACCTACGAAATCATGCGGGCCGAGGATGTCGGCTGGAATGCCAACCGCCTGACGCTCGGCAAGCTCTCGGGCCGCGCCGCATTCAAGAGCAAGCTCGCCGAGCTCGGCATCGTTCTGGAAACCGAAGAGGCGCTCAACGCCGCATTCGCCCGCTTCAAGGATCTGGCCGACAAGAAACGCGAGATCTTTGACGATGACCTGCAGGCGCTGGTGTCCGACGAAGGCTATGCGACCGAGCACGAACGCTTCAAGCTGGTGTCGATGAAAGTCTGCTCTGAAACCGGCGAGACGCCGCTTGCGCAACTGGTGTTCACCGACGACGGGGCGGAATGGCGGGCCAGCGGCGAGGGCTCCGGCCCAGTCGACGCGACCTTCAAGGCGCTGGAATCGGTGGTCCACAGCGGGGCGGACCTGCTGCTCTATTCGGTCAACAACATCACCAGCGGCACCGATGCGCAGGGCGAGGTGACGGTGCGGCTGGCGCAGGACGGACGCGTGGTCAACGGGCAGGGCGCCGACACCGACATCGTCGTGGCCTCGGCCAAGGCCTACCTGCACGCGCTCAACAAGCTGCACAGCAAGCGTGAGCGCGCGCATCCGCAGGTGTAAACCTTTCTCATCCGCGAACTGCACGAAGTGGGGGAAGCATGGCTTCCCCCATTTTTTTGCGCATCCGGCTTGAGCATGACCGGTTGGATGAACGGGCCTGCGAACGCGCCTGGACAGGATTTTCTTCGCGCTTCTTCGCGCCCTTTATGCCCTTCGGGTATTCGCGGATAAAGGTTTTTATCGCATTTGCCGCGACGGCGCGCTGAGCTTGGCGTAGTAGATCGCGGCGAAGAAGAACACCACCGACAGCGCCGTTTCCGCGCCGGCGAGCCAGGCCGACAGGCCGGCGTCCGACCACGCGCGCACCACGCCTTCGGTGAAATAGGCCAGCACCAGCATCGGCGCCCATTGATAGGTGTAGCGGCGGCCTTTCAGGATACCCATCAACGGCAGCAGCAGAGGCAGCGTCTTCAGCACCAGCAGGGAGCCGCCTGGACGCAGCGGCGCCAGCCACAATTCCCACGCCAGGCACAAAAAAATCAGCGCGATCAGGCTGACGATGGACATGGCCTGCAGGATTTTCATGGGCGCGTTGCCGCCACGCTGTCGCGCAACCGGCTCATGCTGCCAGCTTCACGGCAGCCTCGGCGAGGCGCTTGCCCAGCGCGAGGCAGAGCGTGCGTTCCTCGTCGCTGAGCGGCCTGTCGTCGGCCGTGCCGGCCCAGTGGCTGGCGCCGTAGGGGCTGCCGCCACTGGCGGTGTTGTTCACCTCGGGCAGGGTATAGGGCAGGCCGACAATCAGCATGCCGTGGTGCAGCAAGGGAAACATCATGCTGGTCAGCGTGGTTTCCTGGCCACCGTGCAGGCTGGCGGTGGAGGTGAACACGGCGGCGGGTTTGCCGGCCAGCGTACCCTTGGCCCACAACGCGCCGGTGGTGTCGAGAAAGTATTTCAGCGGCGCGGCCATGTTGCCGAAGCGGGTTGGCGAACCGAGCGCGAGGCCGGCGCACTGCTCGAGGTCGGCGAGTTCGACATAGGGCGCGCCCGCGTCGGGTACCGGCGGCTCGGCCACCTGGGTGCGCGGCGCCACCGGCGGCACCGTGCGCAACCGGGCGGATGCCCCCGCCACCTGGTTGATGCCGCGTGCGATCAGATGCGCCATGTCGCGCACGCTGCCGCCCGCGCTGTAATACAGAACAAGAATCTCGGTCATAGGGGTTCGTTTGCAATCAGGGTGAAATCGACCAGGTCGAAGCCCGGCGTATGTTCCAGCAAGCGGCCGAAGCTGAGCGTGTAATGGCGCGGCGCATGCACGACCTCGGCATCCATGCCGGTCTGGTACAGATGGCGCGGCAGCAGCAGGCGATCGGCCTGCTTGAGCGCCGCCAGGCCAGGCAGCAACAGGGCCGGTTCCGGGTTCATCCTGCGCTGGCCGCGCAGCGGACGTACCCATACCGGCTCGATCTGCGGCGACAGCCGCTCGACGCCCAGTTCGACCTGGCGCGCATCGCGCATGCGGATCCAGCGGATCGTCCCCAGCGACCAGCCTGTCCCCGTATCGGCATGCAGTGCCAGGGGATCGCCCACCTTCAGGTTCAGGGGGGCATCCGGCGCGCCGGTGAGGGCGACACCGGCCGCGCTGTCATTGGTGACGGACCACGCGGTGGCGCTGACTGCGGCCGGCGAAGCAAACATCGCGGCAACGTCATGAATCGGCAGGCACTCGTCCAGCTCGGCCGGCTCCGTCCCGGCCGGTTCCGCCCCCGGAAGTTGCTCCAGCAGACGATGGATGGCGCTCACGCCGGCCACGACCTGTATCGTGCTGTCGGGCGCCGTCGGGTAGCGTTTGTAGGTGCGCTGCGTGGGGGTGCCCCATTCCTTCAGCAGCCGCTTGCACAGCGCCAGGCTGAGCGCTGAATCGATTCCCGGCGGCAGATCGAGCTGTTCCGGCGTGTCGCCCTTGCGCAGCCGCATCGCGGTTTCGTGCACGTGGCGGCACAGCGTGTCGGTGTCCAGCCACAAGCTGCCTGACACGCCGCCGACCTGGGTTGGCGGCATGTCACCGTCGGTGCATACCGGAAACCCGAGATGGCCGGCGACCGGCGCATGAGTCAGCTCGGCGAGGGCAGCGAACCGGTCCAGGTAGAGCCGCGTGTGAGCGAGTTGTACCGGGCTCAGATGTGGCGGGTCGGCCAGTGCGGTCAGAAGCGCCTGGCGATAGCTCAGGCTGGTCGTCGGCACACCGTCCGTCGGCCGCGTCGTCACATTCGGGGCCTGCGCGTAGGCATGGAGCTGGTGCAGGTCCCGCCACAGGCCGGCGGGCGGTGGCGTGTAGGTCATGAAGCTGGCGGTCAGCATGTCGCGCAGTGCCGCCGCCAGCTCGGCGCACAATTCGGCCAGACGCCGCGGGTTGGCGCGACCGAAGCGCGGGTCGGTCAGCGCCATCAGCAGATGCTTGTAGCCGATACTGCGTTCGCGTTGCAGTTCGCGCAGCAGCGAACCGGCTTGCCGCTGTTGCGCATAGGGCGGCACCCCCGCTTCGGCGAGCAGCGTTTCCAGGCTGGCGGCCACGCGCACGATGACGGGACGATACAGCGCCAGCAGGGCATGACGCTCGTCGGCGCCCAGCGGGTGGCGGTTGAGCGCAAACAGGGCCGCGACCAGTTGCAGGGCGGCGTCCGTCGGGCTGGCGTAGGGCAGGCGGCCGAGCCACGCGGCCGTGGCTTTCGGCCGGGTTTCGACCTTGTTCTGCATGGCCGGGTCGGCCTGGGGCAGGGTGAACGCCAGCACGCCGTTCAATCGAACACGACCGTCTTGTTGGCGTACACCAGCACGCGGTGGTCGAGATGCCAGTTGACCGCGCGCGACAGCACCACCTTTTCCAGATCGGCGCCCTTGGTGATCAGGTCATCGAGGTCGGCGCGATGCGAGATGCGCGCCACGTCCTGTTCGATGATGGGGCCGTCGTCGAGCGTCTCGGTGACGTAGTGCGCGGTCGCGCCGATGAGTTTGACGCCGCGCTCGAACGCCCGGTGATAGGGCTTGGCGCCGTGAAACGCCGGCAGGAACGAATGGTGGATATTGATGATGCGGTTGGGAAAATGGCGGATGAAATCGGGCGACAGCACCTGCATGTAACGCGCCAGCACGATGAAATCGATCTGCTGGTCGCGCAGGATCGCCAGTTGCATCTGCTCGGCTTCGTGCTTCGCGTCCTTGTGCACGACGAGGTGCTGATAGGGGATGCGATAGGCGTCGGCCAGCCAGCGCGTGTCTTCGTGGTTGCTGAGGATGATCGGCAGTTCGCAGTGCAGTTCGCCGCTCTGGTAGCGGTACAGCAGGTCGGCCAGGCAGTGGTCGAACTTGGAGACGAATACCGCCATGCGCGGCTTGCGGCTCGATTCGGCGAGCCGCCAGGTCATCCCGAAGCGCTCGGCGATGGGGGCGAAGGCGACGGCGAAATCGGCCTGATCGAGGCTGAAACCCGTCAGATCCCACTCGACCCGCATCAGGAACAGCTTCAGCTCGGCGTCCTGGTGCTGATCGGCATGCAGGATGTTGGCATCGTGCGACAGCAGAAAATCGGCGATGGCGGCGACCAGTCCCTTCTGGTCGGGACAGGAAATCAGCAGGACGGCGGTATGACGCATGGGCGGACCGGAGTGGGTTTTTTGCGCCATCATAACCAATATTGCCCGATCCTCTTAAGGCAATGGCAGGCTGGCGCCCGTTCGTCACCGTGTCGCACAGGGATTCAGCAGTCTTTGCGCGACACGCGCAACATGCGTACCCACTAATAAACTGAAGTTCAACGCATTCATCGGCTTCTTCGGTCGATTCATGGCGGTAAGCCCCGCCCCGCGCGGCGTTGATCAAATTTCAGGCAGTCCGTGCGGCAAAAACCTTGATTTGCCTTGAGATTTTTAGCGCCGCAAAAAATGTCGCGCGGATCAGCCGGTTGCGGGTTGACACGCCGGGCAGGACACCTAGAATTTGTACCCAGCCTTCGCCAACACCACAATATGTTGTGAATAAAACTGTTGGCGAGGGTCGGGCAAGTTGTGTGCAAGATGTGGATAGTTCGCACGCATGGCTCGCCCGGATTGTCGTTACACCCCCACCAAGGAGACCCCCCTCGATGCTGAACATCGCCACCGAATCCCCCGCATCTGCGCCCATTCCCTCTATTGAGCCCGCCGATGCGACCGTGATCGACACGCGCTACGCCGACTACAAGATCATCCGCCGCAACGGCGCGGTGGTCGGCTTCGCACCGAACAAGATCGCCATCGCCGTGACCAAGGCCTTCATCGCGGTGCAGGGCGGCCAGGCGGCGGCGTCGGCGCGCATCCGCGAGCTGGTCGAGGCGATCACCGGCCAGGTGACAGCCGCCCTGATGCGGCGCACCCCCAACGGCGGCACCTTCCACATCGAGGACATCCAGGACCAGGTCGAGTTGGCGCTGATGCGTTCGGGCGAACACGAAGTCGCCCGCGCCTACGTGCTCTACCGCGAGAAGCGCACCCAGGAACGCGCCGCGCAGAAGGCCGCCGGCGTCCCCGAGGCCACCGTGCACGTGATCGAGGACGGCCAGAAGAAGCCGCTCGACACCGCGCGCCTGGCCGCGCTGCTGGCCGACGCCTGCACCGGGCTGGGCGACAACGTCCGGGCCGAGCCGATCATGCAGACCGTGCTGCGCGACCTCTACGACGGCGTGCCGATGGCCGAAGTCGAAAAGGCGCTGGTGCTGGCCGCGCGCTCGATGATCGAGCAGGACCCGGGGTACTCACAGGTCACCGCGCGCCTGCTGCTCAATTCGATCCGCCACGAAGTGCTGGGCGAAGCGGTGACGCAAGCCGAAATGGGTGCGCGCTACGCCGACTATTTCCATAGCTTCATCAAGAAAGGCATCGCTGCCGAGCTGCTCGACGAGAAGCTTGGCCAGTTCGACCTTGCACGTCTCGCCGCCGTGCTCGACGCCGGCCGCGACTACCAGTTCGGCTACCTTGGCCTGCAGACCCTGTACGACCGCTATTTCCTCCATATCGAGGAATCGCGCATCGAACTGCCGCAGGCGTTCTTCATGCGCGTGGCGATGGGCCTCGCGATCAACGAAGTCGACCGCGAAGCGCGCGCGATCGAGTTCTACCAGGTGCTGTCGTCGTTCGATTTCATGAGCTCGACGCCGACGCTGTTCAACGCCGGCACCCGTCACTCGCAACTGTCGAGCTGTTACCTGACCACCGTCACCGACGACCTCGACGGCATCTATCAGGCCATCAAGGAAAACGCCATGCTGCAGAAGTACGCCGGCGGGCTGGGCAACGACTGGACCCCGGTGCGCGCCATGGGCGCCCGCATCAAGGGCACCAACGGCAAGTCGCAGGGCGTCGTGCCCTTCCTGAAAGTCGTCAACGACACGGCCGTCGCCGTCAACCAGGGCGGCAAGCGCAAGGGCGCGGTGTGTGCCTACCTCGAAACCTGGCACCTCGACATCGAGGAATTCCTCGACCTGCGCAAGAACACCGGCGACGACCGCCGCCGCACCCACGACATGAACACCGCGAACTGGATTCCGGACCTCTTCATGCAGCGCGTGATGGAAGGCGGCGACTGGACGCTGTTTTCCCCCAACGACGTGCCCGACCTGCATGATTTGTATGGCCGTAAGTTCGCCGAGGCCTACGCCGAATATGAGCGCAAGGCGGATCGCGGCGAGATCAAGGTGTTCAAGCGCATGCCCGCCGTGCAGTTGTGGCGCAAGATGCTGTCGATGCTGTTCGAAACCGGCCATCCCTGGATCACCTTCAAGGATCCGTGCAACATCCGCAGCCCGCAGCAGCATGTCGGCGTCGTCCACTCGTCCAACCTGTGCACCGAGATCACGCTCAACACCGGCGAAACCGAAATTGCCGTGTGCAACCTCGGCTCGGTCAACTTGGTGAACCACCTCAAGGACGGCGCGCTCGACCTCGACAAGCTCAAGGCGACCATCCACACCGCGATGCGCATGCTCGACAACGTCGTCGACGTCAACTACTACGCCGTCGGCAAGGCGCGCAACTCCAACCTCAAGCACCGTCCGGTCGGCCTTGGCATCATGGGCTTCCAGGACGCGCTGCAGGAACTGCGCGTGGCCTATGCAAGCGATGCCGCCGTCGAATTCGCCGACCGCTCGATGGAAGCCGTCGCCTACTACGCCTTCTGGGCGTCGACCGAGCTCGCCGAAGAACGCGGCCGCTACTCCAGCTACGAAGGCAGCCTGTGGAGCCGCGGCATCCTGCCGCAGGATTCGCTCAAACTGCTGGCCGAAGAGCGCGGCGGCTACCTCGAAGTGGACGACTCCAGCATGCTGGACTGGGACAGCCTGCGCGCCCGCATCGGCCAGTACGGCATGCGCAACTCCAACTGCCTGGCGATCGCGCCGACCGCGACCATCGCCAACATCGTCGGCGTCTCCGCGTCGATCGAGCCGACCTACCAGAACATCTACGTCAAATCCAACCTGTCGGGCGAATTCACCGTCGCCAACAAGTACCTGGTCGCCGACCTGAAGAAGCTCGGCCTGTGGGACGAGGTCATGGTCGCCGACATCAAGTACTTCGACGGCAGCCTGGCGAAGATCGACCGCATCCCGGCCGACATCCGCACGCTCTACGCCACCGCGTTCGAGATGGAAACATCGTGGCTGGTGGAATGTGCCAGCCGCCGCCAGAAATGGATCGACCAGGCGCAGAGCCTCAACATCTACATGGCCGGCGCCTCCGGCAAGAAGCTCGACGAGACCTACAAGCTGGCGTGGATTCGCGGCTTGAAGACCACGTATTACCTGCGTTCCCTGAGCGCAACCAGCGCCGAGAAGTCCACCGGCAAGGGCGGCGAGCTCAACGCCGTATCGGCGAGCGGCGGCGCGGGGGCCATGGGTTCAATCGGCAAGGCCGCAGCGAATCTGCCGGAGCCGGAGATCGAAGGACGCGCCTGCACCATGCGGCCGGGCGATCCCGGGTTCGAGGAATGCGAGGCGTGTCAGTAAAGAGGTAACAGGAGGCGAAGCGTAGAAGAGGCAGACCCGGTCAATGGATATTGTGTGATGTGCACGAGTTCATTGGCCGGGAGCGGCCCGGCGCGCAGACCGCGGCAACAGAAATGAAAATAGGTGGGCAACCACCGTGGTTACAAGAACCAAAGGAGAGAACATACGATGCTGAATTTTGAAGAAGACTTCACCCCCGCCGCCACGCTCCTGGACGTGCCGTCCTTCCTGCGCAAGGAATCCGTCGCACCAGTTGCCGCCGCTGCTGCCGCCGCGCCTCAGGCCCGCCGCGTTCAGGCCGCCGACAAGCGCGTGATCAACGGCGCGACGGACGTGAACCAGCTCGTCCCCTTCAAGTACAAATGGGCGTGGGAAAAATACCTCGCCGGCTGCGCCAACCACTGGATGCCGCAGGAAGTGAACATGAGCCGCGACATCGCGCAGTGGAAGGACCCCACCGCGCTCTCCGAAGACGAGCGCCGCCTGGTCAAGCGCAACCTCGGCTTCTTCGTCACGGCCGATTCGCTGGCCGCCAACAACATCGTGCTCGGCACCTATCGTCACATCACCGCGCCCGAGTGTAGGCAATATCTTTTGCGCCAGGCGTTCGAGGAGGCCATCCACACCCACGCCTACCAGTACATCGTGGAAAGCCTGGGTCTCGACGAAGGCGAGATCTTCAACGCCTATCACGAAGTCGCCAGCATCCGCGACA
>CAYVOR010000079.1:0-10529 GCA_964452995.1 uncultured Thiobacillus sp.
CCAGTGCGGCCAGGCACAGGGGGATGTTGCTTTCCTCGTTGAAGGCCGGGATCACGACGTCGACGGTGGCATCGCGCCAGTCTTCAGCCGGATTGGGGAGGGTTTTGTCCGGCCCGTGGATCAGGCCGATGAGGCTCAGCACCGTGTTCGGGCTGAGGATGAAGTAGGGGGTGGTTGCCATGGCGGCCTATTCTAGGCAAAGCACCGGATTTTGGCGTTTTCTCGCTCGATGAGGTCGTCCAGGGTGTCGCTCAGGCGCCACACCGGTTCGAATCCGGTCAATGCCCGCAGCTTGCTGAGCACCGGGCGGCGGTGCGTGACATCCTCGAATTCCTCTCCGTAGGCATCCTTGTAGGAAATGAACTGCAGGGACGAGGTGCTGTGGGCGCGCTGCACGACCAGGTCGGCCAGGTCGCGAATCGAGATTTCCTGGTCGTTGCCGACGTTCACTACCTCGCCCCAGGCCTCTGGGCATCCGGCGAGCCGGTCGAGCGCCACCACGGTATCGCGTACGTCGCAGAACGAGCGCGTCTGCCAGCCTTCGCCGTAGACGGTGAGCGGTTCGTTGTGCACCGCCTGCTTGATGAAGCTGGGCACCACCATGCCGTAATGGCCGACCTGGTTCGGCCCGATGGTGTTGAACAGCCGCACCACCACGATATTGAGGCCGTACTTGCGCGCATAGGAAAAGGCGAGGAACTCGTCGGCCAGCTTGGTCACTGCGTAGGCCCAGCGCAGCCGGCCGGCGGATGGCAGCACGATGTGATCGGTTTCGGCGAAGCTGCCCTTGGCGTTGAAGCCATATACCTCCGAGGTCGAGGCGATGATGACCTGCGGATTCCAGCCGCCGTGGTGGATGGCGCGCAGCAGCCGCTCGGTGCCGGTCATGTTGGTCGCCATCACGGCCACCGGGTCTTCCAGCACTTTTTTCACGCCGACGACGGCGGCCATGTGGTAGATGCGGTCGGCCCAGGCGACGGCCTTGTCCAGCCCGTTCCATTGAAGGATGTCCGCATCGGCGAAGCGGAAAGCGGGATTGTCGCGAAAGGGGTCGATATTTGCGCGCGAGCCAGTGCTCAGATTGTCCACCACAAACACCTGATCGCCGAGCGCCAGATGGTGCTCCGCCAGATGCGATCCGATGAATCCTGCGCCGCCCGTGATCAAAACATGCATGTCGTGCTCTTCTCCGAATTTTCGCCGGCTGTGCCGAACGATGAACAGGTCGGTTTTGGGGTCGAAATTTGAGTCCCAATGAAAACAAGAGGTTGTTTTGTCATGTCGGGAAACTCGACCGTCATTGCCGTTTCTGTCCATGTGACTGCAAGGAGCGTACCAATTCGGCGTGTAGGATGATCCGCACATCACAGGCATCTTTTCGGCACATCTCCGCCCCCGTTTGCAATGACAACGGTATTTTTGGGGCACATTATGCAGGGCAATCTGGTTTGTCATCCGCACATCACCATTTTTCCTGTCGTTCATCAAGAAATGACGTCTCTTTTCGTCCAAGGTGCAGCCATTGCTTGATGACAGGGAAATGACAGCGAGCGTCGCGCTGAGGCTGAGCGTGACAGAGGATCCGGTCATTCAGGGTCCAGCAACGTCGCCTGTCGTCCGTAACATCAGGTAAAACAAGGGGGTTTCTTTTTTCTTGCGTGCTGTTGGTTTAAGATCGTTTCATGAAATACTTCCCCGATTGGGCGAAGCAGGAGCGTTTACAGACCACTGCGCCCGGGAAATATTTGCAATCAATTCGATGAGGATAATATTTTGGCTTCGAATGAAGGACGTGCCTACTTCGCACTCGGTGGTTATCATTTCGATCCCGCCGACATCACTCGCCTGCTCGGCATAGAACCCACCTCCGTCGACGCATCCGGTGCATACAGCGGATTAGACAAGCCCGTTACCAGTTCCTGGGAGTTATCGACGGATACAATTACTGACGATATCGATGTCTATAAATTGACGGACATCATTATCAAGAAATTGGAACCGGCCAAGGAAAAGATCCTGCAGGTGATTAAAAGCCACAATTTATCCCCCAGGATCGGGGTGGTTCTGGTTTTGTCGGTTGATAAAAATGAATCGGTTCCGGATGTGGGTTTCGGCGCTAGAACAATTCGTTTTCTTGCAGAGATCGGTGCTTTTATTAATGTGGATTACCAGCTTTCAAAGCGTGTTTAAGCTTCAAAACAGGGGTGGCAGACGGTATGGAAATATTGCGATGAACTAGGCCTGGTGACTACCAGCCTGGTGGCATCTGGACCATGCTCACAACGAGACCTGGTTTTCTTGTTGTTCCTTAATTTGCCGAAATACAATATCTGCCGTAATTCCGGATTAAAAAAAAACGCACATTGTAAATGTGCGTATTTCGAACCAGATCTGAATTACGTAGCCGCGCGACCATCCAGGTACGCGCGGTTGTGCCTCAGGGCTTCTTGGGGGTTTTGTATGGAACTTCTTTCTGGAAGGGCTCCCAGATGGTTTGATAACCAACATAGCCCTTTTCGTTTGCCGGCATTTGACGGGTCGTCAGATAACGGCTCTTGCCTTCGGGAACCTTGGGTCGTGTTTTTGGTGCTTCGCTCATACTAATAACTCCTTATTGATTGGTTCAAACGGGTTAGGATGTAAACTGTAGGCTAACTTTGCAAGTTTAACTGACGTAAAGTACAAAATCTAGCGCGTTTCCATTTACTGATTCAACTGGCATCACTCATCGCAGCACTCGCGTGCTTTGCCTTGTTAATTTGCTCTTCGCAATGTTTTAGGCAAAGTGGTTGCAACGCATGCGGGAAACACTCGACAATCAACTCAAACTCATCGGCCACTTCGTCGGTAAGTGCCGTATCTTTTTTCAGCTCAGCCAGCACGCCCCGTGTGGTAGACTTGTTCACTCTGCATAATACTGCCAGATGGATGGGGAGCTGCTGCTCCATGCAGACCGTCAATGCCGTTTCATAGGACTTTATTGCCTCTTCCAGACGATCTGCACTTTCTTCCGATTCACCCAGATCATGCAGTACTGCGCCACAATTGTTGTGTGCGGCGGCTAATTCGAAAGCGAAATTATCGGCATCGAGACCTGCGAGTGCATTTTTATAGGCGACAACGGATTTTTGAAAAGTACGATTGCCTTTAAGAAGTCGACCATACGTATGGAACGTGGCGCCAAGCTGATGCATGGCGGATGTCCATTCTTCCGGCGTCTCTTTCCGGGACCATTCCAATAACGCGTTGGTATAAGCATCAACAGATGCTTTCAATAATGTCGTGTTGTTCAGCTGCCGGCCCAACGCTTGCTGTGCAGTTCCCAGGTTGTATTGGGTTGCGGCCCATTCGCGGGGCGATGTTTCCTGTTTAAATACTTCTAGCGCATGGTTAAAACACTGAATCGCCTTTTCAAACAGTTCAACATCTCTCCGCTGCTGTCCTTGTGCGGCAAGAATATTCCCAAGATGATTCTGGGTGTCAGCCCAGGCTAAGGGCTCCTGGTCGCGAGAAGCATCTGTCAGTGATTTCTCAAGCACCTCACGCGCACTGTCAAGTATGTTGGAACTGAAGCGGTGTTGTTCATAATTTCCGCGTGTGTAGAGAAAATTATCAGCGGTGGTTACCCGGGTATCCGGTGTGGCCGCTCCGGCCAACTTTTCGCCGAGCATGCCTATGGAACGGGCGATGGCACGCTCCAATGCCTTGTTTTCCGGATAAAACAGATACGTATTAGAAAATTTCATTTATGCCTTGCTGAGGATCTCATTTATGTCCGGGTCGGAACCCACGGCCCCGCCGAGGTCGATTTCTTCATCGGTCGCTTCACGTATCGTCAAAACCTCCAGCCTGAAAATCACTTCTCTGCCACAAAGCGGGTTGTTGCCGTCGACTGTCAAGGTTTTGTCATCGAAACGCGTGACGATAAAGTTTCTGGGTTCGCCCTTTTCATTCTCCATGGTGATGGTCATGCCGATCTCCCGATATTCTTCGGGAACATTCTCGATGTAATCGGTAAACACAAGCGATTCGTCCCGCTCACCATATAACAGTTTGGTGTCGACCGGCACTTCGATGATATCGCCGACTTTTTTACCGTCGAGTTGCTTTGTCACCTGTTCGGACATGACGTCATTCACGCCATGTACATACCCCAGGGGATAATCAACGGTTACAAGTACGTCACCCGTTTTTTGATCGATGACCTTGTAATTCAATTCAACAAATTGTTCGTTTTTGATCGTATCTGACATAACTAGAAAGACCTGCTAAGGCTACCTTAGAACAGCGTAGCACCAAATATTTTTACCTTGTCCTTTTCATAACCCAGCACCAGCCTGCCCAGCCATTCACCTTCTTTCTTGGTGTGTCTCTGTTTATATAGAACCGTTACATATTCACCACGACGTATCATGCCCAGATATTCGTAATCTTCGGACAGGTTTTTTGTCAATTCGCTTCTTGCAAACTGTTTGCCCATCTCGATTTCATTTGCACCCAACAACATGGCCGTTGCAAAATTCCGGGTGAAGGCGCCATAGTTTTGTTCATTCGAGTATTTAACGAGATCAGCCCACATCGGATTTGCCAGCGCTAATATTTCTTCATCTGTTTTTTCAATAATATTCATCATCTTGCTTTTCATTTAAAGCACATGTCAGTCTGCAGAACCCTTCCTGTGGAAAGGCTGCATACCGCAATCGATAGAAAAAAAAGACCAACAAACAATATGCTGGCCTTTTTTAAAATTTATTAAAACTGTGCTTGGTCTTGCTCAGTTACTTCCCCTGTTCATCACTCACCAGATGGTAAAGAGGGGCTTTTTCCATCGTGTACTCACCTGTTTTGCGATCACGATGGGACACTGTCAGCACATGCCAGTTTTCATCATCCAGCTTCATCGCATCACCACGATAGTAATAACCGGGCCAACGCGTTTCCTTGCGGAACAAAGTATGCTGGAAGACGCTTTCGGAAGTACGGACGCGGTGATGCAATTCCCATGCACGCAACAACTCGTGTATGTCTGACGCCGCAATTTTATCCATGTCCTCTTCGAGCGTTTTAAGCTTTTTAAGCCCGATGTGGAGAAGTTTTTCGTTGGTCATGTAGTTGACACCAAAACCAGCGCAATACTCATCCATCAGCTTCTGCAAGCGGTCCAGACCCTGCCTCGGATTGATGAAGCTTGGATTGACAGAGCCCGCAACGACTTCATTGCTATAAACCCTGTAAGTATCCAGTGGCTTGTAAATCTTCTCTTTAAGGTCTGCAATCTGCTTCTCGGAAACCCGGATGCCTTCAGCTTTGCCATCATCGATATATTTACAGGCAGCTTTAGCGGCCAGACGGCCTTCGGTGAACGAGCCCGATGAGAAGGCGTGCGGAGTACCGCCGACTGCATCACCCGCACCAAACAGACCCTCAACGGTGGTCATGCGGTTATAGCCCCAGAAATACTCATCGGGAGATACGTCTTCAGGACCCGAGCACCATGCACCACAACCCGTTGCGTGTGAGCCCATCACATAGGGTTCAGAAGTCGTTAATTCAGGGTTTTCGTATTTGGGATCAACGTCCGTGGCAGCCCAAAGCACTGCCTGACCAACGGTCATGCCCAGGAAGTTGTGCCAGCCAATCTCTTCAAGATGAGGATCCTGGAATGCTTCCATGGTGACCATGTGGATAGGACCACGGCCGGCATTCACCTCGGAGATAAAGGCATGGTTACGCAAACAGGTCGGGATCGGCTTGTGGGACAGGTGCTGTCCTTCCGTGTCCAGATATTCTTTGCCAACCATTTCCGTCAGAGCCGGGAACCACTTGGATTCATACTCTTCACCCAGACCGTTTTGCGTGTAAGTCTTGAGGTGCAGGAAGTAGGCGCCGACAGGACCGTAACCATCCTTGAATCGTGCAAGCACGATACGGTTTTCCATTTGAGTCATCTTCGCGCCTGCTTCGATCATGAGACCATACGCAGATCCAGATGACCACGGGGCGTACCAGACACGACCCGCACCTTCACCGACCGAGCGCGGTTTGAAGATGTTGGAAGCGCCACCGGCGCCGCAGATAACGGTCTTGGACTTGAAGACGTGGTAGTTGCCGGTACGGACGTTAAACCCTACTGCACCCGCCACACGGTTCTCTTTGGCATCATCCATAAGCAGATGCGTTACGCAGATGCGGTTGAACACCTTGTCGGCTGATTTTTTTGCGGCTTCCGCGACGATAGGCTTGTAGGATTCACCGTGAATCATGATCTGCCAGCGTCCTTCACGCATGTAAGTACCCTTTTTCGGGTCTCTCATCAGCGGCAGGCCCCACTCTTCGAACTGGTGAACAGCGGAGTCAACGTGACGTGCCATATCAAAGGCCAGATCCTCACGCACCATGCCCATCAGGTCCATACGCGCATAACGGACGTGATCTTCCGGGTTGTTTTCGCCGAAGCGTGTGCCCATGTAGCAGTTGATCGCGTAGAGCCCCTGCGCTACGGCGCCGGAACGATCGATGTTCGCTTTTTCTGCAATGACAATCTTTTTGTCCTTGCCCCAATATCGCGCTTCAAATGCAGCACCTGTGCCGCCAAGGCCGGCACCTGCCACCAGAATGTCGATATCGTCTTCAATAATTGTCTTGTAGCCCATTAGTAGTACACCCCTGCTTTAAGTTTCAAGCCATTAGATTTCAGCGTATGCAAATTGCCGTCGTCAAGACGTACATACTTTGGCTCGTTAAACAATAGCTGACTGTCGCGCATTTCCTTGCTTGGCGCTGCTGCGTCAGCCAGTTTTGGAATGGCCGTTCCCCATGGCTTGGTGGTGATAGGCGCCAGGAGCTCCATGTCTTTTTTGCCGTTGCGGAACTTGATGCGCCAGGCAATCGTGCCTTTTTCCTCATCACGGAACACACGTACCGAGTGACCCAGTGGTGCAAAGTCCGCATAACCGCGCACATCGATTGCCTGGTGAGGGCAGGCTTTTACGCAGGAGTAGCACTCCCAGCACATATTGGGTTCAATGTTGTAAGCACGGCGAACGGTCTTATCAATGTGCATGATGTCTGACGGGCAGATATCAACACACTGTCCGCAGCCATCGCAACGCGTCATATATACAAAAGTTGGCATGATTTCCTTCCTTTACGTAAGTAAAAGTTAAGCTGGTGTTCAGTAGTGATTTGCAGGCTCGCGGCGGATCCCAGGGCCCATGTAAGGCGGGTTTTTGCCCATATATTCGGGGATGTCAGGGAATTTCGCTTGTACTGCAGGATCCGTCAGATCGTAGTCAGGGGGCAGATTCTCCCTGGAACCATCAGCACGGGTAACACGTTTCTGAAAAGCAGCAGCGGGCTTGAAGAACATATGAGCGAACTTCGACCACAGGACACCGCCAAAAAGTACCGTGCTTGCAATGATGAACAAAACGAAGAACAGGGTTGACCATCCAGTGATACCGTTCGACTGCGTATACGACCAGATCAGGGCGAATGTTGCCGTAGTGAGGAGCGAGACGATAAACAAGTCTGCGCGCTCAAAACGCCACCAGGTCAGGCCTTCTGCAGATACGTCAACCCGGATGAAAAACCAGAACCAGTATCCTCCCAGGCAAAGCATCAAGGCGCCGATGTGCCAGAGTTGCGGCAGGATGGTCGGCGTAGGCGTCGTCGGCGTCGCGTAACCAAAAATCATGATGGCGGTCGTGACGACGAAGATGATGAAGCCATACATCATCAACAGGTGAGAAAGTCGGCGTCTAACGTTGCAGAATTCGCCGGACGTCAGCACTTCTTTCGCCAGGACCTTAACTGCGATCGATGTTTTTTCCCCGCTGCTTACGGAACGTTTTGCGCCCTTCTGCGCCTTTTTCGAGTTTTCGAAAAAATACTGTGCGCTTTTCTTGTGGATCATGTCGAGTATGGTCCCGCCGATCACCAGCAGGATCATTAAAACGATATAACCCTGCATGATTGCGGGTGATATGGACGCCGAAAGCTCGGCAAAGGGATTGCTCATGAACATTGGTTTCATCCTCAAGAATTTTATAGCCAGCGCATTCTAACAAAAGGTCCACCCCGCAGTATATTCAAAATTGTGCAACTTGACTCTAGGTTTTTAATGGCTATGAGCCGATTGGGGGCAGCTTCCGCCCGTCTGGCTGGATGCGCCGACCGTGCATGGTTAACCGTTGGGACCGATTTAGCCCATTCACCGGGATGTCGGGCTCAAAGTTGAACGGCATGCTGACCGCTCGTGAATATAAAGCGGGGAATCCGGGGAAACGCTGAACAAGTTGATTATGTACAGGGTTCGACAAGCCCGTCCTGAGTTCACCGAAGGGCTCACCACGAACGAAATCAATAAGTTGCCGTTCGACAGGCTCACGACGCAGCCTGAGCCTGCCGAAGAACTTGTTCAGCGTTTGCCTAAGGTGAACGCAGTTCAAAAGAAGGGCGATCGGCTCATCGCGCCGAGTCGGAAATAAACCACGCCGAAGCGCCGAGCCCATCAGTTCTATCCGCCGTAGCGAAACAAACGCCAGTTCGACGCTTCTCTTGAGCGGAACCCGGTAAGTCATCACGCCGGACCATCTGCTGGCCTGGCCGGAAAAATACCTGGTCTTCAGGCTGGCATAAGAATGTGTCTCTACAGTCTGCCTTGCACGCTCAACAAGGAGACCGCATCCATGAAACCTCACACTCTCGCAGGCGCCATGCTGGCCAGCCTGATTGTCAGCGGCGCCGCGCTGGCCGACGGCGACTGTACCGACCCCGTGACTGACTGGCAGCCGCGCGAAGCATTGCGACAACGGCTGGAGCAGCGTGGCTGGACCGTGCAGCGTATCAAGGTGAATGACGGCTGCTACGAAGTCAGGGGCGTGGACAGGAACGGAAACGCGTTCAAGGCCGAATACGCACCTGTGTCATTACGCATCCGCAAACTGGAAGTCAACTTTGACAAGGACGGCGACGCTGCCGATTACCTGGATCAAGAACCAGGTCGAGGCCAAAGGAGCCGTCGCCCATCGTCACAACAATCTGGAGAATGACCATGAATAAAACCGCGCTTTCCCTCTTTTTGGCCGGCGCCATCACCCTGCCCGGGCTGGTTCAGGCAAGACCCGTTACCCTCACCACCCAACTGAAAAATTACGGTGGCGAGGGCGCCTACCTGGCAATCTACGTCACCGACGCCAAGGGCCAGTATCAGAAAACGCTCTGGGTATCGGGCAAGAAGGCCAAGTACTACAAAAACCTGCGTGACTGGGCCCGCGGCAGCGGCCTGCGAGCAAGTGAATTCGACGGCGTGAGTGGCGCGAGCGTTGGCAGCGGACGCGCCCTGAAAGTCACCGTCGATCTCGCCGATGCATTGATCGACGCGGGCTACGAGATACGCGTGGACTCCGCGGTGGAAGACGGACGCGACAATCCCGCGGACGTGCGGACACCGCTGACTGCGGCGGGTGCTGGCAAACCGGCTGCCGGGCGCGGTTATGTCAAGTCGTTCGTCTACGACATGTGATCGTCACCCGCGCATAGGAGGCCCTCATCATGCTGCGCCGGATTCACTCACTACCCGGTCTGATCGCTGCCCTGCTGCTCGCCGTGCTGGCGGTCAGTGGCGCAATCCTGTCGGTCGATCCAGCGATGGATCGGCTGGGCACCCGCGTCCCCGACAACGGCCAGATCAGCGTGGCGACGCTGGCCGACCGGGTGGCGCGGCATTATCCCGGCGTGGAACAGATCCAGCGCTCACCGTCCGGCTCGGTCATCGTGTATTACAGCCAGGATGGCCGGACCGGCGCTGAGCGGATCGATCCGCTCAGCGGTCAGGGCATCGGTTCCTATGCGCCCTCCGCATTCACGCGCTGGGTAAAGAAGCTGCATCGCTCGTTCCTCGCCGGTACGCCTGGCCAGGCCGTGGCGGGCCTCTCGGCCCTGGCCATGCTGGCGCTGTGCCTGTCGGGCATGGCATTGCTGGTCAGGCGCGTGGGCGGATGGCGGCAACTCGTGCGCCCGCTGCGCGGCAATTTCAGCCAGCGCTGGCATGCGGAACTGGGAAGGTTCGCGCTAGCCGGACTGCTGGTATCCGCGCTCACGGGACTCTATATGTCGGCGGCGACCTTCGGCCTGGTCGCCGACGGCACGCAGAACGAACCCGATTTCCCCACCGTGGCGGCGACGGGTCCGGCCGCGCCGATCGGCACATTGCCTGCCCTGCTGGCCACCGACCTGAACGACTTGCGCGAACTGGTGTACCCCAGCCCGGGCAATCCCGAGGACTTCTATTCCTTGCGTACCGCCCAGGGCGACGGCTATGTCGATCAGGCGACCGGCGCCCTTCTATCCTATCGGGCGCATGATGGCGTTCACAGGGCTTATGAACTGATCTACCAATTGCATACCGGCGAAGGCCTGTGGTGGCTGGGCCTGTTCCTGGGGCTCAGTGTGCTGAGCGTACCGCTGATGGGCGTCACCGGCGTTTCGATGTGGTGGCAGCGCCGCCGCTCGATGCCGCGCATCGC
>CAYVOR010000080.1:0-10494 GCA_964452995.1 uncultured Thiobacillus sp.
CGCCCGCCGCGGCCACCCCGCCCCAGGCGGCGCAGCTGCCGACGGCCAGGGTGTAGCGGGCGACGCCGGCGAGCTTCTTCACCCATTCGGTCATGGCGATGCCGCTGCCGGCATGGCGATGGAAGCGCCCCGTGCCGCGCGGCCCGCGCAGCAGCGCCCCTTCCACGCACAGCGCATCGACGGCGATTTCCCCGCTGGCGCAGCACTCGAAAATCCGCAGCACCTCCGCGCCGCTCTCTTCCGACAGGCTGGGATGCCAGAGGATATGTACGCCCACCGCCCCGAGCGCCGCCGTCAGGTCGCGCGCATCCGAGCAGAGCAGCGACATGCTGCAGCCGCCACAGCCGGCCGATTGCAGCCAGAGCAGATTGAATGAAGACGGCATCGAAAAAGGTTCCGTGCGTTCGTTCATGGAGCCGAGCTTGCCGTGGAAAGGCGCGACAGGCAAGCGGCCCGGTCAAAAGCGTTCCAAGTTCCGTGCCATACGGAACCCGTATGGATTTCAATGGGTTCCATGAGCGCCGCGAGCCTGGCTGCGGACACGCCACGGCCGAAATACACCCGGCATCGCAAGGCGGCGTTGCAGCAGGCCGCTGCTATAATCCGCCCCCTCATGAACACCCCGACCTTCCCCGCCGACCTGCTGCGCGACGTGCAGCGGCGGCGCACCTTCGCCATCATCTCCCACCCCGACGCCGGCAAGACCACGCTGACGGAAAAGCTGCTGCTGTTCGGCGGCGCCATCCAGATGGCCGGCACGGTCAAGGGCAAGAAAAGCGGCAAGTTCGCCACGTCAGACTGGATGGCGGTCGAACAGGAGCGCGGCATTTCGGTCGCCAGTTCGGTCATGCAGTTCGCTTATGGCGGCTGCGTGTTCAACCTGCTGGACACGCCCGGCCACAAGGACTTCTCGGAAGACACCTACCGCGTGCTCACCGCGGTCGACGCCGCCATCATGGTAGTCGACGCCGCCAAGGGCGTCGAAGAGCAGACGATCAAACTACTGGAAGTGTGCCGTCTGCGCGACACGCCGATCATCACCTTCATCAACAAGATGGATCGCGAGGTACGCGATCCGCTGGATCTGCTGGACGAGATCGAGTCGATCCTCAAGATCCACTGTGCACCCGTAACCTGGCCGATCGGCATGGGCAAGCGCTTCCAGGGTGTCTATCACCTGCTCAACAACGAAATCCTGCGTTTCAAGGCCGGCGAGGAAAACGCCGACCAGCAGTTCGAATCGCTGCAGGGCCTGGGCGAAGCCGCCCTCAGGGAACGCTTCCCGCAGGAAGCCGACACCCTGCTGTCGGAAATCGAACTGGTGCGCGGCGCCGGCGACAGCTTCGATCTCGATGCGTTTCTGAAGGGGCAGCAATCGCCGGTATTTTTTGGCTCCGGGATCAATAACTTCGGCGTGCGCGAAGTGCTGCATGCGCTGGCCGACTGGGCCCCATCGCCACAGCCGCGCGAAGCCATCGAGCGCACGGTCGGCCCGACCGAGCCCAGGTTCACCGGCTTCGTGTTCAAGATCCAGGCCAACATGGACCCGCAGCACCGCGACCGCATTGCCTTCTTCCGCGTCTGCTCCGGCCGCTACGTGCCCGGCATGAAAGTGCGTCACCGCCGCACCGGCAAGGACATGAAAATCGCCAACGCCGTCGTCTTCATGGCCAACGAGCGCACCCGCATGGAAGACGCCGTCGCCGGCGACATCATCGGCATCCACAACCACGGCCAGCTGCACATCGGCGACACCCTCACCGAAGGCGAGGCGTTGCAATACAAGGGCATTCCCTATTTCGCACCCGAACTGTTCAGCCGTCCGCGCCTGCGCGACCCCTTGCGCGCCAAGCAGCTGAACAAGGGCTTGCTTGAACTGGGCGAGGAAGGTGCGGTGCAGGTGTTCGAGCCCTTCGCCGACCACGCGCTCCTGATCGGCGCCGTCGGCCAGCTACAGTTCGAGGTCGTCGCCCATCGCCTGAAAACCGAATACGGCGTCGATGCCAGCTTCGAAAACGCCGGCATCTATACCGCGCGCTGGGTCACCTGCCCGAATGCGCAGCACCTGACAGAATTCACCAAGGCCAATACGCTCAAGCTGGCGAAGGACGTCGACGGCAACCTGGTCTATCTCGCGGATACGCGAGTGAATCTTCAGCTCACGCAGGAGCGCTGGCCCAAGGTCGCGTTCCATGACACGCGGGAGCATGGGCAGGTGATGAGGTAGGTAGCGTTGGCTGGCCGGTACGGCCGCTATGGAGGAAATGCAAGATAATTATTGTGCGCAGCCCGAGCCATTGGCAATACGCGGGCATGAAGCTCTTTGTGAAAGAAAAACCTTTACGCAATTACCCACGTTGAAACCGGGATACTCGCTAAACACGGAAATATTTTCTGTCGGAGAACCTTTACAACGTACTCGTAGATATTCATGCGCCCAGTCGTGGCTGCGGGAAAATCCGACACTGCAATCATCATGTTTGGAAGAGGAAGGAGTATAGGTGGAGGTGGATCCCCTCTACGAGCTGGTTCAGTACGGGCAACTGTTTTTTCCAATATGTAGCCAAGCTTCTCAATGGCCTCGGAGTCATAGTGATCGTTTGGGTTATACGCACAACCACCAAGCAATACTAAAACAGAAAGCCAAAAATATTGCCCTCTGGAAAAACAGGCCATAAGGACTCCTTTCTAATACAAAAGCAATGGATACCAGCTTACAAGAACCATCAACTCGATTGAATTCAATCAATCAATCCTTGGCCAAAGGGGGCCGCATCGGATCACGAATGCTCAATCCGCTCCTGCAGCCAAATCTTGATCAGCGACTGATACGGCACGTCGCGCGCGTTGGCCGCGGCCTTGATGGCGTCGAGCAGGTGCTTGGGCAGCCGCAGCGAGATCGTGTTGGTCGTGGGCTTCAGGTTGGGCAGCACGACGCGCTGCGCTTTCGACCAGTCGACATAATCCGCGCTGTCGTGGGTTTCCCAGAATGTGCGTTCCTCGGCCTCCGAGGCGAAGGCTGGAACGGATTTAAGGCGCTTGTTCATAGATGCTTCGCTCCTTCCGGTGCATGTCGCGCGCGGAAATCACCCGGATTCTTGCCCCGCGCACGGTAAACGTGATGTGCAGCTTTCGCGCCGTGTGGGTCATCCCCAGGGCATGAAAGCGCGGCTCGTCCCGACTGTGCTTTGCGTCTTCCAGCATTAACAGCGGCTGATTGAAAAACACCTGTTCCGCTTCCGATGCGGTCACGTCATGTTTGTCGTTCTTGCGGGCATTACCTTCGTCCCACTCGAAACCTTCAAGCAGCGTCAGGTCGATCATAAATGTATATTATGGACATATACACTTCAAATCAAGCAACCGCTTGAAAGCGTACGGTATAGACAACGTCAGATACTCATTTTGCATTGCAACGCCGGCTTTTCCTGAAAGCACTGAGACCATCGGCGCCAAGTTGAAATCGACTCGCACCCAGTCGGGCGGACACACGATCTTTCAATTTCTGCCATACCAGTCGCTATACCACCCACCCCGCCAGTTCCAGCGCCCCGCGCACCACCGCCGCCAAGGCAAGCGACACGCCGATGGAAAGCGCGACTGAATAGAGCGCCTCGCGTCGGCCAAGCAGTTTCAGCATCATGGCGAAGGTCGACACGCAGGGCACGTAAAAGGTCAGGAACACCAGGAAGGTGGCGATCTGCGTGGTGTCGAGCACGCTGGCCAGTTCCTGGGTGCCGAGCGCCTGGAACACCATCAGCAGGGACAGTTCCTTGCGCAACACGCCGAACAGGATCGGCACGCCCAGCGCCATCGGCAGCCCCAGCCACCACACGGTCACCGGGGTCAGCGCGAGATTGATCCAGGCATCGGCCCCGTAATGGCTCAGCAACGCCAGCACCACGCTGCCCGCCACCAGCAACGGCAGCACGATGGTGACGATGTCGCGGCTACGCGCCCAGGTATTGGTCAGCACGGCGCGCAGGGTGGGCACGGCGTAGGCGGGAATCTCCTGGATCATGCCGGGCGTCGTGTCGGGATAGCGGCGCTTGAGCAGCTTGCCGACCAGGCTGACCACGATGGGGACGAGCATGAAGAGCGCGAACACGCCAAACCCGCCGAGATATTTTCCACCCACCGCCAGGATGATGGCCGAGCGCGCCGAACACGGCAGGAAGGTGATCAGCAGCGAAGCAATGGTGCGGTCGCGGCCGTGGGTGACGGCCGCGGTGGCGGCGAGCGCCGGCACGTTGCAGCCCAGTCCCATCAGAAAAGGCAGCGCGACACCGCCGTGCAGGCCCAGCCGGTGGAAGCCGCGATCGACGACGAAGGCGACGCGGTGCATGATCCCGGACTCTTCCAGCCACACCAGCAGCAGCACCAGCGGGATCATGTAGGGGATGACGATGCCGGCCAGACCGATGAAGCCATCGAGCACCGCACGGGCCAACACCCCGACGAGATTGGTCGGCTGCCACGGTTCGGCCCACGCGATCAGGCGCGCGACGGTAAGCTCGTCGAGCACGGCGCTGACCTCGAACACGAACAGCAACACCAGTGCGAACACCGCCAGCGTGCCGGCGAAGCCCCAGCGCGGATGCAGAAAAAGATCGTCGGCCCACACTTGCCAGCGCGGCGGCGCAGCGTCCTGGCCCGGTCGAGTTGCTGCCTCGGCCAGCAGCGCGGCGCGGTGATGCCGGTCGGCATGGAGCTCTTCCGCCAGCCGGCGCGGCAGGGCCGCATCGGCGGCGGCACGGGCGGACAGCAGGGCCGCGTAGTGAGCGGGGAAATGCGCCTGCAATTCCTGTGCGAAATAGCCGTCGCTCTCCGCAAGTTGCAGTGTCAGCAAAGTCTCGGGCACCGCGAACGCCGCCGCTACATCAGGCTGGCGGGCGATTTCGGCAATCGCCCGCAATCGCGCTTCGATATGCGCACCGTAGGGCGGCATCGATAGATGCGGCTGCAAAAATCGGGCGTCACGCGCGACACGCACCACGGTGGTAAACAGATCGGCCACCCCGATGCCCATGTGCGCAACGGTCGGCACCACCGGCGCGCCCAGCTGCGCCGACAGCGCACGCACATTGATGAAGCGCCGCCGGGCGCGCGCTTCGTCCATGCGATTGAGCGCGAACACCATCGGCCTGCCCAGCTGCATCAGTTCGAGGGCAAGTTCGAGGTCGCGTTCGAGCGCCGTGGCATCCATCACCACCACCAGCACGTCGGGGGCGGCAAACGTGTTGTCCGGAAGATGCACTTCGTGCTGCGCGATGGCCGGCCAGTGGTCGCCCCATAGCAGGTACTTCAACGTCACGCACGCATCCGCATCCAGCTGATGCAGACCTTCGATGGCGGGCAAGGCGACCAGGGAAATCTGGTCGATCCCCACCTCGACCAGGCATTCCTCGTACGCGGGTCCGATTCCGGCCAGGCGCTCGTGGTGTGTGGTAGTGCTGGCGGCCGCACGGAAGATGCTGTGCTTGCCGCTGCCGGCGCGGCCGAGGATGGCGACGCGCGGGCGCCGGGTGCCGCGTAAGCCGGGACCATGGAGCGGAAAACTACGGGCGGACGCGGTCATCGAGTGGCGCGATCAGGCTTGCCGGAACAGGTCGATCGCTTCGTCCAGCCGCTGCACTGCATGAATCTCCATCCCCGCAATTTTCTGCTTGGGTTGGTTGGCCGCCGGCACGATGGCCTGGGTGAAGCCGAGTTTGGCCGCTTCCTTGAGGCGTTCCTGGCCGCGTTGCACCGGGCGGATTTCGCCGGCGAGCCCGACTTCGCCGAACATCACCAGTTTGTCGGGCAGTGGCTGGCTGCGAAGCGATGACACGATGGCGGCGAGCACGGCGAGGTCGGCGGCGGGTTCGCTGATCTTGACGCCGCCGACCGCATTGACGAACACGTCCTGATCGAAACAGGCGATGCCGGCATGGCGATGCAGCACCGCCAGCAGCATGGCGAGGCGGTTCTGCTCCAAGCCGACCGAGAGGCGACGCGGGCTCGGCGCATGGCTGGCATCGACCAGCGCCTGGATTTCCACCAAGAGCGGCCGCGTGCCTTCCTGGGTGACCAGCACGCACGAGCCCGGCACCGGTTCGCCATGGCGCGACAGGAAGATCGCCGACGGGTTGGAGACGCCCTTGAGCCCCTTCTCGGTCATCGCGAACACGCCGATTTCGTTGACCGCGCCGAAGCGGTTCTTGAACGCGCGCACCAAACGAAAACTCGATCCGGTATCGCCCTCGAAATACAGCACGGTATCGACGATATGTTCGAGCACGCGCGGCCCGGCGATGGCGCCTTCCTTGGTGACGTGGCCGACCAGGATGATCGCGGCGCCGGTCTGCTTGGCGTGGCGCGTGAGCTGCGCGGCACATTCGCGCACCTGCGCCACCGAGCCGGGAGCCGAGGTCAGCGCCTCGGAATAGACGGTCTGGATCGAGTCGATCACCGCGACGTCAGGTTTGAGATCGGCCAGTTGCGCGAGAATGGCTTCGAGCCGGATTTCTGGCAGCACCGGCAGACTGGTTTCCGGCAGGCTTAATCTACGGGCGCGTAGCGCGACCTGTCGCGCCGATTCTTCGCCGCTGACGTAGAGGGTTTTCAGCTTGCCGGACAGGCCTGCCAGCGCTTGCAGCAGCAAGGTCGACTTGCCGATGCCGGGGTCGCCGCCGATCAGCACCACGCCGCCGGGCACCAGGCCGCCGCCGAGCACGCGATCGAGCTCGCCGATGTCGGTGGCGATGCGGCTTTCCTCGGAGGCCTCGACGTCATGCAGAAACTGTACGGTGCTGGTCGCCGCCAGTGCGGCGAAGCGCGGCTTCGCCGACTCGGCAATGGTTTCGACCAGGGTGTTCCAGGCGTTGCATGCAGGGCACTGGCCCTGCCACTTGGGCGACTGCCCGCCGCATTCGGTGCAGGTGTAGATCGTCCTGGTTCTGGCCATCCGCTACCCGCTACTTACGCGGCGGGAAAGACGCCCGTCGACAGATAACGGTCGCCGCGGTCGCAGACAATGGAGACGATGACGGCGTTCTGAACTTCTCTGGACAGCTGCAGCGCCGCCCACAGCGCACCGCCGGACGAGACGCCTGCGAAGATGCCTTCTTCACGTGCCAGCCGGCGTGTGGTCTCCTCGGCATTCCACTGACTGACGTAGATCATGTGGTCGACACGGTCGTAATCGCAGATTTCCGGCACGTAATCATCCGACCATTTTCGAATGCCGGGGATCTGCGAACCCTCGGTGGGCTGCACACCGACGATCTGGATCGCCGGGTTCTGTTCCTTGAGATAACGCGAGCAGCCCATGATGGTGCCGGTGGTGCCCATGCTGGAAACGAAGTGGGTGACCTTGCCCTGCGTATCGCGCCAGATTTCGGGACCGGTGGTGCGGTAGTGCGCTGCGGGATTGTCGGGGTTGGCGAACTGGTCGAGAATCTTGCCGATGCCCTGCTTCTCCATCGCGATCGCCAGGTCGCGCGCCCCTTCCATGCCAGCCTCCCGGCTCACCAGCTGCAACTCGGCGCCGAAGGCACGCATGGTCTGCTGGCGCTCGATCGAGGCGTTCTCGGGCATGAGCAGGATGAGCTTGTAGCCGCGCATGGCCGCCGCCATCGCCAATGCGATACCCGTGTTGCCGCTGGTCGCTTCGATCAGCGTATCGCCGGGCTTGATGTCGCCGCGCGCCTGCGCGGCGTCGATCATCGACAGCGCCGGGCGATCCTTCACCGAGCCGGCCGGGTTGTTGCCTTCGAGCTTGACCAGAATCGTGTTGCTGGTCGTACCGGGCATGCGCTTCAGGCGTACCAGCGGCGTGTTGCCAACCGTATCCTCGATGGTCTTGTAGGGGCTCATGTCTTCAACAGATGTTCGATGTAGCGGGACGTGCCTTCTTCCACGCTGTAAAAGGGCGCATCATACCCCGCCGCGCGCAGCGCCGAGATATCGGCCTCGGTATAACTCTGGTATTTGCCCTTGAGCGCCTCGGGAAATGCGATGTAACTGACGAGGCCCTGGGCCTGCATCTGTTCCAGCGTCAGCGCCGGCTGGCCCTCCGCCGCCCGACACGCGTTCACCGCCGCCACGGCGACATCGTTGAAGCTCTGGCAGCGCCCGGTCCCGACGTTGAAGATGCCGGATACGTCAGGGTGGTCGAGGAACCACATGTTGACGCGCACGATGTCCTCGATCGACACGAAATCGCGCCGCTGTTCGCCGTTGGGGTAGCCGTCGCAGCCCTCGAACAGTTTCACCCTGCCCTCGGCGCGGTATTGGTTGAAGAAGTGGAAGGCCACCGAGGCCATCCGCCCCTTGTGCTGTTCGCGCGGGCCGTAGACGTTGAAATAGCGGAAGCCGGCGATCTGCGCCGTGCGCTCGTCCCACAGGCGACGCACGCTCTGGTCAAACAGGAATTTGGAATAACCGTAGACGTTGAGCGGCGACTCGAATTCGCGCGACTCGGAAAACACCTGTCCCGAACCATAGACGCTGGCCGACGAGGCATAGAGGAACTGCGCACCCTCGTCCTGGCAGAATTCGAGCAGCGCACCGGAATAACGGTAGTTGTTCTCCATCATGTAACGGCCGTCGGTTTCCATGGTGTCGGAGCACGCGCCTTCGTGGAAGATCGCCGACACGCTGCCGTCGAGCACGCCTTCCTCGACCAGATTGAGGAATTCGATCTTGTCGAAATAGTCGGCAATTTCGCAATCGGTCAGATTCTTGAACTTGTCTGCGTTGGTCAGGTTGTCGACCGCGATGATGTTGGTCTCGCCACGCGCGTTGAGCGCCTTGACGAGGTTGGCGCCGATGAATCCGGCGGCGCCGGTGACGACGGTGTACTGGCTCATGTTGTTTCCTTGAAAACTTCGTCTGCAGTCGCAACCGCAGTACCAAATTTGCCGACCACGATACCCGCTGCGCGGTTGGCCAGCCGGATTGCCTCAACGCCACTCGCCCCGGCCGCCAGCGCCACGGCAAACGCAGCGATGACGGTATCGCCGGCACCCGACACGTCGAACACTTCCTGCGCCCGAGTCGCCTCGTGATGTGCGCCGTCCGCGTCGAACAGACTCATGCCTTCTTCGCTACGTGTAACCAGTAGCGCATCCAGCTGGAAGCTCGCACGCACCGCCGCAGCCTTGGCGGCCAGCTCGGCCTCGGTTTTCCAGCTGCCGGCCACATCGCGGAATTCGCTGCGATTGGGGGTAATCAGCGTCGCACCGGTATAGCGCGCCCAATCGTCGCCCTTGGGATCGACCAGGATGGGCTTGTTCGCGGCGCGCGCCAGTTCAATCATGCGCGTGACGTGCGTCAGTCCGCCCTTGCCATAGTCGGACAGAATCACCACGTCACAGTCCGCCAGCAGTTGCGCATAGGCTTCCAGCTTGGCGGCCAGGACTTCGTGGCCCGGCTGGGTCTCGAAATCGACGCGCAGCAGTTGCTGCTGGCGCCCGATGACGCGCAGCTTGGTGATGGTGGAATAGTCCGGGTCCTCGTGCATCTGCACGGTGAAGGATTCAGCCTCGAGCAGCGCCCGCAAGGCCTGCCCGGCCTCGTCGCGACCCGCCACCGACAGCAGCGTCACCTGCGCGCCAAGCGCCGCTGCGTTGCGCGCCACGTTGCCGGCGCCGCCGATGCGGTCCTCGTTGCGGGTGACGTGCACCACCGGGACCGGCGCCTCGGGCGAGATGCGCGAGACGTCGCCGAACCAGTAGCGGTCCAGCATCACGTCGCCCGCCACCAGAATGCGGGTACGGCGAATGGCGTCACGCAGGGACATTGAGTATCTCGGTCACTGACGCCCGATCGGCAGATAGTCGAAGCCCATCTCGCGCATCGCCTGCGGCTCGTAGAGATTGCGGCCATCGAACACCAGCGGCGCTTTCAGCAGCGACTTCATGGTGTCGAAATTGGGGCTGCGGAACACTTTCCATTCGGTGACGATCAGCAGTGCATCGGCGCCTTTCAGTGCGTCCATCGGGCTGTCGACCAGCAGCAGATCGGCGCGCTCACCGTAGATGCGGCGGGTTTCCTCCATCGCTGCCGGGTCGTAGGCCGATACGCTCGCACCCATCGCCCACAGCGCTTCCAGCATGGTACGGCTGGGCGCCTCGCGCATGTCGTCGGTATTCGGCTTGAACGCCAGGCCCCACATGGCGAAACGCCTGCCCTTGAGGTCGGTGCCGAAGCGGACCGTCAGCTTGTTGAGCAGGATATGCTTCTGCGCCTCGTTGGCTTCCTCCACCGCGTCGAGCACGCGCAGCGGCACGCCGTTTTCCTGGCCGGTGCGGCGCAGCGCCTGCACGTCCTTGGGGAAGCACGAACCGCCGTAGCCGCAGCCGGCGTACAAAAAGTGGTATCCGATGCGCGGATCGGAGCCGATGCCATGGCGTACCTGTTCGATGTCGGCGCCGAGTTTTTCGGCCAGTACGGCAAGCTCGTTCATGAAGGAAATGCGCGTCGCCAGCATGGCGTTGGCGGCGTACTTGG
>CAYVOR010000081.1:0-10353 GCA_964452995.1 uncultured Thiobacillus sp.
AGATTACGAGAAAATTCCACTTCTGACTTCAGTTAATTTGTGGGGGGATTACCGAAGCCTTTGCGACTTTTGAGGCAGCCAATCCCCTTCAAGTACGCAAGTTGGATAAGTCTGAAGTTGTTTTCGAGGAGACGGTTAGGGTCGCCAGAAGACGCGGTTCGGTATCAAGAACACGGGAAGTCCGACAACCATTGGACAAGACGTTCGTAGGCGTGCTGACAATGCTGGAATCGATTGAGGCAGCTCAGCAGTCGCAACAGAGAGATCAAGCGGCTTATAAAGCCATGCGTGCGAATCAGGCGGTCAAGGACGACCCGGATAAGAAATAATAGTCCAGTGCCTGGGAGCGGCAGCAGAGCTTGATCCCGAGCCAATCAGTTATACACCCCCCTGAAAAGCAAAAGACCACCCCGCAGGATGGTCTAAGTGCTTGCTATATTTGGCTCCCCGACCTGGGCTCGAACCAGGGACCTGCGGATTAACAGGCCTATCGGTGCCTCTGCTAGCCGCATTTTGCCACATTTAGACGCATATCAGGAAGCACAAAAAAACCAGGCGGGCGGCCTGGTTCTTGTGTGGTGTGCGGTTTCTTTATGCGGCCGCTTTTTCTGCGAAGCTTATTTGATAAGCGGCAGCGATCAGGTCATCGAGGCGTTCCCGCGTGCTATCCATCGAGGACGTCAGAAAATACAGCCGCTCCTGTGCCAGCTTGGCCTGCTCGGGGTCGTTGTAACTGAATTGCAGCACTTCGCGCATCAGGCCAAAGCAAGCCTTAATTTTGGCGGTTTCGGTTTCGAGTTCGTCTGCGAATTCAAAGACGGTGCGGGGTACAATTTGATCAGCCATTTGAGACTCCTGTTTAGTTTCATGTGGTCAGAGGTGGCCGAGTGCTTCAACACTATGGCTGCCTCGCTATCCAACAGGGCGTTGGACGCCACCATCCTACGCCCGCAGCCGCACAAAAAGCAAATCACCCCGCCAGAATCGCCGTGGTGAGGTTTTCGCGGCCAGGTTGATGCAAACCCCTATCCAATCATTTCCAGCAGCGTGTCGCCGTCGATCTCGCCGCTAGCGAATCTCTCGGCCAGGGCGAGCGCCTTGGGCGAGCCGTTCGCCAGCTTCATCAGATACCGATAAAGGCGCGTCCTGAGGTCTTCCGATAGCGTGGCGGGATCAGCTATAAGGTTAAGGGCGAATCGATTGACACTGTCCAGCGCCTGCGCGCGAGTAACCATGCCCATGCGCAGTTACCCCCGCCGCCCATATTGCAGCGCAGCCTGGCGCAGCTCTTTGACCATGTTGGACGGCGCCCCGTTTATCACGGTGCCAACGGCAAGCGGTTTGTCGCCGATCCGGTCGAGCAGCTCGAGGATCTCCTTAAGATCAGCTTTGGCTTGAGCTACCCCAGGGCCCGAGTTGATTTCCAGCGTGGCCGGCTTGCCAATTTCGTCCTTGGCCTTGGCGATCTCTGCCGTGCGCGCCTCGTTGGCTTTCAACTGATCGGCCAGCGCGACCGCCTGCTGGCCGGATGCATCCGCCTGCCTCTCGGCTGCCGAGGCCTCGGCGAGTGTGGCCTGGCGCACCAGGTCGGACTTCAGCTTCTTGTCTTCCAGCGCCGCAGCCAGCTCGCGCACGGCAGCGGCCTGCTCGCGGATTTCCTCCGGGCTGCCGCTGCCTGACAGTCGGCTGAGCTTGAGCGCGGCCAGGCTGGCGTCGGCTTCCACCACGTCCTGGTCGGCGCCTTCCAGCGCGCCGGCATTGGCCTGCGCGCGCAGGCGCTTCGCCTCATCACGATAACGCTGCTCTTCGTCGAGCATGCTGCCGTACGCCGAAGTAAGCGCCGATTGCAGGCGCTCGGCATCCTTGACCTGATCGTCGACCGAATCCTTGAAACGCCTGACCTCTTCTTCGCGCGCCTCGATGGCCTTTTCGTTGTCCTTGGCGGCCAGCGTGGCCTTCTTCGCGCTCTCGGCCTTTGCCGCCGCCAACTTTTCTTCCTCCTTGGCCAGCGCCCTTAATGCCGGGACGGCCTCCTTCAGCTGCTTGATCCGCTTGTGGTCTTCGTCAAACCCATCCGCGCGCAGCGCGTTGAGCTGCTTCTGTGCCTCGGCCAGCCGATAGGTCGCCGATAGCTCCTCGTTGTCCAGGAAGTCGGTGCCGGCCGCCTTCAATGCGGCCATTGCAGCCGCCGCAAACCCGCCTTCCTGCGCGGCCTTGGTCAGCAATGCAACGAACTCATTCATCGCCGGGAGAGCAGGGCTCACCAGGGAAATCGCAAGCCCATCAAAACCCGACTTCAGCTTGCCAAGGTTGTCGTTGAATTCGTTGGCGGCACCCGCCACATCATCCTTCAGCACAACGCCAAGCGCGGCGCCTTCGTCCTTCAGCCGCTTGATGCCGGCCGCGCCCTCGTTCAGCAGCGGGATCATGCCGGGGCCAATCCGCTTCGTGAATATGTCGATGGCCAGCGACGTCTTGGTCACGCCATCAGGCAGTTTTGAAAAACGGTCAGCAAGTGCATCCAGCGCATCGGCCGGATCGCTGAACTGTTTTGGATCGATGCCAAGCGCAGCGAATGCCTCGGCAGCCGGGCCGGTGCCTTTCCTGGCTGCGTCGATCGCGTCGGCCAGCGCCACCAGGCTTTTCTCCATGTCCTGCACGCCGGTCTGCTTGCCAGCAAATTGCAGGCTGGTGAGATTTTCCACTGAGGTTCCCGCACGCTGCGCGGATTCATACGCTTCATCCATCGAATCGATGGCGCGCTTGATCTGCCCAACGAATACCGCAGCAGACAGTCCGGTGAACAGACTTCCAATGAGCCCGGAGACAGACTGCGCAGACGCGGCCAGCGAAGCCAACCCCCCTTTGGCCGATGCTAAAGCGGCCTTGGTGCGGTCGACTGCCGAGATGATGATCTTAGTGATGGGGTTCGACATGTTCTTTCCTTCAGTTTTGAATGTTCGGCGGCGCGATTGATTTCAAAGGAATTGCGCGTGGCCTGTCTTTGGGGTCAGCCGCAAAGATTGCGACCAGCTCGCGAAACATTTCGATGTTCACCAGCGCTGTTTCGCCAGGGCTGTAACAGCGGCCGCCGATGGCGACCTCGCGGAGAATGGTTGTCTGGAACAGGTTTTCCATGATGGCGGCAGCGGGGGCGGCGTGACACAGGGAAAGGGCCTGTGCACCGAGCCGGACCGCTTTGGGTCAGCCGTCCCAAAGCCGGTGAATTCCCCCCCAGGGAAACTCTGTTACGAGGAAGCGCGCACGATGCCGCGACGGCCAACCATCGCCGCGCCGGTATCTATACGCACGCGAACCATCGCACCGTCGAACTCAATCGGCACGCGCACCGCCTCGACTGCCAGCGGGTGAACAGCGCCACTCAGGCGCGCGACCGCGATGCTGCGCGCGACCTCAGAATTGGCAACAAGGTAGAAGCGGTCACCAGCCAAGCCGGTCAGGACGAGCACGGCGACGGACAGCCCCAAAGTAAACACGAGCTGCCGCGCAGCCAGCTCAGCCACAGGGGCAACGAATAAGTACGCGGCAGCAGCATCAAGTGCCTCACCATCGGCGGCCGGTTGCGTGCGCAATTTCGTCATTGCACCTGCCACAGTCGCACTGGAGAGCACCCCACCAGAAGCGTAGACATTGCCATGCGCTGTATCGAAAACCGCGTCGCCGTCCGACAGGTTGCCGGTAGTCTCAAGCGCAGCGGCAACGAGTCGTGCCTCAAGCCGTGCGGCGGCGACGCCCGTCGCGCTCACAGCGTCCTCGATCAAACCCAGGTCGTCGTTGAAAATCGACTCGCGGCTCAGCTGGAGGATTCTGCCCAGGCTCGACAGCACGAGAGGCTCGCCGTCGCGCAGCGTAGCGCGGGTGACGGTATATTCGAGGCCGTCGCCCACGTCGCCGAACGGTGCGCCCGAATCCAGGGCCCCAACCGGCTCCGGCTCGCCGAGCCGGTCCACTTCCACCTGCGCGACGGCGGTGAGGTGTTGGGCCTGCACATCAAAGCGGCGCCGCGCCGCTTGCTGAAGCCCAGCGGCGAGCGCATTACCGAAGTCGAGCGTGCGCAGGCCACGTCCGATAACCGCAGCTTGTGCTTCGCCCGATTGACGCGGGGCCAAAATCTGACCCGCCGCGTAGGCGGCAGCCCGCAGCGGGGCTTCAGCAGTCAACGGTGCGAACGGGTGAGGGTTTTTGGCAGCGTGCGCACCCAAGGCCAGGCCCAAGGCATCCGGCACGCTTGCCAGAATGTCGCGGGCATTTCCAGCGGTAATGTCTTCGAAGTCGATCACGGCTTACTCCTAGTGGTTTTGGTGATTGAAGTCTGTCCGTTATTTACTGAAGCCGCTGGTGAGTCTTTTCAGCGAATGATTTCGTACAGTTGGCGCTGCGTTGTCGGTACGCCCACGCCGGCAGCGAACGCTTGGGCGAGCGCATCTTCTAGCGGCGTTGCTGGTGCACTGCGCAGCCTTTCTTGTCTCGCCACGGCCAGCGCCAACCGCCCCGAGACGGGCCAGGCGCGATCGCCGCCCATTGTCAGCAGCGCAGCGGCGCGGCGCAGGGCATCATCACGTGCCCGCAGCCTAGAAACACGATCCAGCCGCAGCGCCGCTTCGATTTGTTCACCGTCGACAACGTGACGCCGGAACCCTTCGCAGAGCCAGGCCATAACCTCGGGGCCGAAGTCTCCCAAGGCAGCACGGCGAGCCAGGTTGGTCGGGCTGCCTGCCTGCGCCTCCTGGCCGTGGCTGTGAGCGGGGTTCATTGTCGTCCGTTGGCGGGGGTTAACTGCCGGGTTCGGCAGGCGCTTTGTCCCCGCCCCCCTCTGTTTCGTGAATAGCGCGCGGGGCCTCCGTGGCGGCGATGAAGTCGGCCAGCTCGTCGTCGTCGACGACTGGATCGGCGGCCAGGGTGGCCTCGTCGAGCAGCCCCTCCAGGATTGCCGGCCACGTCTCAGTCGCTGCGGCGCGCAGTTGATCGGCCTGGCCGACGATCAGCCCCCGGAAAATCTCGACGCTGCGATCGCCGTCATCCGCCCATTTTTCGAGGTACCTGATTTGGGACGTCGCTTTAAGCAGCGCGGCCTCGGCAATCTCGGCGCGATCCTCGGCGCGAGCCAGGTTCTCGCGCAGCTCCAGCGCATCGGTCACCGCCTGGCGCAGCACGCGCGATCGCAGCCGGCCGGGGCTGGTGTTGCGCAGCACGTCCTGGATGGCGCGGCGCACATCGAGCAGGCCGTCGAGCGCGTTGATCGTCACTTTGCCGTCGCGAATCCAGACCGATACTGTCTGCTTCGATACGCCCAGCAGCCGGGCGAACTCAGCCGGCCGCACGCGGATGGCCAGCAGCTCCTTCCGGTCGAACAGGAAACCAAGCTCCGGATTGGTAGTGTCGTCAGTTTTAGGCGGATTCGTCACAGCGTCAGCCCGAGTGTTGAGTATGTGGAGCGGCCAGACCCTAGCGGAACAACGCGGTGCGGATTACCCGCAGGGGATGAGGCGGGGGAGTACCTTTTGCACGGGCCGGAGGCGCGGGTGATGCGGGTAAAGCGGGGTTTGTTTTGCCCCGTATATATTTTTTGTCTCTGACACTTTTCATGCCTTGTAGGAAACATGGCCTGCATAGCCCGCATCACCCGCACACCGAAACAGTCCAGCGAGCGACCTTTGCATGGCCATCGCTGCCGGCCTGCTTGACCTGCATGCCGTCGACGATGCGGTTCTGGTGGCGGCGCAGCCAGTAGCCCAGGCGGCGGGCATTGGGCTTTTCGTTGCACACCAGCTGCAACGCGTCGCGCAGTTCGGGGTAGCCGTAGTCGTCGCTGGTGATCATGCCGGCCGCCACCAGTTCGGCTGCTGTCTTCGGTTTGTCCTGGAATGCATCACGCCACGCACCAAGCAACAGGCGCATGCCTTCGAGGTCGGGGTCCTGCTCGCGCAGGCTTTCGGATGCCTTGAGCGGGTCGGGCAGCCCCAGCCAGGCCAGCGGGCGGCGCACCATGCGATCCCATTGCTCGAAGCCGCCGAGCGGATGCATACCCTCAATGGCTGGCGCACCATCGGCCAGGTAGGCCAAGGGCAAGGTGAGCGCAGCGCGGATCAGTTCGCCACGGCGAGCGAATACATCCTCCAGGTGGTCGCGCGAGAAGGTGCGCTGCTCGGGGCGTTCCTGTCCGCTGTCCATGCGGATCAGTGCGACGCGGCGCTTGAGGTCGCCAACGATGGCGAGGTTGTTGCCGGTCGCAACCATCAGGGCGTGCGTCGGGATCGACAGCATGCCGCTGGCGCCGAGCGGTCGCAGCCTGACAAACTGTTGCGTTGCAACCTGGCAGAGCAGGTCGCCTTTCAGCGGCCGCTCGATATTGTCCAGGGCGATCACCGCGTCGCCGGCCAGCAGCACGCCGGCCAGGCGCTTCTCGGCTTCTGCGTCATCGTGTCCGAGCGATAGCACGCTGGCGCGGCGGCCGGTGGCGATGATGGCGAACGTCTCGGCAATCAGTGTTTTGCCGGTGCCGGGCGTCGGCGCCGTTACTGCCAGCAAAGGGGCGGCGGGGAGCACCCTGCGCAGCAGACCGGTGATGATGCCGGCGACAACGGCGGCGCGATCCTCATCGGCAACAAACGGGAAGTCCCGCACCAATTCGAGCAGCACGTCGAGCGCGGCCTGAGCATTGGATCGGGTTGGCTTGGCAGGTGGCGCAGACCAGCCAGGAATCGCAGCGCAGGCCTGAAACAGCCCGGTTTCGCTATCGTGTCCGGGCTCGTGGATCAAACGTCCGTCGAGGGTGATCGTCGGCGCTTCGATGAAGCCAGCCAGCGGTCGCAGCTCCGGCCAGTTTCCGCGCGCCAGGTAGGCGTCGGCGATGCGGCGCGGACAGTCGCACTCCAGATCCTCCTCGGCTCGTGCGTCCCATCGCTCATGGATGGCCGCAGCGGTCGCCAGCTCAGTCAGGTGCGATCCATCTACCGGATGCAGCACCAGAGCACCACGCGGGCGATGCACGCCACCAGAAGCCGATTCAGGGGCCGCATAGACCCGCACCAGGCGGCCGGTGTAGCTGAAAAGGTTTTCGCAGGACTCAGACAATGACAGGCCGAGCTGGTCGAGAATTTTTGGAAGCTGGCCGGGCCGGTGTTTTATTCGACGGCGACCGTCAGGCCCGAATTCTTCGTCGCCAGGCTTGACCAGGCGCAGGCCTTTTTTTCTGCGTGGCTTCTTTTCGGATGCCAGCTTGTCGAGTGCAGCCGCGCCGCGTTGTTCTAAATCACTCATTCAAAAGCCCCCGCTGCGGCATGCAGACGCGATGCCGCCAGCTTCAAACGTTCGAGGTCATCACCGAGTAGGGGCTCGCCCTTTGCCAGTTGTGCGGCTGCCAGCGAGACGATCAGCGTCTCGAAGCTCACGGCGCGCAGGACGTCGGCAGCCGGAAACGGGCGCCGCTCGGGCTTGCCGTCGATGGTGGTTTTCTCGGGAAATAGTGCGGCCAGGTCAAGGCCGACCGCAGCCACTACTTCAGCAGCCGAGCAGCCAGACCAGCACTTAAGCAAAACAACGCCTTCGGACGTTTCTTTCACCGACAGCGACGGGCGCTTGTCATCGTGGGCCGGGCAGCGTGCCAGCCAACGGCCGTCTCCGGTGCGTTTGACGTTTTCGAGGTGAGACAACAGGACGTCGGCCGTCACTTTGCAGTCGCCAACGCATCGAAGTACGCGATGAATGCCTGTTCGGCTTTGTGCCGTGCGGCAGCATCGGTGCCGACCAACGCACGTTCGCAATCGTCGCAGACGTACCACTTAATCATGCGCAACGGCGCAGCCAGGATCACGTCGAAGCTATAGCGGCGGTGGGTTACTTCCCCGCCGCAGCATGGGCAGACCATCGCAATGGGGTTTTTTTTTGTCGTTGTCATGGCGCGCCGGACTCCATTCAGGAGGCCGCCTTTTGTCCAATTTCGACAGCCGCTTGCTTGAATCGCCCAGGGTGAAAACGCATCCGACCGGTGATGACGATCAGCGCGCCGCGCTCGACCAGCGCGTCGCGATTGCGCCGCACAAACCAGCGGATCGAATCAGGGGTGGGGTAGATCGTGGCCACGCCGGCCTGCAGCGTGTCCAGGTCGACGAATTCGTCGAGGGGGGGAAGTTCGGTGTTCCGCATGTAACTCTCCTTTGGTTTCAAGCACCCTGTCGAGCCTTGCCGGGCGGGGGTGTGCCTGTTGGAGAGTTTGTTTGTTTGCGGGCGGGTTTTTAAGAAGGATTTTTCTAAAAATCTGCCATGTAAGCGGGCAATTTATTGCCCGTTATTTAGTACCTGGCCGATGCGCCGATAGTCCACTTCCTCGTACAGGACGCGCACCAGTGTCAACCAGTCGTCATGCCGCAGGGTTCCGTCACGATCGCCGCAGAAAAGCGGATGACTCGAAGCGACGCGCAGCCAGTCAGGCCAGCCAGTTTTTTGCACGCGCAGATCAGCCCCGTCGGTTCGATCGTTATTCATGTCCGGGAAGTCACGCAACTTGTAGGCGAGATGCGCAAGGTCGCCGGAATCCTGCGGCCGGCCTATTTCAGACAGCCTGAGCGCGTCTCTGATGATCTTGTGGCGCACCACGTCGGACGCACGGCGGCGCGCTCGCCAGCCGCGTTTTGAATTGGCGGTGTGTTCAATGCCGTGCCGTTTATGGATTTCGCTCAGGTCTGGCGGTTCCAGTTCGAAGTCGTATGCAGTCACCAGCCGGTCGATCACATCTCCAATGTGCTGCATATTGCCCTTGTCGAGCGACATTCCCGCCACGCTGTCAAACGGGGTCACGATTTGCCATTCGCGCAGCAGCCGCGCCAACTTGCGCGCCAGCCTACGGTCGGCTTCGCGCAGGCGTGCTTCAGGCTTGCTCGCGGGGATCTGTTTATCCGCTATCGGATCCCCCGGCACGGCATGATCGGTGGCATAGATCAACCTGCTCAGAAAATCTCTCGCCTCCATGTCGGTGTCTGTCACATGGTTCTCGGAGGCATGCGGGCCCGGAATGAAACAGCACATGGTGGGGGCAGTAATGAAACGGGCGGCGCGTTCCCACATGCGCCGCATGTCGAGGTCGTTGGCGTCGGCGCAGAAAAGGCGATAAAAGGCATCGCGGCGATGCGGCATTTCTTCGGGATCATCGAAGCGATCTCGATGCTGCTCGAAGTAGCGCAGCGCCCAATCGGGTAGGTAGGGGCTTGGCTTGGTGTTCATCGCGCCGAGCTCACACCCGCCCTTCAAAAACCCGCGCCATCAGTCGACGCCGGCTGTCGGTGTTGAGGTGCGCATAGCGTTGCACCATGCGCAGCTGGCGATGGCCCAGGGTGTCGGCGATCTCCAGCAGCGACGCGCCGCTTTGCGCCATATAGGACGCGGTGCAATGCCGACAGTCGTGGAAACGGAAATTCTTGATTGCGGCAGCCGCGACGGCTTCGTTGAATACCTTGGCGGTCGAGTAGGGCTGCGACGGCCGCAGGCGGCTGCGGAAAACCAGCGCCTGGCTGGTGGTCGCATCCTTCGGCGCGAATCGCTCCAGATCGGCGATCACCTGCGGCAACAGCACCAGGACGCGCCGATCGCCGTTTTTGGTGTCGTGCAATTCGGCCTCGGCGCGTTCAAGATTGACGTCGCACCAGCGCAGCCCGAGCAGCTCGCCGCGCCGCGCGCCGGTGGTGAGCGCCATCAGCACGAACACATACAGACGCGGCCAGGGTGAGTCGATGCAGGCGGCCAGCAGGCGGTCGCGTTCATCGTCGGACAGGTAGCGCACGCGGCCGCGCGTTTCCTGGTTCTTCGAGACGTGGCGGGTGGGTGAGTCGAAGCCGCGCGGGACCAGGCGCATGCGCTTGGCCCAGGTGAACATCGCGGCGAGCGCGACCAGGTAGCGGTTCAGGGTCGCGCCGCTGCGCTGGCCGGATTTCTTCTTGAAGATCGGATTGTCGTCGGCATCGCGGCCGCTGTAGACCTTGGCGGGCTCGCTGGCGAGCGTGCGCATGGCGTCGTCGATATCGTCGGGGGTGATTTCCGCAAACACCTTGTCGCCGAGCAGGCGCGTCCAGGTGTTGGTGCGGTGATAGCGCGAAGAATCCCGGCCCTTGTAGGCATCGAGATAGGCCTCGGCAATTTCTGCGAGGCTTTGGCCGGCTGCGGCAACAGCTTGGGCGTTTTGAGCTTCATTCATGTCGGTCTCCTGTTTTCGGAAAACCCGGCTATCTGATTTAGATCGCCGGTCTTACGCAGAGGCCCGACAAGGGCTTGAAACTAAAGGAATTTGGCTCCCCGACCTGGGCTCGAACCAGGGACCTGCGGATTAACAGTCCGTCGCTC
>CAYVOR010000082.1:0-9958 GCA_964452995.1 uncultured Thiobacillus sp.
GCGGCTTCTACACCTTCGGCGACGTCTACCTCGACGGCATCCGCGACACCGCGCAATACAACCGCGAAACCTTCTTCATCGAGCAGGTCGACGTGCTGCGCGGCTCCGCCTCGATGCTGTTCGGCCGCGGCCAGGCCGGCGGCGTCATCAACCTCGTCTCCAAAACACCCAGGCTGGCCGATGCCTACAAACTGACCGGCAGCGTGGGCACCGACCACTACACCGAAGCCACCGCCGACCTCAACAAGCGGCTGGGGGAGCACAGCGCGGTACGCGTGAACCTGATGAAGCGCGACGAAGGCAGCTGGCGCGAAAACCCCGCCAGCGGCGCGGAGCCCGACGTCAATCGCGGCGGCGCGCAGGTCAGCCTCGCGCTCGGCATGAACACCGACAACGAATTCACCTTCTCGCATCTTTACATGCGCAACCGCGACACGCCCGACTACGGCTTCTCGTTCGACAACGCCACCCACCGCCCCAATACCACGTTCCCGGTCGATTATTTCTGGGGCATCGACCGCAACTTCGACAACAGCGACGTGAACGTCTCCACTGGCACCTGGACGCACCGCTTCGCCGATGACAGCCAGTTGCGCACCACGGTCCGTTACGGCGACTACGAACGCAGCTACTGGGCGCGCACGCCGAGCGCCACGGTTGCGCCCGGCACGACCGGCCTCAACGGAGCCAGTCCTAACGCAGGTCCGACGCGCTCGACGGACTACGAAACCCTCACGCTCCAATCCGACTACAGCCGGATATTCGAGGCACGGGGCATGAAGCACGAATTGCTCACCGGCGTCGAGTATCTGCACGAGAACAGCCACCGCTCGGGTCTGCAGAATCTGGGCGGCACCACGGCCGGCAATCCGCCTGTCTTCCTCCCTTACGTCGAGTCATATACAGGCGCACAGCTGAACAATTTCACCGGCAATTCCTACGCCCTCTATGCACAGGACACGGTCGAGTTCATCCCGGACTGGAAAGCCACGCTGGGCGTGCGCCGCGACGAGCTTGATGCCGACTTTTCCAGCGCCGCCTCGCCGCATCTGGAATACGGCGAGTGGAGCTATCGCGCCGCCTTGTCGTACCAGCCTACTGAGGTAGCGCACTACTACGTCGGCTACAGCGATTCGTTCAGCCCGACGGCCGACCTCTACCAGCTGACCGCCACGCCGCAGCCGCCCGAGACCAGCCAGGTCTACGAGGTTGGCGCCAAGTGGTTGTTCTTCGACGGCGACCTGGCTTTCCGTACCGCGCTCTACCGCGCGATCAAGAACTGGGAGCGCAATACCGATCTTGAGTCGACTGCCGCGATCCTCACCCGGAAGCGCCGCACCGACGGTATCGAATTCGAAGCGGCCGGCCGCATCACGCCGAATTGGGAAGTCTTCGCCGGGCTGGCGCTGATGGACGCCACCATCCTCGAAGTCGCCGAGCAATCCAACGGCAATGTCGGCGATCCGCGCTTCGTCGGCAAGCGGCCACGCAACACGCCGCCGTATACCTTCAACCTGTGGTCCACCTACAAGCTGGGCGGCGGCTGGAAGATCGGCGGCGGCGCCGAGGCCAAGGGCGAACGCTACGGCTACAACCCGTCGAATGCATCGGCCAATGCGCAATTCACCACCAACGGCCAGCCCAGCGGTTTCAATCCCAATACTGCGCCGGCTTACGTACGCTGGGATGCCATGGTGTCCTACGACCAGAAAACCTGGGGCGTCCGCTTGAACGTGCAGAACCTGTTCAACGAAACATACTACGACTCGATCTACGACAACGGCCCGTTCACCGTGCCCGGTCAGAAGCGTCGTTTCATCCTCACCGGCGAGCTGAAGTTCTGAGCCCGCCTTTCCTGCCAAATCATTGGCAGGGATAGGGTGTTGCCTGCGCAGCACCCTATCCCTGACAGGAGATCCAATCATGCTGCTACATATCACCGATGTTCTCGACGCCGCCATGCTCGCCCGGTGCGACGCACTGCTGAAACAAGCCGACTGGACCGACGGCCGCGTCACCGCCGGTACCCAGGCCGCCACGGTGAAGAACAACCGGCAACTATCCGAAACCAGCCCGGTGGCGCAGCAGCTGCGCGCCATCGTGCTGGAAGCCTTGTCGAAGAACCCCACCTTCTTCAGCGCCGCCCTGCCCAGACGCATCTATCCGCCGCTGTTCAACCGCTACGGCGACGAGGCCAACGCTTTCGGCAATCACGTGGACAACGCCATCCGCACCCACCCGGCCACCGCACAGCATGTGCGAACCGACCTGTCGTTCACGCTCTTCCTCAACAACCCAACCGATTACGACGGCGGCGAGCTCATCATCGAGGACGGCATGGGCGGCCGCGCGGTCAAGCTGCCGGCGGGCCACCTGATCCTGTATCCGTCGTACAGCGTGCATCGCGTCGAGCCGGTGACGCACGGCGTGCGGCTGGCGTGCTTCACCTGGCTGGAAAGCATGGTGCGCGAACCGCAGCGGCGCGACCTGCTGCACGAGATGGATTTGAGCATTGCCGCGTTGCGCGGCGAGCACGGCGAGACCGATACCGCTGTGCGCCTGACCAGCTGCTATCACAACCTGATGCGAATGTGGGCGACAGTCTGAATTCCCCTTATTTTATCCACTCCCTGCAGGACTACATTTCATGACCTCTTTGCGTATTGCCCTCGCCGCACTGGTTTTCGCCCCCGCCATGGCACACGCCGCCACGAACTGCGAAGCCCATCCCAGGGAGACCTGGATGAAAGAAGCCCATCTCAAGGCGGCCCTGGCCGATGCGGGCTACACGATCAGGCAATTCAAGGTCAACGGTAACTGCTACGAGATGTACGGCCACAACGAGAAGGGCCAACGCGTCGAACTCTACATGGACACCGTCACCGGCCGACCCGAGAGTGCCCACTTCGACTGATACCGGATCAAGCCATGGTGTGCGCGAGGCCGGACGGCTTTGTCCATCTGTCCCACCGGGACCTGCGGTACGGGTAGCGTCAACGCATTTTCGTTCAGCCTGGAAGGCGGCAACGGCAGCGAATATTTTTCCCTGGTTGGTTTTGCACAGTCGAGACGGGTTTGTTCAAATCGTTATTGACAACCATTCTCATTACAGATATCCTTTCCATATCGAGTTAGATTCCTGGGAGTACGTCATGTACGTCTGCCTCTGCAAAGGTGTCACCGACCACGAAATTCGCCGTGTGGTCCATCAGAATGGATTAGCCACCCTGCGCCAACTCCGCGACGAGCTCGGCGTGACGACTCAATGCGGCCGCTGCGCATGCAGCGCTAAGGAGGTGCTCAAGGAAGCTCTCGCCGAATGTCGCGGATGTTCTGCGGACGCCCCGTTCGCCGCAGCCGCCTGACGCGCCGCGCAGCCCGCGCCCGCGGACTGCGTCTCATGGCTTGTCCCATAAGAAATTTCCCCTAGAATGACAGGCATTCCGTCGGCCCACTAGCCAGCCGTTGCCCAGCAACGGCTCTATTAAAACGCGCTTGCCCACTATCAGGAGAAAAGCATGAAAGGCGACAAGAAAGTCATCCAGTATCTGAACAAGGCGCTCACGGTGGAACTCACCGCCATCAACCAGTATTTCCTGCATGCGCGCATGTACAAGAACTGGGGGCTGACCGCGCTGGGCAAGCACGAATACGAAGAATCCATCGAGGAAATGCATCACGCCGACAAGCTGATCGAGCGCATCCTGTTTCTCGAAGGCCTGCCCAACCTGCAGGATCTGAACAAGCTGATGATCGGCGAGAACGTGGTCGAATGCCTCGAATGCGACCTCAAGCTCGAGCTGACCGGCCGCGCCCTCTACCTCGAGGCAATCGCGCACTGCGAATCGGTCAAGGACTATGTTTCGCGCGAAATCCTCACCAGCATCCAGTCCGACACCGAGGAACATATCGACTATCTGGAAACCCAGCTCGATCTGGTCAAGCGCATGGGCGAGCAGAATTACATGCAGACTGCCGCCGGCCCGATCGAAAGCTGAGCGCCGTCCCGCGTACAATAGACGCCCCCGCCGTGGGGCGTTCTTGTTTTCCCCCGATGCACTTCGACCCTGACTGCCGAACCTGTCCGCGTCTCGCCACGTTTCTCGATGACGTGCGCGCCCGCCACCCCGATTACCATGCCCGCCCCGTCCCCGCCTTTGGCGATGACAAGCCGGGCCTGCTGATCGTCGGCCTCGCGCCCGGCATGCACGGCGCCAACCGTAGCGGTCGGCCCTTCACCGGCGATTTTGCCGGCGTGCTGCTGTACGAAACCCTGCACAAATTCGGTTACGCCAGCGCCCCGCAATCGCTGTCGGCCGACGACGGCCTTATCCTCACCGGTTGCCGCATCACCAACGCGGTGAAATGCCTGCCGCCGGCCAACAAACCGGAACCGGGTGAAATCCGCGAATGCAATCGTTACCTCGCCGTCGAACTGGCGGCGCTGCCCAGCCATGCCAGCATCCTGGCGCTGGGACAGATCGCGCACCAGGCCGTGTTGCGCGCGCAAGGACTCAAGCTCAAGGACTATCCCTTTGCCCACGCCAGCGACTACCGTTTGCCCGACGGCCGGCGTCTGGTCAGCAGCTACCACTGCTCCCGCTACAATACCCAGACGCGCCGCCTCACCCCCGCGATGTTCGAAGCCGTTTTCACCCTGATTCAAGCCAAGGATCGATCATGCCCGTCGTCACCATCAAGCTCGCCGGCAGCCTCAGCCGCGAGCAGAAGCAGAAAGTCGCCGAGGAAATAACCGCCACGCTGGCGCGCCACGCCGGCAAACCGGCGTCGTATACCTATATCGCGTTCGAGGAACTGCCGGACGAGAACTGGGCGATCGCCGGCAAGCTGCTGGATGAGGAATGATTTTTTTCATCCGCGAAGGGCGCGAAGGGCCGCGAAGTTAAACCTTGATGACTTTCTTCGCGTTTCTTCGCGTCCTTCGCGGATAAAAAGATTTTAACCGTGAGCATCACCAAGGACTTCCTCGCCTCATTGCCCACCCTGCCCGGCGTCTACCGCATGGTCGACGTGACTGGCGCGGTGCTATATGTCGGCAAGGCGAAGGACCTGAAGAAACGCGTTGCCAGCTATTTCCAGAAAACCGATCAGAGCCCGCGCATCAAGCTGATGCTGAAAAGTGTCGATCACATCGACACCACGGTGACGCGCACCGAGGCCGAGGCGCTGCTGCTGGAGAACAACCTGATCAAGGGGCTGAAGCCACGCTTCAACATCCTGTTTCGTGACGACAAGTCCTACCCCTACCTGCTGCTGACCGGCCACCGCTTTCCACGCCTCGCCTATTTCCGCGGCACGCCCAAAAAGAAGGATCAGGCCTTCGGCCCCTTCCCCAACGCCTACGCGGTACGCGAAAGCATCCAGTTGCTGCAGAAGGTCTTCCAGTTGCGCACCTGCGAGGACAGCGTGTTCGCCAACCGCTCGCGGCCGTGCCTGCTGTACCAGATCAAACGTTGTACCGCGCCGTGCGTGGGACACATCGCGCCCGAAGCCTATGCACGCGATGTGCTTGCGGCGGCCCAGTTGCTGCACGGCGAGGCCAGCGCGCTGACCGAACGCATCACCGAACAGATGAACGCCGCAGCGGCCGCGCTCGATTTCGAAACCGCCGCATTGCTGCGCGACCGCCTGCGCATGCTGGCAACCGTGCGCGAAAAGCAATTCGTCGACACCACCGGCAGCGAGGCCGATGCCGACGTGGTGGCGGTAGCCGAAGCCGCAGGGGTGATCGCGGTCAACCTGACGATGATCCGCGGTGGCCGGCACCTGGGTGACCGCAGCTTCTTTCCGCAGCATAGCGAGGGCGCGACACCGGCCGAAGCGCTGGAAGCCTTCATCACGCAGCACTATCTCGATCACCCCATCCCGGCGCGCATCCTGGTGAGCGAGGCGATCGAGACCGACACACTGGCAACGCTGCTCACCGAACAGGCCGGCAAGAAAATCACCCTGTTGCACCGCGTCAGCGGCGAGCGCAAGGTATGGATTGCCATGGCACAGGCCAACGCACGGCTGTCGGCGGAACGGCGCAGTGCCGACCGGGCCAACCAGTCGCAACGACTGGCGGCATTGCGCGACACACTCGACCTGCCGACCCTCAATCGCATCGAATGCTTCGACATTTCCCACACCATGGGTGAAGCAACGATCGCCTCCTGCGTTGTCTATGAGGGCGACGACCTGAAGAAATCCGATTACCGGCGCTACAACATCAGCGGCATCACGCCGGGCGACGACTACGCCGCGATGCACGCCGCACTGATCAAGCGCTTTCACAAAAGCGTGGAAGAAAACAGCGTGCTGCCCGACCTGCTGCTGATCGACGGCGGCAAGGGACAAGTATCGAGCGCGGTCGAGGCGATGACCGAACTGGGCCTTGGCGAGGTGCTGCTGCTCGGCGTCGCCAAGGGCGAGGCGCGCAAGCCGGGCCTGGAGACGCTGATCTTCGCCAACGGCCGCGCACTCAATCTCGCCAAGGACCATCCCGGCTTCCACCTGATCCAGCAGGTGCGCGACGAAGCGCACCGCTTCGCCATCACCGGCCATCGCGCCAAGCGCGGCAAGGCGCGTGTGCAGTCGACGCTGGAAGACATCGCCGGCATCGGCCCGAAGCGGCGCAAACAACTGCTGGAACACTTCGGCGGCTTGCAGGGTGTACGCGACGCAGGCGTCGACGCGCTTGCCAGCGTCAACGGTATCAGCCGAGAATTGGCGGAAACCATTTACAACACCCTCCATTAACGTCACGCCCATGCCGCTCAATCTTCCCAATCTGCTCACCTGGCTGCGCATTCTGCTCATCCCATTGATGGCAGGCGTGTTCTATCTGCCCGACGGCTGGGTGACGGCATCCGAAGCCGATCTGCTGGCGGCTGTATTTTTCGGTGTGGCGGCGCTGACTGACTGGCTCGACGGTTGGCTGGCGCGCAAACTGGGACAGACTTCGGCCTTCGGCGCGTTTCTCGACCCGGTCGCCGACAAGCTGATGGTCGCCGCCGCGCTGATCGTACTGATTGACCTCGATCGCGTGGCGCCGCTGATCGGGCTCATCATCATCGGCCGCGAAATCACCATTTCCGCCTTGCGCGAATGGATGGCCAAGGCTGGCAAGTCGGCCAGCGTAGCGGTTTCTTTCGTCGGCAAGCTGAAAACTGCGGCACAGATGGTCGCCATCGTGCTGCTGCTGTATTTCAGCCCTATCGCCGGCCTGCCCATCGCCGCCATCGGTACCCTGCTGATCTGGATCGCCGCACTGCTCACCCTGGTATCGATGGTGTACTACCTCGTGATGGCGTCGCGCGCACTGCAGGAATCTTCGTGAGACGATCGCTGCATGGTCCAGCGATGGTGCCAGGGCGCACCTTCAGTGAAACACGGAGAAGTCATGCACCCCAGCGGAAAAGCGATCATTGAAAGCGGGAAACTGCCGATAAAACTGTGGCCGGACGACGATCAGATGGACGAGGGCGCACTGGAGCCGGCGCGCAATCTTGCGAAGCTTCCATTTACCGTCGAACCGCCATCATGCCCGACACCCATCAGGGCTACGCGTACCCGGGCCGCGCGTCCAACATTCAGCAGCAGCCCTTGACGCCCGACGCTCCGGGGTGTTGACAGAAAACACCGGGATCCTCATAATGCGCAGCCTTCGACGCGGGAATAGCTCAGCTGGTAGAGCGCAACCTTGCCAAGGTTGAGGTCGGGAGTTCGAACCTCCTTTCCCGCTCCAGAATTCCGGGGAAAACAGAAGGCACAGTCCGGATGTTTTCCCCTTTTCGTTTACGGTGGTTTGCCACGACGGCGCGTTAGCAAAGCGGTTATGCACCGGATTGCAAATCCGTGTAGGTCGGTTCGACTCCGGCACGCGCCTCCAGATTCCGGATTGCCGTCCGCTCCGCCCGGATGGTGAAATTGGTAGACACAAGGGACTTAAAATCCCTCGCCAGCGATGGCGTACCGGTTCGATTCCGGTTCCGGGCACCATCTTCCTTCCCTTTACCTGTTAAATCAAAGCCTTACAGGATTGAATGTCCTGACTTCACCGCCCGGTCAGGATGATCGGACTAATACATGAAGTATTTTAATTGTAGTTCAGTGTGAACAGGATGTGAAGGAAAACATTTCACAACCCATTGAAACTAAACAGTTATCCAGGAATTCCCCGCAGGGGGTAGCAAGGGGGGTACGGGGTGCCTTGCTATATAGTGCAATGGACGGGAAATTTTGGTGGCAGAAATTCGGACGTAGCCCCGCTTCGACGGACGGAGGAGCTACCATACCTATTTTAGATTTCGAAGGCTTGTAGACCCCTTAAAATCAGTTTAAAGTAGCTTTGCTGCCCTGAGGGGTAGCCGTGCTAGGTGGACGAAGGAACTACTGTTCTTTAACAATCCTTAATTTTAAGAATCTAGTATCCATGCGGGTTACAGACTAGGTTGGGATTAGTAATGGAGTAGATGAGTTAGACAACCGAAATAGATATATCAGGAATGATTTTATATCTATCGAAATACTCAGCTTGCATCCAGCCGTGAACATGCTCCGCATCGGACGCACGGCACAGAACTCCGTCATGTAGATTAGTCACGAACATACCTTCGTCCATAAGACGGTTCAGGATTGCCCGCATCAAGTCACTGTCTTCCTTCTGTAACCTCAGCCCCAGCTTTTCATATTCGCAAAGTATTGGATGAGCTTGTTCGACAGTCTTAACTAGCCCCTTGTTGCCGACTGCTTTGACCGCCTGTTTATGATCGTGGCAGTTCAGCATGATATTGACGGCAAGCTTTACATCGTCGCGGCTGTACATCCCCGGAAGGATGTAAGGATCACCGACATACGGCGTGCCTGCCAGACAGTAAGCAAGTTTGATATGGTGAGCTTCGAAATCTAGATTCACCAAACTATCGCCGTTGATGGTCATTTCCGCCCGGCGTTCCGTCTTGAGGTTTTGCGGAACCCCGCCATACATCCGACCAAGAACAGCGGACTTCATATCCGCGCCATGAAAAACGGCGTGCTGGTATTTGTTGATGACTGGCTTTCCTGAAATGCGAATATCCGTTTTCTCAGCCATTTCGTTGTACCGAACAACATCACGCCACACTGACTTGGAATAGCTGGTTTCGGCGTAGTCGATATATTCGCCGTTGTGTTTGAGCCGTACTAAATCATCCTCCCGCCAATTAAATTGCACTCCTTCCAGATCGAACGGGACGGTTTCAATCAGCTTGTCGGATGCGGCAATTCGTGTGCGCCAGCCCTTCTTCTTTTCCGCGTCGTAGTAGCCCGGCTTGAGGTCAACGTAACCAAGCGCCACAAGTGAATCCACCGCTTTTTTCATGGTCAGGTATGAACCCAGATAAATCTGTTCCAACCTACTCCCGGTCTTGTAACTATTTTTATTGAGCGACAAAAAAACGAACGGGGATTCTTCTTCCGCTTGAGCCACCAGCAAGTCCAGGATTAACTTTTCCAGATACTTCCGAAGTCTGTTGGGGTGCTGTTCCTGATGCCCGCCGACTTTTCGATATTGGATCACTTCGTCGAAAATTCCATTGACCGCAGCGGTAATCGATGGCCAGTTTGATTGCTTGTGTACGTCGAACGAACGTGCCTCATTCTTCAGGTAGTGGGGTAACCAGTCGTCGTCAATTTCTGAAGCCTTCACAGAATATCCACCTGCCCACGTTGGCACCGAAACACGGCAACAACAGTTTCACCCCGAACAATTTCAATCGTTGACGCTTCTTCCCATGCTGCCCGATTACGACACTTGAGGTCAGCCATCCACCCCACAAGGTATCGGCGTTTAGCTTCCAGATTCAGACCGCTGGGCATGACTGGATTAATACAAAGCCCGGCTTCGTAGGCGGCCTTATGCGGTAATCCCCCCATTTTTAGCAGTCGCCAGAAGTGGAGTTAGTTGGAGAGCATC
>CAYVOR010000083.1:0-9692 GCA_964452995.1 uncultured Thiobacillus sp.
TGGTGCTCTAACCAGCTGAGCTACGCGCCTAATGCGGGGCGCATCATAACCGAAACGCTGTGCGCGTGTCGAGTCGGCGCAGCTTTTTCACGGGAATTCACTAGACAGGCCGAGCCCAGCTCAGTGAATGCGGGCGCTATGCGCGCGGCTCCCAAGGAGGCGCTGAACAAGCTGGTTCAATGTAGGATTCGACAAGCCTGTCCTGAGTTTACCGAAGGGCTCACCACGAACGAAATCAGGCATTTTCCGTTCGTCCTGAGTTTGTGGAAGGACTTGTTCAGGGCTTCCTGAAGCATCCAAATATTGGTTCAAATGGGACAGGACGGAGACAAAAACAAGCCTGGACTCAAGCGTATCTTTTTAGGCTAACGGCCAGCGCCTGATCACCTCGTAATGCGCGCCATCCTGCTCCGCAACGGACTTCACCAACGAGAACTCGCCCACCGGCCAGCATATCGGCTCGCATGCTGGTATCTCGCCACCGGCTGTGTTGCGCAACAGCGTGACATGCGGCACGTGCGGGCGCGCATCGACCGGAAAACCCGTAGCCTGCAGGTTCGCATTCAATGCGCCCACCAGTTCGAAGTACTGCGGTGGCGCTTCGATTGTATCCAGCCAGCCGATGTGATTGTGACGCCAGTATCCGGCTCGGTTGAGGATCAGTTCAAATGCGTGTGACTGGACGCTGTCGGCGCAAGCGACCAGCGCATCGAGTTGCGCGACTGGCGTACTACCAAGAAAAGCCAGCGTGAGGTGCAGCGTATCCGCGCGCATGCGGCGGCCGCCCCAGTGCTGGTGCAGCCATTTTCCGGTGCGGTTGAGGGCGTCGCGGGTGGCGTCATCCGGCCACAGCGCGAAGAACAGCCGCAGCGTGTCGGACCGGGCTGGATGAGACGCGGTCTGCGCGGCGTCAGTCACGCTCGAGCAGGCATACCGCTTCCGCCGCGATGCCCTCGCCGCGCCCGGTAAAGCCGAGCTTCTCGGTGGTGGTGGCCTTGACGTTGACACGCTCGATGGCGATGCCGAGGTCGTCGGCGATATGCGCGGTCATGCGTGCGATGTGCGGCGCCATTTTCGGCGCCTGCGCGATGACGGTGGCGTCGACATTGCCGACGCGCCAGCCACGCTCGCGCAACTGCCCGGCGACACGGCGCAGCAGGATGCGGCTGTCGATGCCGGCAAACGCGGCGTCGGTATCCGGGAAATGGCGGCCGATATCGCCCAGCCCGGCCGCACCCAGCAGCGCATCGCTGATCGCGTGCAGCAGCACGTCGGCGTCGGAATGGCCGGCCAGCCCCTTATCGTGAGGAATGTCGACGCCGCCGATGATGAGCTTGCGGTTGGCGGCGAAGGCGTGCACGTCGAAACCGTGGCCGATGCGGATGTCAGTCATGCAGATGCTCCAGGATGAGGCTCGCCAGGCGCAGGTCCTGCGGATAGGTCACTTTGAGGTTGCGGCTGTCGGACTCGACGAGCTTCGGGCGCAGGCCCAACTGCTCGATCGCCGACGCCTCGTCGGTCATGTCGCTGGCGGCCGCGCGCAGCGCGTCGCGCAGCATGCCATGACGAAACATCTGCGGCGTCTGCGCCTGCCACAGGCCAGCGCGCGGCACGGTCACCTCCACCCGGGACGCCGCATCCGCGCGCTTCAGGGTGTCGGCCACCGGCACCGCAAGCAGGCCGCCGACGGGATCGGCTGCGGCAATATCGAGCAGGCGCCCGAGCGCGCCTGCCGGCAAGCAGGGACGCGCTGCGTCATGCACCAGCACCCAGTCATCCGCCGCGCACCATCCGGCCATCGTCTCCAGGCCGTTCAACACGGTCTCGGCGCGCGCGCCGCCACCGCAGCGCAGCACCTGCAGGCGTCCCTGCCAGGCTGACCAGTCGTACTTGTCCCACCATGCGTCGTCGGGCGACAGCACCACCACCAGTTGATCGATGCGGGGCTCGCGTGCCAGCGCACCCAGCGCATGGGCAATCAGCGGCACACCATTGAGTTCGAGGTATTGCTTGGGGCGTTCGCCGCCCATGCGCGAACCGCTGCCGGCAGCGGGGATCAGGGCATGAAACCGGCTCATGCCTCTCCGCCGGGGGCGAGCACGTCACGGTTGCCGTTCGACTGCATCGACGACACGAGTCCTGCGCGCTCCATGTCCTCGATCATGCGCGCGGCGCGGTTGTAGCCGATGCGCAGCTGACGCTGCACCGACGAGATCGACGCACGGCGCGATTTCAGCACGTAGGCGACGGCCTGATCGTACAAGGGATCAGCTTCCGCACCGGTCTCGCCGAATTCGCCACCACCCTCGCCCGCCTCCTCGGGCGACTCGAGCACGCCTTCGATGTATTCGGGCTCGCCCAGCGACTTCAGGTAATCGACCACGCGATGCACCTCGTTGTCCGACACGAAGGCACCGTGCACGCGCTGCGGCAGGCCGGTTCCGGGCGGCAGGTAGAGCATGTCGCCCTGCCCCAGCAAGGCCTCGGCACCCATCTGGTCGAGGATCGTGCGCGAGTCGATCTTGCTCGAAACCTGGAAGGCGATGCGGGTCGGAATGTTGGCCTTGATAAGGCCGGTGATGACGTCGACGCTCGGTCGCTGCGTCGCCAGGATCAGGTGGATGCCAGCCGCCCGTGCTTTTTGGGCGAGCCGCGCGATCAGTTCCTCGACCTTCTTGCCGACCACCATCATCAGGTCGGCGAGCTCGTCGATCATCACCACGATCATCGGCATGGTCTCCAGCGGCTCGGGATTGTCCGGCGTCAGGCTGTACGGATGGGTGAGCGGCGTGCCCGCCTTCTTCGCGTCGCGCACCTTCTGGTTGTAGCCGGCGAGATTACGCACGCCAACCGCCGACAGCAGCTTGTAGCGGCGTTCCATTTCGCCCACGCACCAGTTGAGCGCGGAAGCGGCCTGCTTCATGTCGGTGACGACCGGCGCCAGCAGATGCGGAATGCCTTCGTAGATCGATAGCTCGAGCATCTTGGGGTCGACCATGATCATGCGCACCGCGCTGGGGTCGGACTTGTAGACCAGCGACAGAATCATCGCGTTGACGCCGACCGACTTGCCCGAGCCGGTGGTGCCCGCCACCAGCAGATGCGGCATTTTTCCCAGATCCGCGACCACTGGATTACCGGCGATGTCCTTGCCCAATGTGATCGTCAGCGGACTGCTGCTGTCGTGGTAGGCCCGGGAGCCGAGAATCTCGGACAGGCGCACGATCTGCCGCTTGGGATTGGGAATCTCCAGTCCCATCGTGTGCTTGCCAGGGATCGCCTCGACCACACGGATGCTGATGACCGACAGCGTGCGCGCCAGGTCCTTCGCCAGGTTGACGATCTGGCTGCCTTTCACACCGACCGCCGGTTCGATCTCGTAGCGCGTGATCACCGGGCCGGGCGACGCCGACACGACCTTCACCTCGACGCCGAATTCGGCAAGCTTGCGCTCGATCATCAGCGAGGTGAATTCCAGCGCCTCGGGGCTCGCCGTTTCCACCGCCTCGTCGGCCGGGTCGAGCAGGTGCAGCGGCGGCAGCGGCGAATCCGGCAGATCGGAGAACAGCGGCGCCTGCTTTTCGGTGACGGCGCGCTCCGATTGCGGGATCTCCTTCACCACCGGCTCGATGCGAATAGGCGGCGCGTCGACGCGTTTTTTCTTTTCCACCGACACTTTCGCTTCGCGCTTCTGCAGGGCCACTTCGCCCAGCTTGCGGTCGCGATACGCCTGCCAGGTCCGCATCGATTTCCACCCGATCCACTCCACCCCCGCGCCGGTGCGCTCGGCCATGGTCAGCCACGATACGCCGGTGAACAGACTGAATCCCACGGCCATCAGCAACAGCAGAATCAGCGACCCGCCGGTGAATCCGAACAGTGTGCCCGCCGCCGCGCCCAGGCCGGCGCCCAGCACGCCGCCGTGTGCGTCCGGCAGCGTCACCGTCCAGTGCCACGTGCGCAGCCATTCGATGCCGGTACTGGCCAGCAGCAGCAGGCCGAAGCCGCCCAGCCGGAACCAGCGCTGCCGACCACCCGCCAGCGGGGTTTCATCGAGATGACGAAAAGTATGAATGACATAGGCCGCTGCCAGCACCACCCACCACCAGGCCGACAGGCCGAACACCATCAGCAGCAGATCAGACAGCCATGCGCCGAAACGCCCCCCCAGATTGTGCAGCGGACCGCCATCGCCGGTCGTGCTGAAACCCGGATCGGCAGCACTGTGGGTCAGCAGGATCGCCGCAAGCAGCAACGCCATGGCCCCCACCAGCAGGGCGCGGGCTTCGCGCAGCAGGCGTTGCATACGCGGCGACAAGGGAGTCGAAGAACGGGAAGTGGGACGCGCCATGAGAACGTAAGGACCAGAAGTGACACCGATTATCGCGGATAAACCATCAGGACGCGAGACGAGGGCGACTGGATTGGCGAGCCAGTCCGGGGCGTGAGGCGCACCCTTGCCTGTTTCATAACAACAACGAAGCAGTCAATGGCCGCGCATCCATCGCCCACGCGGGTGCAGGTTCGAACAACCGCCTGAAGGCTTGTCCGGGATCAACACCGGGCCGGCAGCATGGAAATGTCGTCGTCAAGATTGGTTAGAATAGTGCTCTTTCCCCACGGCTGATTACAGACATGAGCACCGCACACCACAAACTCATCATTCTCGGTTCCGGCCCCGCCGGCTATTCGGCTGCGGTGTACGCTGCGCGCGCCAACCTCTCCCCCGTTCTCATCACCGGCATGCAGCAGGGCGGACAGTTGACGACCACCACCGATGTCGACAACTGGCCGGCCGACGTCGACGGCGTGCAGGGACCCGAACTGATGGACCGTTTCCAGCGTCACGCCGAGCGCTTCAAGACCGAAATCATCTTCGACCAGATCCACACCGCCAAGCTGACCGAAAAGCCCTTCACTCTGGTTGGCGACTCCGGCACCTACACCTGCGATGCGCTGATCATCGCCACCGGCGCCTCGGCCATGTACCTCGGCCTGCCGTCGGAGCAGGCCTTCATGGGCAAGGGCGTGTCGGGCTGCGCCACCTGTGATGGTTTCTTCTACAAAAACCAGGATGTCGCCGTCGTCGGCGGCGGCAACACCGCGGTCGAGGAAGCGCTGTATCTGGCCAACATCGCGCGCCACGTCACCGTGGTGCACCGCCGTGACACCTTCAAATCGGAAAAAATTCTCATCGACCACCTGATGGAGAAGGTCAAGGAAGGCAAGATCACCCTCGCCCTCGACAGTACGCTCGATGAAGTGCTGGGCGACAAGACCGGCGTCACCGGCATGCGCATCAAGAGCACCAAGGACGGCGCGACCAGGGACATCGCGCTGACCGGCATCTTCATCGCCATCGGCCACAAGCCCAACACCGGCATCTTCGAAGGCCAGCTCGAGCTCGAAGGCGGCTACATCGTCACCCAGGGCGGCAACAAGGGCAATGCCACCGCCACCAGTATCGAAGGCGTCTTCGCCGCAGGCGACGTGCAGGACCATATCTATCGTCAGGCCGTCACCAGCGCCGGCACCGGCTGCATGGCCGCACTCGATGCCGAGCGTTATCTGGACGCGCTCGGCAAAGCGTAACGGAGCCATGTGTCATGAAGCGCGCCTCCGGCAGTGCGCTCGCGCCCGCCTCGTTCGAGGCGTTGACGCGTGCGCGCCGCATGCTGCGCGAACAGGCCGTTTCACCCGCTACGCTTCATCAGCCGCCGCATAAGCCGAAACCCCAGCCGGACGGCGCTGTGTTGTTCCGTCGTGCCGTCGCCGATGCCGTTCCCCTGCCGCCGTCCGGTCGAGCCGACATCGCGCGTCCGCGTCCCAAACCGATTGCTCGCCAGAGGCAGGCCGACGAACGCCAGGCGCTGGTCGATTCCCTGTCCGATCCCTGGGACTGGGAAGCCGCCGTCTCGACCGGCGAGGAACTGGTGTATTCACGCCCCGGCGTGCCGACTGCCGCCCTGCGCAAACTACGACGCGGTGGCTGGGTCATAAAAGGCGAACTCGACCTGCACGGCCACACGGGCGACGAAGCCCGTGTGGCGCTGGCCGCCTTCCTCAACCGCTGCATGCTCGAAGATCGACGCTGCGTACGCATCGTCCATGGCAAGGGCTACGGCTCGAAGAATCGTCTGCCCGTGCTGAAAAACAAGGTCCGGCACTGGCTGATGCAGCGCGAGGACGTGCTCGCCTTCTGCCAGGCACGCAGCGTCGACGGCGGCGCCGGCGCCGTCATCGTGCTTCTCAAATCCTCATCACATTAGAAGAAAGTGAGACCCGCCATGAATGAACCCGTCATCACTGATTTCGAACTACCCTCCACCGGCAACACCTCCTTCAAATTATCCGACCACCGCGGCAAGAACGTCGTCGTCTTTTTCTATCCCAAGGACAACACGCCCGGCTGCACACTCGAAGGCCAGGAATTCCGCGCTCTCGATCCTGACTTCGCCAAAGCCAACACGATCGTCGTCGGCATCTCGCGCGACAGCATCAAGTCCCACGAAGGTTTCAAGGCCAAATTCGACTTCCCGTTTGAACTGCTATCCGACAAGGACGAAATCGTCTGCGAACAATTCGGCGTGATGAAGCTGAAGACCCTGTATGGCAAGCAGGTGCGCGGGATTGACCGCAGCACATTCGTGTTTGACGTGAATGGCAAGCTGGTGAAAAGCTGGCGCGGATTGAGGGCGCCTGGACATGCGGCGGAAGTGCTGCAATGTGTACAAACGCTGTGAGCGGCGCCCGCAACGGCCCCTACCCGTTTCACGACTCTTTTAGCGCGTTTCCCGGGAGATGAAAGCCCAGCGGAACGGCGCACGCCCACCACGGGTGCGCGCGGGATCGGCCGCGTACCAGGCGGCCAGACCGGCACGCCCAGCCTCGCTCAGCGCACCTGTCGAATGCCTTGCCTTGCGGGTGAACTGGCCAAAGTCGATGTCGAAAATGTTCATTTCAGTTGTTTCCCGATGATCCGGGTGTCGCGGGCGCCTGCCTAGCGGCCCCGGCATCGCTGTCAACGGAGTGCGCGACAACGACGTGCCCGAAGGCAAGATCCCCATTCTCATCAACGCCTACGGAGGGAGCGGCGAGACAGTCTGGGAGCCGTTGCGGGCGGAAACGCCAGCGCCCATTCCCACCTGGGCCTGGGTGCTGTTCATTGTCATTGTCGCCTTCGGCGCGTTCTACGGCGTGCGGTTGTGGCACCCCCCCCACCCGACTTCGCGGACACCCCGACCTATGGCCCCCTGACATCGAACCCGCCTCAGTCGACCGCGCTGGGGGTCGCTACAGGTACTGCCGCAGTGAATGCGGCACAGCCCGCCAATAAGGATGTGGCCAGGCTGCGTGCGGCGAAATGACGGACGCACCGATTCGCGTGTGCCGGCGTCGAATGCCCGACATCGTGCGGCAATGCCCTGCACTCATCCGGCAATCATGACATCGCAGACACTGTTGCGCAGGACGTGCCGGACCATGCTGCCCAGGCGGTCGCCGTGCTTGCCCAGCACGACCAGGTCGAAATGAAGCTTCTCCGTCCATCGCCGTATCATGACCGGCGGATAATCCATTTCGACCACTCGCGAAACACGACCGTCTTCCCGCTCCGCGGCCAGCTTGTCGATTTCCCGCACCGCGTGGTCGTGGAATTCAGCGCGTAAACGCTTGATTTGTTCCTCGGGCGCACCGAGTTGGCGCAGGCGATCGTGATTCGGCACCTGGAAGGCATGCAGCAGGCAGAGCGTCGCGTTCGGCGCCAGTGCGCCCGCCGCGCCAACGATGGTAGCCGAGCGCGCGGTCAGATCGACGGCCACGCCGATCTTGCCATAGGGCGCGTCAGCTTTCTGCCGGGCGATCAGGACCGGCCGCGTGCCTCTGGTGAGAACATTCTCCGCTGTGGTGCCGACAAACAGTTCATTGGCAAAATGCTCGCCATGGCTTCCGAGAACGATCAGATCCGCCTCGCACGCCGCCGCCGCGTCGAGGATGCCGGCCTCGATCTCGGCGATCTGGACGCGGGGCCGGATCGTGAGGGGCTGCGCCAGCTCCAGCCGATCGACAAAATCATAAAGCTGGGTAAAAAACGAATTGGTGAGCTTTTCTTCGACGATGGGCCGGGGATCGGGCAGGACGTTGCAGAACGCGTCCACCGATGCCGGGGTGATGACATGCAGGATGTCGAGTGCGGCCTGATGTTCCGTGGCCAGCAACACCGCCCGATCGAGCGCCTGGGTCGCATAGTGAGAGAAGTCCGTTGCCACCAATATCTGTTTCATCCTGATGACCCATTTCTCCACGCCGAATGGCGGGTGTTCGCGGATGCGTCCTGTCGGACGCCGTACGGGACGAGTATGGAATGATTGCGCCAATCGGGCAACCTGGGCGAGTTCAGGATCCTGCTGAAAAGGAAACGGGGCAGGGCTATGATTCAGTCACTGCCGGCGGCACGACACGCGCCTTCCCTTCGTTTGCAAAGAATCGCTCCACCACCTCCAGTTTCCGCGTCCGCGTCATCGCCGGCAGCGCATTCAACAACAACCTGCCATACGGTTTGTCTGCCAGTCGCGTGTCGCAGATCATCAGCACGCCGCGATCGGTTTCGCTGCGGATCAGTCGCCCCGCTCCCTGCTTCAGGTTGATTGCCGCATGCGGCAACTGATAATCCATGAAGGGCTTGCCGCCGTTCTTCCCAGCCTGGGCGATGCGCGCGGCGACGACCGGATCATCGGGTGGCTGAAATGGCAGCTTGTCGATAATGACCACCGACAGCACATCGCCCGGCATGTCGACACCTTCCCAGAAACTCTGGCTACCGAGCAGTACGGCGTTACCGGATGTCTGAAAACGCGCCAGCAGTTCATTCTTCGGCGCGTCACCCTGCACCAGCAACGGGTAGTCCCAGCCGCGAAACTTGAACGCATCGGTCAATAGGCCCCGCGCCTTGTCCAGCGCACGCAGGCTGGTAAACAGGATGAAAGCGCGGCCGCGGCTGACTTCGAGCACCGGCAACGCAGCCTTGACGACGGCATCGGTGAACTCAGGCGTGTTGGGTGCGGGCAGGCCTTGCGGCACGTAGAGCACGCCCTGGCGTGGGTAGTCGAAGGGGCTGTCGACACACAGGGTTTCGGCATCCCCAATCCCGAGTCGTGTTTTCAGATGGGTGAAGTCACCGCCAACCGATAGGGTGGCCGAGGTGAGAATCCACGCCTGCGCGCGTTCGGTAAGCCTGGCGCCGAACATTGCACCAACCGATAGCGGCGTCGCATGCAGCAACAGTGAACTCAGTGTGGTTTCGAGCCAGCGCACGCGCGGGGTGTCGGGATCGTCGTCGCGCTGCCAGCTGGCCAGGGTCGCCTGCACGGTCTGCGCACGCTCGAAGCAGTTCTTCAGATCGGCGTCGCGTTCGGCCTGACTCTGCAGCAGCTTCGTCATGTCGTCCAGCCCGGCGGACAGGGCAGCCAGCGCAGCAGGCCATTTGTCATAGCGCGTCAGTTCCACGAATGTCGATTTGACGGGATTCTGTGGAAACGCCAGACGCAGATCGCGCACGGCCTTGGCCAATTCTTCTGCGGCGCGACGCAACGCCGGAAAATCGCCCGCCTTGACCGCTGCCAGACGCTTGGTGTCACCTGCCAGATCGAGCAGCTGGGCGGTGGACAGCGTCTCGCCGAAGAACTGCGCAGCGG
>CAYVOR010000084.1:0-9280 GCA_964452995.1 uncultured Thiobacillus sp.
ACGTATCCCTCAGCTGTGAATGAAACCCCGTTTACACAAAAAATCGGACAGGCCCCCAAACTGAGCTGTATGGTGACCGTCGTGCCCACGGCTTGCGAAAGCGAACTCAGGTCAAACGTATATACATCACTGAATGAATCGCCCGTATTAGCACCAGTAAAGGTATTCCCCACACTAGCTGCCAACCCTGTCAGATCGCCCAAATTTGTAGTGGTCGAAATCGTGACAGCTGACGCTGGCGCGATATATCCCCCGGCGATCAGCATGACTGCACAAAGCGTTTTTTTCATGTGCTACCCCTCCAATTCTCGATTAATCAGTTGTCATTTGAATCAACTGCAACATCAATTTTGAATCAACTGCAACATCAATACGGCCACGACCCGTTCACAGGTCTTCCCGGGCAAGCAGCCTTGATCGGTTACAAAACAATCACCGGCTACAAAATCACCGGCCACAAAGCAATCAAATAATCCGCTTATTATTGTGATCAATCGGCTCTATTAAAGGAGTTCAATCGCTTGGTCGACTACCCGGCTGTGCCCAGACCGGGCATATCAGAGCGGACAATCACCAAAAATATAGTAAAGCAAGATATGCGCCAAGCTCAATGCAGTTTAGTACCGCACTGTTTATAAGGTCTTTTGTTCACAGACCCGGAGTCGATAAGCCAACTCAATCACAAAGTGTAAAGAATTCCGACACACATTTTAAGTGGTAACCCATGCATGCGATCGCTTGGTGCTAGGCGGCGGAACCCCGATTGCACAGGCGACAGACAGAAGCGACTTGGTCTTTCTGCTGCACCCATATCAACGACAGCAGGCAAAAAGCAGGCAAAAAAAGACCCGCCAGAGGCGAGTCGAGGTCGCGCGTGAACGCTTCTTGTCTGTGAATCTCCGGCAACCGGGGCGGCACGGGATTCACATGATGCTTATAGCCAATCGCGCAAAGTATTCATTAGTATGGGAAATTCATGCTTTTCTTATCGCGGAAATCCCTAGTGGCCCATTATGCGCCGACGCGACGACGTACGGCAAACCCCACCAGTCCCAGCCCCACCAGCAGCATGGCGTAGGTTTCGGGTTCCGGTACGGGTGCGGTGACCACATACAAGCCCGCGAATTTCTTCTCGATAAAGGCGGCATCGCCAAGGGCCGTGCTGCTGGCCAGCAGGATGTTTTCGATGGTGACGTTGACGCCACTGACGATGCCATCCGTTCCCCCCCATCCGGCCGGAATCGCGATATTTGCATGCGACGTCCAGTCGGTGGTTTCGAAATCAGCCATGCTGGTCATGTCGGTCAGCGGGGCAGACGACTTGATTTTGCTGGTGGCCGCAGGCGTCAGGGGCGACTCGAGATCGCGCGCATAGAATTTGCCGCCGACGGCCACACTGGAACCGGTGCCGATGTTGAAGTAATCGCCGTCTTCGGTCAGGCTGACCGCCGACACCTGATAACCGGGATTCGCATTGACCGTGATGTTGAACGTCTGGCTCGCCGAAGCGAATCCGGTGCCGTTGAAAGACTGCGCCTTATAGGTCGTGGGGGTAAAAAACAGCGCGTCACCCGACACCGTGGGCGCACCAAACAACCCACTTAGCGCACTATCGAACGTGAAACTGACCGAGGTGCCGACCACGGTGACGGGAACCGCGAGCGCCGTTCCCGAGATAGTCTGGCTCAGCAGCAAGGCGATGGCAGCCAGCTTGTTCATATGTTTCATGAGTTACTCCTTAAGATTCCGTAATGCGATCGGGGCGCTCGCCGAGCGATCAATCGCGAGTGATCCAAAAATCTGCAGCCATCCACTAAACAGACTTTCGTGGCCACATCCGTTTTTCTCTTCCTGCCAGGCCAGACAACCTGGACAAAACGACTCAGCACACGCCAGAGGGATCTGCAAAAAGACGCGCAGCGCCATACTGGCGTGCGCATGAGACTTCGCGGGGCCAACGCCCAGCGAAACAGAATTGGAAAGGGCCTTGAGATGCCCTTTCCAGGCGCCACGATTTCCAACGCCAACTGCCATTCACGCGCACTATTTACTACTTATTTTTCAGTCATTCCAGGGTACGGCGCACAAACAGATACGCCTTAACCCGGACGCTGTTTTCCACCACTTTTTATAACCGCTTGTTATTCGCCTTGCGGCATCTCAACTCCAACCCGCCTCCCCCACAATCCAGCAAGGGGACCAACCCAGGCACACGACGATACGGACGTTGCAGCAGAATGACCGCGCAGCACCATTTCGGCGTGCGCATGAGATACCGTTGAATTTTATTCAACGGTCACAGGACGGGGCAAGCCCTTCGAGCCAGGGCCTGCCTGGACATCAACACGACCGATGCCCACTGTTATTCACGCGCACTACTGACTTTATATATCAAGGCAGTCATCAATGAGGCGAACCCATTTTGCATCCTCATTCCGCCACCCTTCAACTTCTGGCTTTCAACTTCTGGTTCATCATGACGATGGTTTATAAATTCGGCCAGTCACGATAATTAATTATTATTGATAATGGAAAAGCAAGACGCAGGCCAGCCAACATTTATTCTTGTTAGCTACTGATTTATAAATTGTTTTATTTTATGAGTGTAATTTTCGCGGGATAGTGGGAGCCAAAGTGTCAAAAAAACCGACACCTGTTGGCTTATCCAGGGAAGCGCTGAACAAGCTGGTTCACTGTGTGGTTCGACAAGCCTGCCCTGAGTTCACCGAAGGGCTCGCCACGAACGAAATCAGGCATGTTGTTCAAGGCTTCCCTAACCGCGCACGTCGGACCTGCCCCCGACTTGCCGCTCAATGCTTCGCAAGCCCTGCCGTAAGTCATCCAGCCCTCGCCATGCTATGCTAAACGCCATTTTGTAGGGACTCCCGTGTTCAAGATTCTGCTGCTGATTGCAATCGGTTTTGTCGTGGTGGCGCTGTTCCGCGCCTATCAACGCTCGCTTGGCCACCCGCGCGCATCCGCGCGGGGCGACACGGTCGAAGACATGGTGAAATGCGCGCATTGCGGCGTGAACCTGCCGCGCAGCGAAGCCATTTATTCCGGCGACCACTTCTTCTGCACCCCCGAGCACCGGCAACTCGGCAAGAAATGAACGCGGCGGCAACGTCGATGCCGCGCCCGACCACGCCGGGCTATTTCGCGTCCCATTGGCGCAGCCTCGATTACTTCAACCTGTATCGCCTGACGCTGGCCGCCGCGCTGGTATTCAGCGGCCTGTTGTTCAGCACGTTGGAGCTGTTCCGCCTGGATATAAACGGGCGCTTCCAGAGTTATGCCTTCGCCTATCTGATTATCGCGGCCTTGTTCGTGCTGGGTATTCGCGCGCGCTGGCCGGGCTTCCAGATCCAGCTCACCGCCCACATCACGACCGATATCGTGCTGTTCATGCTGATGATGTCGACCAGCGATCAACTCGCGGGTGGATTGGGCCTGCTGCTGGCGATTTCCGTGGCGTCCGGCGGCCTGGTCGGAAGCGGACGGCTGACCCTGCTTTATGCCGCCATGGCATCGATCGCCATTCTGCTGCAGCATGGCTTCAACCTTCTGGGCGGTGGCCATGGGCTGGACAGTTTTTTCCAGGTCGGCCTGCTCTGCGCGGGCTATTTTGCCATCGGCTTGCTGGCGCATGCCCTGACCCGGCGCGCGTTGCACTCGGAACGGCTGGCGCAACAGCAGGCGGACGAGCTGGCCTTGCTGAACCGCATCAATGCCCTGGCCATCGCGAACTCGCCCGACGGGCTGCTGGCCGTACGCGGCGACGGCGTCATCCGCCACGCCAGTCCGCGTGCGCTGGCCCTGCTTGGCGCTCCGGCAGCCATTACGCCAGGCATCACGCGCCTGGAAGACTGCTCACCCGAACTCGCGCGTTTGTCGCTCCCCATGCCAACCGGCCCCGCGCCGCTCGTGCATACGTCAGTCGCACAATTGCGCGTGCGCTGCATTCCGCTGGGAACGCCAGACGACAGCCGCGTGCTGGTGCTGGAAGACCAAAGCCAGGCCGAACAGGCCGCCCAGCGGCTCAAACTCGAGGCACTGGGCCGGCTCACCGCCAACATCGCACACGAAATCCGCAATCCCCTGTCGGCCATCAGCCATGCGGCTCAGCTGCTGGGCGAGGAAACGCACGATGCCACCCAGACCCGATTGACCGGGATCATCGAAAACAATGCGCGCCGGCTCGACCGCCTGGTGGAAGAAGTGCTCACGCTCAACCGGCGCGACCGGCTCAACCCGGCCCGCTTTGATGCCGCCGCGCTCGGCGCGCTGGTCGACGAGGTGCGCCAGACTGAAGAAATCCCGGCAGACGCCGTCATAGTCGATATGCCCGACAGCCTGCATTTCCAGTTCGACCCCGACCACCTGCGCCAGATCGTGTGGAATCTCATGCGCAACGCCTGGCGCTACAGCCGGAAGCAGGCGGGCAGCCTCCGCATCAACGCGCAGAGGCGGGGCAACGGCCTGCTGCTCGAGGTCGCGGATGACGGGCCGGGGGTGGCGCCGGAACACCGGGACAAGCTTTTCGAGCCTTTCTTCACCACGGATGCGCAGGGCACCGGGCTGGGCCTGTTCCTGGCGCGTGAACTGGCTGAAGCCAACCATGCGAAACTGAGCCATGTTGCCGGCCAGGGCGGCGCGCACTTCCATCTCGTTCTGCGTGGCGTCGAGTAAACATGGCGGCCTCTCCGCGCATCCTGCTGGTGGACGATGAGCCGGATCTGCTCGACCTGATGGAGTTGACCCTGGTCAGGATGGGGCTGGAAACCGATCGCGCCGTCAGCGTCGCCGAGGCGCAAGCCCGGCTGCAACAAACCCATTACGATCTTTGCCTGACCGATATGCGGCTGACCGACGGCGAGGGGCTGGAGGTGATTGCCTGCGCCAGCGCACTGGACCGGCCGGTTCCGGTCGCCGTCATCACCGCCTATGGCAATGCCGGCAATGCGGTGGCGGCGCTGAAAGCGGGCGCGTTCGATTACCTGGCCAAACCGGTGGCACTCGACCAGCTCCGCACCCTGGTCAAATCCGCGCTGGCGATCCCCGAGTCCGCGCAAGCGGGCGATCCGACGCGCGAGCTGATCGGCCAGTCGGCCGTCATGCAGGATATCCGCGGCCGCATTGCCAAACTCGCACGAACCCAGGCGCCGGTACACATCAGCGGCGATTCGGGCAGCGGCAAGGAACTCGCGGCGCGGCTGATCCATCGTCTCGGCAACCGGGCCGACAAACCCTTTGTCGCCGTCAACTGCGGCGCCATTCCCGAAACACTGATGGAAAGCGAATTTTTCGGCTACCGGAAAGGCGCGTTCACCGGTGCCGACGCCGACCGCGACGGCTTCTTTCAGGCAGCCAGTGGCGGCACGCTGTTCCTCGACGAGGTGGCCGATCTGCCGCTGTCGATGCAAGTGAAACTGCTGCGCGTGCTGCAGGAAAAGAAGGTACGCAAGGTCGGCGCCACGGCCGAGGAGTCCATCGACGTCCGCATTGTCAGCGCCACCCATCAGGACCTGGCGGCACTGGTGGAAGCGGGTCGCTTCCGCCAGGATTTATACTACCGGCTGAACGTGATCGATCTCGTCATGCCGAGCCTGCGCGATCGCGCCGGGGACATTCCGGAAATGGCGCGTTTCCTGCTCGACAAGCTGGGCGGCGCCGACGTCAGGCTGGATCGCGATGCCGAAAAGGCGCTCTGCGCCTATGCCTTCCCCGGCAATGTGCGTGAGCTGGAAAACACGCTGGAGCGTGCGCTGGCGCTGTGTGAAGGCCAGCACATCAATGCGGCCGACCTCAACCTGACGCCCGTCCTGCCGGCGGCAGACACCCCGTCCGGCAACAAATATCCGCTGCAGGACTATCTTGACCAGACAGAGCGCACCGCCATTCTCGAGGCGCTGGAACAGACGCGTTTCAACAAGACTGCTGCTGCCCGCCTGCTCGGCGTTACTTTCCGCAGCCTGCGCTACCGGCTCGAACGGCTGGGAATCGAATAGGGCATGGCGCGCAATGCCGATCCCCGTTAGGAAAGTGCTGAACAAGTCCTTCGACAAGCTCAGGACGAACGGCAAGTAGTTGATTCCGTTCGTGGTGAGCTTGTCGAACCACACAGCAAACCAACTTGTTCAGCGTCTCCTTAGAAGACGCGCCGCACGCGGGTCTTCTAACGGGGTGGCTATTCAAGCCACTTCCCGAATTTCTCCTCCGCCTTCGCCACCTTTGGCGCCACGACATACTGACAGTAAGGCTGATGCGGGTTCTGCTCGAAATAGCGCTGGTGGTAATCCTCGGCGGGATAGAAGATCGTCGCCTCGGTGACTTCCGTGACGATCGGCGCACCAAACCGTCTTGATGCATCCAACGCCGCGATCACCGCTTCGGCCTCGGCCTGTTGTTCAGGCGTATGCCAGAAGATGGCCGAGCGGTATTGCGTGCCGACATCGTTGCCCTGGCGATTGAGCTGGGTCGGATCGTGCAGGGTGAAGAAGACGTCGAGCAGGTCGCGGAAGGTAATCACGTCCGGGTCGAAGGTGATCTGCACGACTTCGGCATGGCCCGTGTCGCCGTTGCAGATGTCCCGGTAGGTGGGATGGTCGGTGTGGCCGCCCATGTAGCCGGAGACGGCGGATTCGACACCGCGCAACCGATGGAACAGTGGTTCGATGCACCAAAAACAGCCGCCTGCCAGGGTCGCTATCGCGCGGGTCATGCTGTTGCGCCGTCAGACAACCGGCACCGTTTCCATGAACGATGGACGGCTCGCCAGCTTCTCGGCAAGCCTGGCCAGGTTGGGATGTGCGGTTCGCCAGTCGATCCCGGGAAAGCGCAGGTCCAAATAGCCCAGGGTGCAGCCGCAGGCGATATCGGCCAGCGACAGGCTATTGCTGTTATCGAAAAACCAGGGTTTCTCGCCCAGTGCTTTCGACAGCGCTTCGAGGCCGCGCAACATGGTTTTTTCCTGCAGCATCATCCAGTCGCCGCTTTGCTTGTCGGCGTCGCGCTTTCTTTCCAGATAGAGCGCGACCGCTGCGTCGGTGACGCCGTCGGCCAGCGCCTCGATGCCGCGCACCATCATGCGGATTTTCGGTTCGTTGGGAATCAGGTGGGCAACCGGGCTGACATTGTCGAGATATTCAACAATGACGCGCGAGTCGAACACGCTGATGCCATCCTCCAGTACCAGCGCCGGCACCTTGCCGAGCGGATTGAAGCTGGGGACCGGGGTGTCTGGCGACCAGGGGTTTTCGACCTGGATCTTGAACGGAATCTTCTTCTCCAGCAGGACGATACGAACTTTACGGCCATACGGGCTGGTGAGCGAGGTGATGAGTTTCATGCGGGTTCGAATCCTGATGCGTGGTTGCTAGGGCGTGTTAACGCTAATTTCGCGCTCGCGTTGCCACGAGAAAGCGATGGATGCGAGGCGCACCTCGCCGGCAAGGGCCATCCCTTGCCAAGGGGTGCAACGTAGCAGACGCGCTTTCTCGTGGCAACCCGTCGGGACAGGCCAATTCGAGCGCATCCCTTTGTCGCGTGCCGCTTGCAGTGAATGACACTGCGGCGCGTCCCGCTTCGCGGGCTGCATCTCGAGTTGGCCTCGTCGCGAGCGTGAAATTAGCGTTAACACGCCCTAGGTCTGGTCAGTCGCGCCGCCATTATCGCTTGTCGCAAGCAGCGTTCCAACTCGTTGGCGCAGGGCCGGCAGCACCTCCGTCTCGAACCAGGCATGGCGCTTGAGCCATGGCTGATTGCGCGGACTGGGATGCGGCAGCGGGAAGTAATCGGGACCGAAGCCGGGCCATCCATGGACCGTGTCAGCCAGCGTACGGGCGCGACGTTTTCCCAGATAGTATGCTTGCGCATAGCCGCCGATCAGCAGGGTCAGTCCGATGTTCGGCATGGCCTGGAGGAATTGCGGATGCCAGAGCGGCGCGCATTCGGGACGCGGCGGCAGGTCGCTGCCCTTGACGGTGCCGGGATAGCACAGGCCGGTGGGGACGATGGCAATACGCGAGGCGTCGTAAAACTGCTCGCGTGTCATGCCGAGCCACTCCCGCAGGCGATCGCCCGAGGGGTCGTTCCAGGGGATGCCGGTTTCGTGCACGCGGCGTCCCGGTGCCTGGCCGACGATCAACAGACGCGCGGTGGGCGACGCGAGTATGACGGGGCGCGGGGGATGCGGCAGGCTGGCGGCGCAGACGGTGCAGGCCTGCGCCCGTGCCAGCAGGTCGTCAAAGGCTTCGGGCGGACCGGCGGTACGCGGTTTTTTCATCGCCGCCCATGCACAAACTGTCCGGTGCGCCGGTCAGCCCGCGTGGTCGACGATGAACTGCTTGACCGCATCGACATCGGCCTCCATGAGGTACTTTTTCTGCGGGCGCGCTTCGAGATCGGCGAGTTCGGCCGGACGTACCGGCTCGATGCCGAGCGCTTCGCGGATCGCGTCGTCGAACTTGGCCGGTTGTGCGGTTTCCATGCAGATCAGCGGCACGCCGGGCTGGCGATGCTCAAGGCCGACCTTGAGGCCGTCGGCGGTATGCGGGTCGATCATGGTGCCGTATACCTCGTACACGGTGCGGATGGTGTCGATGCGGTTGGCGTGGCTGCTCGAGCCGGAGACCATGCCAAATTCGGCGACCCGGTCGAACAGACCGTCTGCCCTCAGGTCAAAACTGCCGCCTGACTCGACCGCCTGCCACAGGCTGCGGACCCTGGCGGCATCGCGTCCGGTGAGGTCGAACACGAAGCGCTCGAAGTTGGATGCCTTCGAAATATCCATGCTCGGGCTCGAGGTGTGCCGGGTCTCGGGACGCGGCCGGTAGACGCCGGTCCTGAAGAACTCGTCGAGCACGTCGTTCTCGTTGGTGGCGACGATGAGCTTGTCGATCGGCAGTCCCATGTGGCGCGCGATGTGACCGGCGCAGACGTTGCCGAAGTTGCCTGACGGTACCGAGAACGACACGCGCTGGTCGTTGCTATGCGTCGCCGCGAAGTAGGCCTTGAAGTAGTACACGCTCTGCGCCGCGACGCGCGCCCAGTTGATCGAATTGACCGCGCCGATGTGGTGGCGGGTCTTGAACTCGAGATCGTTCGATACGGCCTTGACGATGTCCTGGCACTGGTCGAACACGCCGCGAATGACCAGATTGTGGATGTTGGCGTCGGTGAGCGCATACATCTGCGCCTGCTGGAAGCGCGTCATGCCATGCTCGGGCGACAGCATGAAGACGCGGATGCCGCGCTTGCCGCGCATCGCGTATTCGGCGGC
>CAYVOR010000085.1:0-6798 GCA_964452995.1 uncultured Thiobacillus sp.
AGCAGACGCAGATGCAGGACACCTTCGGCATGAACATGGTGGCGCTGATCGACGGTCAACCCAGATTGCTCAACCTGAAGGAAATGCTCGACGCCTTTCTGCGCCATCGCCGCGAAGTCGTCACCCGTCGCACCGTGTTCGACCTCAGGAAGGCGCGCGAACGCGGCCACATCCTCGAAGGCCTGGCGGTGGCGCTGGCCAACGTCGACGAGATCGTCGAACTGATCAAGTCGTCGGAAACGCCGGCTATCGCCAAGGAGCGCCTGCTCGACCGTGCCTGGAAATCGGCGATGGTCGAGGAGATGCTGTCGCGCATCGATCCCGAGTATTCGCGTCCCATGAACATGGGGCCCGAATTCGGCCTGCACGCCGACGGCTACCGATTGTCCGAGATCCAGGCGCAGCGCATTCTGGAAATGCAACTGCAGCGCCTGACCAATCTGGAGTCGGACAAGATCATCGGCGAGTACAAGGACATCATGGCGAAGATCGCCGACCTGCTCGATATTCTCGCCAATCCTTCGCGCATCACCGCGATCATCCGTGAAGAACTGACCCAGATTCAGGAGCAGTTCGGCGATGCGCGCCGCTCGGCCATCGTCGAGAACGCGCAGGACATGTCGATGGAGGACCTGATCAAGCCGGAAGAGATGGTGGTCACCCTGTCGCATGGCGGCTACATGAAGACCCAGCCGCTCGACGACTATCGCGCGCAGAGGCGCGGTGGGCGCGGCAAGATGGCAGCAGGCACCAAGGATGAAGACTTCATCGAGAAGATGTTCATCGCCAATACCCACGACTACATCCTGTGCTTCTCCAACCGTGGGCGGCTGTACTGGCTCAAGGTCTACAACGTGCCGCAGGGCGGGCGTGCCGCGCGCGGCAAGCCCATCGTCAACCTGCTGCCGCTCGAAGACGGCGAGAAAATCAACGCGCTGCTGCCGGTCAAGACCTTCGACGACGACCATTACGTGTTCATGGCGACCAGCAACGGCATCGTCAAGAAGACGCCGCTGTCGGACTTCTCGCGTCCGCGCACCGCCGGCATCATCGCGGTGGGGCTGGATGACGGCGACTTCCTGATCGGCGCGTCGATCACCGACGGTCGCCACGACGTCATGCTGTTCTCCGACGGCGGCAAGGCTGTGCGCTTCGACGAAAACGACGTGCGTCCGATGGGCCGCACCGCGCGCGGCGTCATCGGCATGAAACTCGCCAAGGGCAAGAAGCTGATTTCGTTGCTGGTGGCCGAAGACGAGAACGACTTCGTGCTGACGGCAACCGAGAACGGCTTTGGCAAGCGCACGCCGATCGCCGAATACACCCGCCATGCACGCGCGACGCAGGGCATGATCGCGATCCAGACCAGCGAGCGCAACGGCAAGGTTGTGGCCGCCACGCTGGTGAAGGAAGACGACGAAATCATGCTGATCACGACCGGCGGCGTGCTGATTCGCACCCGCGTCAAGGAAATCCGCGCCATGAGTCGTTCGACCCAGGGCGTCACCCTGATCAATCTGGACAAGGGCGAAAAACTGATCAGCCTGGAAAAAGTGGCTGAACCCGACAACGAAGAGGAATAACCAGCATGAGCATTTATAACTTCAGCGCCGGTCCGGCCGTGCTGCCCCGGGACGTGTTGCAACAGGTGCAGGCCGAACTCGTCGACTGGCACGGCTCCGGCATGTCGGTGATGGAAATGAGCCATCGCGGCAAGGAATTCATGGGTATCGCCGCCGAGGCCGAAGCCGACCTGCGCGAACTGATGGGCATTCCCGCCAACTACAAGGTGCTGTTCCTGCAGGGCGGCGCGTCCTCGCAGTTCGCCATGGTGCCGATGAATCTGCTGCGCGGTAAAGCGAGTGCCGATTATCTGAACACCGGCGAATGGTCGAAAAAAGCCATCAAGGAAGCCAAGAAATACGGCGCGGTGAACGTGGTGGCGAGCAGCGAAGACAGGAACTTCAGCTACGCGCCGACCCAGGACCAGTGGAAACTCGACCCCAACGCGGCCTACGTACACTACACGCCGAACGAAACCATCGGCGGCGTGGAAATCTTCTGGACGCCGCAGACCGGCAGCGTGCCGCTGGTGGCCGACATGTCGTCGACCATCCTGTCACGCCCGATCGACGTGTCGCAGTTCGGCGTGATCTACGCCGGCGCGCAGAAGAACATCGGCCCGGCCGGCCTCACCATCGTGATCGTGCGCGACGACCTGATCGGTGAGACGCTGAAAGGCACGCCGACCATGTTCGACTACAAGATCCACGCCGACAACGACTCGATGTACAACACGCCGGCCACGTTCGCCATGTACACGGCGGGGCTGGTGTTCAAGTGGCTGAAGGCCAAGGGCGGCCTTGCGGGCATGGAAAAGATCAATCGCGAGAAGGCCGGCCTGCTGTACGACTATCTCGACGCGACCGATTTTTATGCCTCGCCGGTGGCGAAGGAAAACCGCTCGCTGATGAACATCCCCTTCACCCTGAAGGATGCTGCACTCGACGAGGCCTTCCTCAAACTCGCCAAGGAACGTGGCCTGTTGCAGTTGAAGGGCCACCGCTCGGTCGGCGGCATGCGCGCCTCGATCTACAACGCCATGCCGGTCGAGGGCGTGCGCGCGCTGGTCGACACCCTGCGCGAATTCGAGAAGAACCATGGCTAAGTCACGCAAGATCCTTACCCTTAACGCGATTTCCGCGCGCGGTCTGGCGCGTTTGCCCGAGCACTACACTGTCGGCGGCGATATCGTCGACCCGGACGGCATCCTGGTGCGCTCGGCCAACATGCACGAGATGGATATTCCCGCGTCGGTGCAGGCGATCGGCCGCGCCGGCGCCGGGACCAACAACATTCCGGTAAAAAAACTATCGGAGCGCGGAGTGCCGGTGTTCAACGCACCCGGGGCGAACGCCAACGCGGTGAAGGAACTGGTCATCGCCGGCATGCTGATGGGCGCGCGCAACCTGGTGCCGGCCCTCAAGTTCGTCGAAGGCCTGGCGGGGTCGGACGAAGCGATGCACAAGGCGACCGAAGCCGGCAAGAAGCAGTTCGGCGGCATGGAACTGCCGGGCCGCACGCTTGGCATCATCGGTCTGGGCGCGATCGGCTCCTATATCGCCGAAGCCGCGATCAATCTCGGCATGAACGTGGTCGGCTTCGATCCTGCGATCACGGTGGACGCCGCATGGCGACTGCCGTCGCAGGTCAAGCGCGCCGAGAGCGAGGAAGAAGTGCTGCGCCAGGCCGATTTCGTCACCCTGCACGTGCCGCTGCTGGATACCACACGCAACCTCATCAACGCCCAGCGCATCAGCGTCATGCGCCCCGGCGCCGTTCTGCTGAATTTCGCGCGCGAGGGGGTTGTCGATAATGCCGCCGTGATCGAGGCGCTCGATGCAGGCAAGCTGCATGCCTACATCTGCGACTTCCCGGCGAATGCGCTCAAAGGCCATGTCGGGGTCATCACTCTGCCGCATCTGGGCGCCAGTACCGTCGAGGCCGAAGAAAACTGTGCGGTGATGGTGGCGGAGCAGCTCACCGACTATCTGGAAAACGGCAATATCCGCAACGCAGTCAACTTTCCCAATGTCAAACTGGCGCGTGAATCGGCTTATCGCATCGCGATCGCCAACGCCAACGTGCCCAACATGGTCGGGCAGATTTCGTCGGTGCTGGCAGCCGCCGGACTCAACATCCACAACATGGTCAACAAATCCAGAGGCGACATGGCTTATACCCTGACCGATGTCGACAGCGCGGTGAGCGATGCCGTGATGCGCCAGCTGGCGGGGATTTCCGGCGTGCTCGCGGTGCGTTATCTGCCCAATACCTGACACGATGGACGCGGCATTGAAGGCGCTGCGCGCGCGCATCGACGGCATCGACGACGCCATTCTGCAACTGGTCTCGGAGCGGGCGGGCATCGCACAACAGGTCGGGCGCGCCAAGAGTGGCGAAAAGATCTACCGTCCCGAACGCGAGGCACAGATCGTGCGGCGTCTGCGCGAGACCAATCCGGGTCCTTTATCGGGCGACACGGTCGAGCGTTTGATCCGCGAGATCATCTCGGCCTGTCGAGCACTGGAACAGACGACGCGCATCACCTACCTCGGCCCTGCCGGCACGTTCAGTCAACAGGCGGTTCACAAGCATTTCGGCCGCGAGGCCGAGGCACTCGCCGAAGTCGACATCGACGCCTGCTTCAAGGCGGTGGAAACCGGGCGCGCCGATTTTGCCGTCGTGCCGGTGGAGAATTCCACCGAAGGCGCGATCAGCCGCACGCTCGATCTTATCGTCACCAGCCCGTTGAAAATCTGCGGCGAGATCATGCTGCCGATCCATCAGACGCTCATGAGAAAACAGGGTGGACTGGACGGCATCCAGCGGGTGTATGGCCATGCGCAATCGCTGGCCCAGTGCCAGCATTGGCTCAGCCGTCATCTTCCCGATGCCGAACGCGTCAGCGTGGTCAGCAATGGCGAAGGCGCGCGCCGCGCAGCCGCCGAATCCGACGCCGCCACGCTGGGCAGCGAAACAGCCGCCGAGCTGTATAAGCTTGACGTCGTGGCTTCGTGCATCGAGGACGAAGCCAGCAATACCACGCGTTTTCTGGTGCTGGGCCAAAACGATGCCCCGCCGTCGGGTAACGACAAGACCTCGCTGGTGATGAGCACGAAGAACGAACCGGGGGCCGTGGTCAAACTGCTGCAGCCGCTCGCCGACGCCGGCATCTCCATGAGCAAGCTGGAGTCGCGCCCGGCACGCGCGGGGAACTGGGAATACCTGTTCTTTGTCGTCTGTCAGGGCCACCGCCAGGATGCGGATCTGGCTGCTGCGCTGGTCGACATCGAAGCGCGTGCCGCCTTCCTCAAAATCCTGGGATCCTACCCCGCCGCCGCGTGATGAATTGTTGTGAACCGACTTGTTCCGGCCTGGCGCCGCCGTACGTGCGCGCGATCGCCCCGTACCAGCCCGGTAAACCAATTTCCGAACTCGCGCGTGAATTCGAACTGAACGAAGCCGAGATCGTCAAGCTGGCATCGAACGAGAATCCGCTCGGCCCCAGCCCCATGGCGCTGGCAGCGGCACAGGATGCTTTACACGACATGGCCCTGTATCCCGATGGCGCCGGTTTCGCGCTGAAGGCGAAGCTGTCGGCCCGGCTCGGTGTCGCGGCGAAGCAGATCGTGCTGGGCAACGGTTCGAACGACATTCTGGACATGGCGGCACGCGCTTTTTTGGCGCCGGGCACGTCCTCGGTCTTTTCGCAGCATGCCTTCGCGGTGTACCCGATCGCCACCCAGACCGTGGGGGCGCACGGTATCGCGGTACCGGCGAAGCACTACGGCCACGATCTCGCCGCGATGCGTGCGGCGATCCGTGACGACACCCGGGTACTGTGGATCGCCAATCCCAACAATCCGACCGGCACTTTCCTGCCGTGGCCGGAGATCGAAGCCTTCCTCGCAGCCGTGCCGCCGCAGGTGCTGGTGGTGCTCGACGAGGCCTACGGCGAATACCTGCCGCCGGACGAGCGCTGCAATACCACCGCCTGGTTGACGCGCTTTCCCAACCTGCTGATCAGCCGCACCTTCTCCAAGGCCTATGGCCTCGCCGGATTGCGCGTGGGCTACGGGCTGGGACATTCCGACGTCATCGACCTCATGAACCGGGTGCGCCATCCCTTCAACGTCAATCTGCCCGCGCTGGCGGCGGCCGAGGCTGCGCTTGATGATGCCCCGTTCCTCGACCGCAGCTATGCGCTGAACACCGCCGGTATGGCGCAGTTGGTGGCTGGCCTGGCCGAGCTTGGAATCGAAACGGTGCCGTCAAAGGGCAACTTCCTGCTGGCGAAAGTCGGCGATGCCGCACGCATCAATGCCGACCTGTTGAAACGCGGCGTGATCGTGCGGCCGGTCGCCAATTATGGCCTGCCCGAGTTTTTGCGCGTGTCGGTGGGACTGGCCGGACAAAATGTCCGTTTCCTCGATGCGCTGAAAGCTTGTCTGTGATCATCGACAAACTCGCCCTCGTCGGCACTGGCCTCATCGGTGGTTCATTTGCGCTGGCACTGAAGCAGGTCGGCGCGGTCCGCGAGGTGCTGGGTGTCGGGCGGAGCCCCGCACGACTCATTATCGCGCGTGAGCTCGGTCTGATTGATCGTGCCGTCGACTGGGCAGAGGCCGGACAGGCCGACTGCATCCTGCTGGCGATGCCGGTGGGCGAGACCGGAACCGTATTGAAGAAACTGGTGCCACACCTGAAATCCGGCGCCATCGTGACCGATGCCGGCAGCACCAAGGCCGATGTGGTCGAGGCGGCACGCGCCGCGCTGGGGCCACGTTTTGCCGATTTCGTGCCCGGCCATCCCATTGCGGGTTCCGAACAAAGCGGGCCCGGTGCAGCGCGCGCCGACCTTTATCAGGGCAAGCGCGTGGTGTTGACGCCGCAGGCCGAGACCCGCACCGACGCATTCGCGACGGTGCGCGCGTTGTGGCAAGCGGTCGGAGCCCAGGTCGAAACACTGGACGCCGTGCAGCACGATCGTATTTTCGCGGCAGTGAGCCATCTGCCACATCTCGCGGCATTTGCCCTGGTGGACGATCTGGCACAGCGCGCCGATGGCGACACGTTCTTCCGCTTCGCTGCTGGCGGTTTCCGCGATTTCACCCGTATTGCCGGCAGCAGCCCGGAGATGTGGCGCGACATCGCGCTGGCGAACCGCGACGCACTGGTGACCGAACTGGACGCCTATCTGGACGCGTTGCAGAGCCTGCGCCAGGCGATCGACGC
>CAYVOR010000085.1:6898-8920 GCA_964452995.1 uncultured Thiobacillus sp.
GCTGTTCCTCGGCAATGCCGGCACGGCGTTCCGCTCGCTGACCGCCGCGTGCGCGCTGTCGGGCGGCGAGTATGAGTTGAAAGGCGTGGCGCGGATGCACGAGCGGCCGATCGGCGATCTGGTCGACGCATTGCGGCAGCTCGGTGCGCATATCGACTATCTTGGTCAGGAAGGCTTTCCGCCGCTGCGCATCCATCCGGCCGATCTGACGGGCGACACCACCGAAGTGCGTGGCGATGTGTCGAGCCAGTTCCTGACCGGTCTGTTGATGGCCTTGCCGCTGCGCCAGCGCAACACCACGATTGAAGTGGTGGGCGAATTGATTTCCAGGCCCTACATCGGCATCACGCTGGCGATGCTGCGCCGCTTCGGCGTCCAGATCGCACGCGATGGCTGGCAACGCTTCGGCGTGCCGGCCGCGGCGCACTATCAGAGTCCGGGCGAAATCTGGGTCGAAGGCGATGCCTCGTCGGCGTCGTATTTCCTCGCCGCGGGTGCCATTGGCGGTGGTCCGGTACGGGTGCACGGCGTGGGCCGCGACAGCGTACAGGGCGACGTACGCTTTGCCGACGCGCTGGCAAAAATGGGTGCGCAGATCGACATGGGACCGAACTGGATCGAAGCGCAGGCGCCCCGCAATGGGCGTCTGAAGGCAATCGATCTTGACTGCAACCACATTCCGGACGCGGCGATGACGCTGGCGGTGGCGGCGCTGTTTGCCGATGGTACGACCACGCTCAGCAACATCGCCAGCTGGCGGGTGAAAGAGACAGATCGTATCGCGGCGATGGCGACCGAACTGCGCAAGCTTGGCGCGACGGTGGAAGAGGGCGCGGATTTCATTCGCATCACACCGCCGCGAGAGTTGATCGCCAATGCCGTCATCGACACTTATGACGACCACCGCATGGCGATGTGTCTGTCGCTGGTGTCGCTCGGCGACGTGCCGATCCGCATCAACGACCCGGCGTGCGTCAACAAGACCTTCCCGACGTATTTCAAGACGTTTGCCGGGATCGCCCAGTGAACGCTGCGCTGTCCACGATTCCCGTCATTACCATCGATGGTCCCTCGGCTTCGGGCAAGGGTACGGTAGCGGAACAGGTAGCGGCCACGCTGGGTTTTCATTTCCTCGATAGCGGCGCGCTATATCGCCTGACCGCGCTGTCGGCGATGAAGCAGGGCGTGGCGCTGGACGATGAGGCAAGCGTGGCCGCGCTGGCCGCCAATTTGCCGGCCACGTTCCGCGACGGCTCGGTCTGGCTGGCGCACGAGAACGTGACCGATGCGATCCGTGCCGAAACCGTGGGCGAGGGCGCGTCGAAAGTGGCGGCGCTGCCGGCGGTGCGCACGGCCCTGCTCGACCGTCAGCGCGCCTATTGCCAGCCACCCGGCCTGGTGGCCGACGGCCGCGACATGGGCACCGTGGTGTTCCCGGCGGCGGCGGCCAAGATCTTCCTGACAGCCAGCGCCGGGGCGCGTGCCGAGCGGCGCTATAAGCAGTTGATCGGAAAGGGGAACTCTGCTAGTCTAACGGCCCTTGTTGCGGATATGCAGGCCCGCGATGCGCGCGATTCCGCCCGCAGCGTAGCGCCGTTGAAACCCGCGCCGGATGCATTGTTGCTCGACACGACCCATATGGATGTCGCCTCGGCCGTGCAGGCGGTGCTGGCTCACTACGCTATGTGTCTGGCCCGCAGCAAGCCATGAAGTCATGACCCGTGCCGGACCTGCGCCTGCAGGCTGGCGATTTTGCAACGAACCCCGTCCTTACCGACGGACAAGAAGGTTTTTAATGTCAACTGCTACCGCTAAGTCCACTCCCGAATCCATGGAAAGCTTTGCCGCCCTGTTCGAGGAATCCCTCGAACATCAGGAAATGCGTCAGGGTGAAGTCATCACTGCCGAAATCGTCGGCATCGACCACAACTTCGTGACGGTGAATGCCGGCCTCAAGTCCGAGAGCCTGATTCCCCTCGAAGAATTCAAGAACGACCAGGGCGAGATCGAAGCCAAGGTCGG
>CAYVOR010000086.1:0-8786 GCA_964452995.1 uncultured Thiobacillus sp.
TGGTGCCGGCGGCCGGAATCGAACTGGCGACCTTCGCATTACGAATGCGCTGCTCTACCAACTGAGCTACGCCGGCGAAAAACAGCGCGCATTATAGCGGAATCGGTCAGGCATGTGCGGCCTGCAGCCCCGCTTTCAGACGCTCGAGCACCTTGTCCCGCCCGATCAGTTCAAGCATGGCGTCGATCGCCGGGGTCTGCGCTTCGCCCGTGACAAGCACGCGCACCGGCATCGCCAGCCTGGGCATCTTGAGTCCGTGCGCGGCGAGTGTTTCCTTGAACGCGGCGCTGAGGGCGCTGCGTTCCCAGGTCAGCGGCTCCAGACGTGCAACCAGATCGGCCAGCGCCGGCAGGATGTCCGGGGTGACATGCTGCGCCAGCAATTCGGGCGCCGGATGCAGGGTGCGATAGAACAGCGTGGCGGCATCGGCCAGTTCCACGATCGTCGCGGCACGCTCCTTCACCAGTGCGCACACTGCGGCGAGGTCGGGACCATCGTCCAGCGTGGCGCCATTGCGGATCAGGAAGGGGCGTGCGAGCCCGGCGAGCCGGGCGTCGTCCGCCAATTTGATGTATTGCTGGTTGAGCCAGCGCAGTTTTTCGGTGTTGAACTGCGCGGCCGATGGCGTGATGCGGTCGAGGTCGAACCACTGCACGAACTGCTCGCGGCTGAAGATCTCGGCGTCGCCGTGCGACCAGCCGAGCCGCGCCAGGTAGTTGATCACGGCTTCGGGCAGATAGCCTTCGTCGGCATACTGCATCACCGACACCGCGCCGTGACGTTTCGACAGCTTGGTGCCGTCGTCGCCGAGGATCATCGACAGGTGCGCATACTGCGGCACCGCCGCGCCTAGGGCTTTCAGGATATTGATCTGGCGCGGCGTGTTGTTGACGTGGTCGTCGCCGCGGATGACGTGGCTGATCCGCATGTCCCAGTCGTCGACCACCACGCAGAAATTATAGGTGGGCGTGCCGTCGGCGCGCGCGATGACGAGGTCGTCGAGCTCGCTGTTGGAAAACTCGATGGCGCCCTTGACCAGATCCTTCCACGAAACCGTTCCTTCGGTGGGATTCCTGAAGCGCACCACCGGCTGCACGCCGGACGGCGGCACTGGCAGCGTCTTGCCAGGTTCGGGACGCCAGCGGCCGTCGTAGCGCGGTTTTTCGCCGCGCGTACGCTGCGCTTCGCGCATTTCGTCGAGTTCTTCCGGGCTGCAATAGCACAGATAGGCCTGGCCGCCGGCCAGCATCTGCTCGATGGCTTCCTTGTAGCGGTACAGCCGCCTGGTCTGGTAGAACGGGCCTTCGTCGTGATTGAGGTCGAGCCAGGCCATGCCGTCGAGGATCGCCTGCACCGCCTCCGGGGTCGAGCGCGCGATGTCGGTGTCTTCGATGCGCAGGATGAACTGACCGCCGTGGTGATGCGCGAAGGCCCATGAGAACAGCGCGGTGCGTGCGCCGCCAATATGCAGATAGCCGGTGGGAGAGGGGGCGAAACGGGTGCGGATCATGACGGCCTGGAAGCAGGGAAAGGCGCTATTTTACCCGGCTGCGCTGACTGTCACCGACGCGGCCGAAATTGACCTTGTCTGCCCGGTTGTGGTTTAATTCGCGCCGCTTCGGGGCAGTTAGCTCAGCGGTAGAGCATCGCCTTCACACGGCGGGGGTCACAGGTTCAAACCCTGTACTGCCCACCACCCGAACATTTCCCGTCTGGCTGCCAAGCCGGACCACCCGCTTCCCCCAATCGTTGCGGGTTTTCGATTGATCTCACGATCGCTGTCCGTCTGCCTCGATTGGTGTTGCCACAAGCGCAACAGGCCGTCGCAGGAAAAAAACTACATGACTACTGAAACAACTGTTGCCAGCCCGGCTTTTGTCGAGCTCGGCCTCGTCGAACCCATTTTGCGCGCCATTGCCGATGCCGGCTACACCATGCCCACCCCGATCCAGGCACAGGCGATCCCGCAGGTGCTGGCGGGCGGCGACCTGCTCGCCGCCGCCCAAACAGGAACAGGGAAAACCGCCGGCTTCACCCTGCCAATCCTGCATCACCTGTCGACGCGCGCCGCGCAGGCCCCGAAACCGGGTCGTCCGCGCTGCCTGATCCTGGTGCCGACACGCGAGCTCGCGGCGCAGGTCGAGGAATCGGTCAAGACCTACGGCAAGTACCTGTCGCTCACCTCGATGGTGATGTTCGGCGGCGTCAACATCAACCCGCAGTTCAAGGCGCTGAAGTCGCGCGTCGACATTCTGGTCGCCACGCCGGGCCGCCTGCTCGACCACCTCGGGCAGAAGACGGTCGACCTGTCCGGCGTCGAAATCCTGGTGCTCGACGAAGCCGACCGCATGCTCGACATGGGCTTCATCCGCGACATCAAGAAAGTGCTCGCGGTGCTGCCGAAGCAGCGCCAGAACCTCTTGTTCTCGGCGACCTTCTCCGACGAGATCCGCACGCTCGCTAACGGCCTCCTGCACAACCCCAAGAGCATCGAGGTCGCGCGCCGCAACACCACCGTGGAGATCATCGAGCAGTCGATGCACCGGGTGCCGCAGGCGCACAAACGGGATTTATTGGCGCACCTGATCAAGCGCCACGACTGGCAGCAGGTGCTGGTGTTCACCCGTACCAAGCACGGCGCCAACAAGCTGGCCGAGAAGCTCAACAAGGACGGCATCACCGCCGCCGCGATCCACGGCAACAAGAGCCAGGCGGCGCGCACCAAGGCGCTGGCAAGCTTCAAGGACGGCGGCGTGCGCGTGCTGGTGGCCACCGACATCGCTGCGCGCGGCATCGACATCGACCAATTGCCGCAGGTGGTGAATTTCGAACTGCCCAACGTGCCGGAAGACTACGTGCACCGCATCGGTCGTACCGGTCGCGCCGGCACCACGGGCTCGGCCCTGTCGCTGGTGGACGACGAGGAAATCGGCTATCTGCGCGATATCGAGAAGCTGATTAAACGCTCGATCGTGCGCGTCGAGGTTGAAGGCTTCACGCCGCCGCCCAAATCCGAACTGATGTCCGACGAACGCCCGCCGCGACCGCCGCAGGGGCGCGGCGGCCAGCGCCAGGGGCAAAATTCAAGGCAGGCACAAGCGGGCAATCGCCATGCGTCGAACCGTGCGCCGCAGGGCGCATCGACACCGGGCAGCGCGAAACCCGCAGCCCGACCTGCGCCCAGCCGGACCAATCCGAATCCGTCACAGCCGCGCAAACCGCGGCCGCAGGCGGCGCTGTTCTCGTCCAAACCCGGCTCACGCGGACATTAAGCCGGGCCGGGTTGAGCGGCTTCGGCGGGGCTGCGACAATCGCCGCCATGGAAACGCTCGCCAGCTACGACGAACTGCCCTACGACAGCCTGCCCCTGCCTGAAACCCAGCCGGATTTTCTGGCTGCGGCGGCGAAGCTGCACGGCTTCGACGCCCCCGATCCGACCCAGGCGCGCATCCTCGAACTCGGATGTGCCTCGGGCGGCAACCTGATTCCCCTGGCGTGGCGCTGGCCGCAATCCGACTGCGTGGGTGTGGAACTGTCGCGCGTGCAGGCGGAAGCGGGAGCCGATTTCATTCGCCGCCTGGGCCTGTCCAATGTCTGCATCATGCATGGCGACCTGGCTGCGCTGCCTGCAGACCTGGGCGAATTCGATTACATCATCGCGCATGGCGTGTTTTCCTGGGTACCGCCGGCGATTCAGCGTGCATTGCTCGACGTATGCCGGCGTCATCTGACCCCGCACGGCGTGGCCTATGTCAGTTTCAATGTCACGGCGGGCTGGGCGCGGCTGCTGCCCCTGCGAGCGGCGTTGCTCGAGCGCACGGCGGCCGGTCTGACCGCTCCCGCACGCTTTGCGGAAGCCCGGCGCGTATTGGACGAGCTCGAAGCTGAATGGCGCGATCCGGTGCTGCTGAAGGAAATCGCCTATCTGAAATCAGCCGCGCCGTCCTACCTGTTCCATGAGTATCTGGCCGACTGCAATACGCCGATGCAGTTTGCCGAATTCGCCGCGCAGCTCGACGATCATGGCCTGCGCTATGTCGGCGAGGCCGGGCCACGCCACGCGGTAGTCGAACTCGAGGATGCCTGGGGGCTGATTCCCGAAAGCATGGCCGGCCGCTGGCTGGATGCCGAAGCCGCACTCGACGAGGCACACGCCATCCGCTTTCGCCGGGCGCTGATTGCACGGGCCGATGCGCCGTGCGCCCAGCCGCCACAGACCGACGCACTGGCAGGGCTGGCGTTCTACGCGGATCTGCGCAGCGATGACGAAATCGATCTCGAGTCGGCGAGCGAACAGTCCTTCGTCAATCCGGCAGGCGATGTTTTCCCGGTCGCCTATCCCGCCATGAAGGCGGCGGCAATGATCCTGTCGGCAGCATATCCCGCCGCACTGGCCTACGCGGACCTGCTGGCGGCTGCCCGGCAGACGATGGCCGATTACGATGTCGTCGATGAAATCAACGAGACGGCTTTCCGGAATGCCTTGTTCCAGCTGGTGATGGCGCACGGCGTAATCCCCGGCGTGGATACGATGCCGTACGCGACCGAGCCGACCGAACGGCCCTGCGCGCATGCCCTGGCGCGCTTGCAGGCAACGTCGCCTGGCTGGACAGTGAGCGGCGCGCGCCATGCGGCATTGGACCTCGATGAGCCCGGACGCATTCTGCTGGGTTTGCTGGCTGGCAGCCGCACGCTCGATGAGCTCGCGACCATCCTGCAGAACGTGCTGGCTGATGCGGGATACGATCAGACGCGGGAAGCTGTCCGGGCCATGACGCACCGGCAGGTGTGGCTGTTTGCGCGCCAGGGGTTGCTGGCAGCCTGACCGATGGCAAGCATGGTCAGCGGACTTGCGCCAACTGTCGTATTTCCGTTTGGGATTTGGCAATGAAGCCGGTGCAGTTTTCCTTCGACATGGGAGGGCTGAAGTAATAGCCCTGCAGCATTTCCACTCCCATCCCCTGGAGGATGAGTGCTGTTTCGTGGTCCTCGACGCCTTCGGCAACCAGGCTCAGTTGCATGGCGTGCCCCATTTCCACGATCGTTTTGACCAGGACCCGGCCTTCCGGGGTCTTGATGCGGCGGACGAACGAAATATCGATTTTGATCTCGTCGAAAGGAAGTTCATGCACATGGGAGAGTGATGAAAATCCCGTGCCGAAGTCGTCCAGCGACAAGGCGAAGCCTGCATCCGAGAGTTTTTGCAGATAGCCCTTGGCCACTTCGATGCCGTGCAGGGCAATACTCTCTGTAATTTCCAGCTTGATCTGCCCGGGGGATAGGCCAAATTCCTGCACCATGCCCAGCAGCATGGGATAAAAATCTTCGGACATCAGTTGGCGTTTCGAAATGTTTACTGCCAATTTCAATCCGGCAGAGGCGCCGCTGCATTGGCTGAAATGATGTAGAGCCTGTTCCAGTACCTGTCGTCCCACTTCGTTGATGAGCCCGAGATTCTCCGCCAGGGGAATGAAGCTTGCCGGGCTCACCCAGCCATACTCGTCGTCATGCCAGCGTGCCAGCGCTTCCACACCGACAACGCGACCTGGATTGTTGGCATTCATGACCGGTTGATAGTGAACCTGGAGCAGGCCCCGTTTGACTGCGGCCATGAAACGCGAAGTCATGCCCACATCTTCATAGCCCGTGGCCTGGGTCAGCATGTCGCTGAACAACTGGATCTTGTTTCGGCCTTGCGCTTTCGCGTAGTAAAGCGCCTTGTCGGCCTGCACCAGCAGCGCTTCTCCAGTGGAGGCGTCATCGGGATAAATGGCGATGCCGACACTGAGCGTTACAAGCGTATCGCTGTAAAGCTTGTCGAGGCTGTGCTGCAAGGTGTGCATCAGATCGCTTGCAAACTTGCGAGTCGCTTCCGGATCCTGGAAAACAGGTAGCAGCACCACAAACTCATCGCCGCCCCAGCGTGCCAGCATATCCGTTTCACGCAGATTGACGCGAAGAATATTGCCGACATCGATCAGGAATTGATCTCCGGTTTTATGACCGTGCAAGTCGTTGATCTGCTTGAAGTTGTCCAGATCTATGAACAGCAGGGCAAATTTCGAGTGGGCGCTGCACGCGTGCCTGATTTCCTCGCTTATCCGAACGTCAAGATGTACCCGGTTTGGCAGGCTGGTCAGGGCATCGTGCATGGCCATGTGGCGGATGCGTTTTTCCTGCTTGTGCGCTTCGGTTACGTCGCGCAGCACGCCACGTATGCCGCGTACCCTGTCCTGCTTGTGGTACAAGGCAAACTTTCCCTCTACCCAGTGTTCAAGCGGATCTTCGCGCAGCATGCGAAAGCGCATGCTTACCATGCCCGCATTTTCTTCCAGCAGCGCTTGTAGAATTTGTTCGAATGGCGCCCTGTCTGCCTCATGGAGGAAGTCGGTAAAGGGGTTGCCCAGGAAGGAGACATTGTCCGGTTGATCTTCCGCAAGAAGTTCACGCCAGTGCTCGGACAGGAAAACCAGCGTACCGTCCTGTCCCAGCTCGATGACAACTTCATTCAGCAATCCCAGCGTGTCATAAAACGCGGCTCTTGCCTCGGCCTCTGCATTGGCCCGGTTCAGGTTTTTGATTTCGTCGAGTTCGCTGCGGAAATTCACTTTCTTCAGCAGAATCTCCATCATGCAAAATTTGGTGAAACCCGATTGGAACAAATTGAAGCCGACGAAGATCAGGATGGAAATCCACAGCCAGGTCCATTGCGGGGTCAGATAAATCAGCAGGCCGCAGATAACAATGAACCCGCCTGCAATGCTGCGGATTGCAGGTTCAATATAAGTTTGTCTTTTCATGGGTGACTGATGGAAAAAGGGCGGAACCTCTTCTTGCACCACATCGCATCTCGACAGACGGGTGTTTTTACAATTTTCCATTGTGGGAACCATGATTGATATAGTATTTTTCGGCAGAATTGATCAAAGCTTGAGATGACAGGACCGCAACGCGCATGCCCTGGCGCGCTTGCAGGCGACATCGCCTGCCTGGGTGGTGCGCAGTGCGCGCCATGTGGCGATGGATCTGGATGCACCCCGGCGCGCCTGCCCGGATTGCCGGATGGAAGCCTCACGGTCAGTAAACTCGCGGCGATCATGCGGGCGACGCGGGCGCGGCACGGGTTGGAGGGCACGCCCGCAACCGTCCACGAACTGACGCACGGACTGTTGTGGTTGCTTGCGCATCGGGTCAGCGTATTAATGATGGGCACTGTTAATGCAGGTGCCGCCTGAATTGGCCGATATTGTTCAGCGCGAATCTGGTTCACAAGCTGTTCTTCTTGAGGTGAGACAATGTCGGGAGAATTGATCAGCGTATTGATGGCCACCTCCATTGAATCAGCCACCGCTGTCGAGGAGGCGTTGATCAGCCACTTCCCGAAAATCGTATTTCGCCGTATCGACAATGCGCATGCCCTGGACGAGGCGCTCGCAAACCCGGACTGGGATCTGGCATTCAGTGACCTCGGCCTGCCGGATTTTTCTGCGCTTGATCTGGCGAGCCTGCTATCCGAAAAAGGCATTGATCTGCCCGTTGTCCTCATCAAGGACACGGGCGTCGACGAGATTGCCCTGCGCTGCCTTGAGTTGGGCATGGGTCCGTTTATTCAGCACGATGCGCAATACCTGCAGATCCTCCCGCGCCTCGTAGACACCCTGCTCAAGAATGCCGAGCAAGACCACGCCCACCGCCTGCTCGAGAAACGATTGCTTGAAAGCGAGGAGCGCTATCTCGATGTTTTCGACAACACCACCGATCTGATCCAGTGCATTGCCCCGGATGGTCGCATCACTTACACCAACCGGGCGTGGAGGGAGACCCTGGGCTATACCGAGCTGGAGGTAAAGTCGCTCAGACTGGTGGATGTATTGCATCCCGACAGCATGATCTGCTGCCAGGATCGCTTCCGCCGTCTGATGAACGGCGAATCCTTGGTCCGCATCGATTTCAAATTCGTCAGCAAGTCGGGTGACACCGTTCATCTTGTTGGGGATTGCGGATCGATGATCAAAGAAGAGGGCGTGATATCGACACGCGGCATATTCAGGAACATTACGGATACCGTCCGGGCCGAAGAAGCGCTGAAAATCACCGAGGCGCGTTATCAGGCCCTCTACGAGAATGCCCCCGACATCTACTGCACCATCAGTGCGAGCGGCGAGATTCTGTCGATCAACCAGACGGGCGCCAGCATGCTTGGATACGAGGTACACGAACTGATCGGCGAGTCTGTCGCCATGGTGATGCACCCCGAAGACCAGCATGCCGTGTTCAATGCCATGGAAAATATCTTTAAGGATCCGGAGGCGAAGGTTGATATCGAATACCGCAAGATCAGAAAGGACGGGTCGATATTCTGGGTGCATCAGCGGGCGATTCTGGAGCCGGGCGGCAGCGCTCAAAGGCTGCTGGCTGTCTGCCGCGACATCACCGAGAAACGCTATCTTGAGGACAGGCTTGCGTACCAGGCATCCCACGATGGGCTGACCAACCTGATCAACCGGCGTGAACTGGAACGGCGTTTCCAGCAATTGCCGGAAAGAGATTCCGGTCCGGAAGACGCGCACATGTTGTGTTTCCTGGATCTCGATCAGTTCAAGCTCATTAATGACACCTGCGGGCATATTGCGGGGGATGAACTGCTGCGGCAGATCGCCGCATTGCTGAAAAGCCAGGTGCGCGCGCGCGACACGGTCGCGCGCATTGGCGGCGACGAATTTGCCGTGTTGATGGAACATGCGACCCTGGACAACGCGCTTCAACTTGCCGAGAAGATCCGGGCA
>CAYVOR010000087.1:0-8576 GCA_964452995.1 uncultured Thiobacillus sp.
GAACTCGATCATCGAATTGATCGGCCGCAGCAGCACGATGTTGCGCACGTTGCGGGCGTCCACGCCGGTCGAGAGCTTCTGCGACGTGGTCAGGATGGTGGGGATGGTCTTCTCGTTGTCCTGAAAGTCCCGCAGGTACTGCTCGCCCAGCGCGCCGTCGTTTGCAGTTACGCGCACGCAGTAGAGCGGGTCGGTGCTGATCTTGATCTGGTTGATCAGGTCACGGATTGCTAGCGCATGGGCCTGGTTCGCACAGAACACCAGCGTCTTTTCCCGCTGGTCGATCTGCGACATGAAGATTTCGACCCGCTTTTTCTCCCGCTCGCGGATCTCGATGATCCGGTTGAAGTCGGCTTCCTCGTAGCGCTTGCCGGCCTCGATCTCGCCTTCGACCAGTGTGTCATCGGGCGTATAGACGTACTCGTCCAGCGTCGTCGCGATCTGCTTGACCCGGAAGGGCGTCAGGAAGCCGTCGTTGATTCCCTCCTTGAGCGAATAGATGAACACCGGCTCGCCGAAATAGGCATAGGTGTCGACGTTGTCGCGGCGCTTGGGCGTGGCGGTCAGGCCAAGCTGCACGGCGGGGGCGAAGTAGTCGAGGATGCCGCGCCAGTTGCTTTCGTCGTTGGCGCCGCCCCGGTGGCACTCGTCGATGACGATGAAGTCGAAGAAGTCCGGCGGATACTCGCCGAAATAGGGTGAGGGCTTGCCGTTCTGCGGCGGCCCGCTCATGAAGGTCTGGAAGATCGTGAAGAACAGGCTGCCGTTCTTCGGCACCTTGCCCTTCTTGCGGATGTCCGCCGGCTCGATGCGCACCAGCGCGTCCTCGGGGAAGGCGGAGAAAGCGTTGTAGGCTTGATCGGCCAGGATGTTGCGGTCGGCCAGGAACAGGATGCGTGGCCGGCGCGTCGGCTCTCTGTCGGCCTTCCAGTCGCTCAGGTTCCAGCGGCTGTGGAACAGCTTCCAGGCAAGCTGGAAGGCAATGAAGGTCTTGCCCGTTCCGGTCGCCAGTGTCAGCAGGATGCGCTGCTGGTGGTCGGTGATTGCCTCTAGCACCCGCTCGATGGCGATGTCCTGGTAGTAGCGTCCCTGGAAGAATCCGCCTTTGTCCTCGAACGGCACGGCGGCGAAGCGGTCGCGCCAGGCGTTTGGGGCCGCGAAGGTCAGGTTCCACAGTTCTTCCGGCGTCGGGTACTGTGCCAGTTCGCCCTCGGCGCCGGTATCCATGTCGATGCCATAGATGCCCTGGCCGTTGCTGGCATAGGTAAAGCGGATCGCGAGCTTGCCCGCGTAATCCTTGGCCTGGCCCACGCCCTCCGTCAGTTCCTTGGCCCATGCCTTGGCCTCGACCACCGCCAGCTTGGTGTTGCGGTACTCCAGCACATAGTCGGCGGTCAGCGCCTTGCCCCGTTTGCCGTGGCCTTCGATGCGGCCAAGGGTGATCGGGTATTCGCGCCGGATTCGGCTGCCCTCGACCTTGCCCCAACCGGTGGCTGCCAGCGCAGGATCGATGTGTTCGGCCCGGGTTTCGGCTTCGTTCATATGTAATATCCCTGTCCCCTCGGGACGGATATTACATTCTTAGGCGGGAATACGCGTTACAGACAGGCGTTAGAACGCCTGGGCAGGAGGGTTCTCTTTGCGAGCGGCGACAGCCTGTTGTCTTTCTGTGGCCTTCTGCAGAACCACCGTATATACCTTCTTTTTCTCGGCAGAAGAGGCGTTACGAATGAATTCCGAGAAAGGCGTCGAGGCAACGACCGCGCGCTTTTTCTGGCCAGAGAAGAGTACTTTCATGATCTTCATAAGCTCACTCTAATTCATCTTCAGCAATTCGACAACGTCCGCCCGCGAGTACTTTTCGGGGATGTGGTGGTCGATCTGGTCGACCCCCGCCTTGAACATCCGGTGCGAGTTGTCGATGTTCTTCAGCAGCAGGTCGAGGCGGATCTCCGGTCCAAACTCCCTCTTGAGCCGGTTGACCACCTCGCGCGCGGCAAAGTACTGATTGATAAAGTCTTCCTGCAATATTCGCCGGCCCTCGGCGGCTTCCCGGGCCTGCACGAACTGCCACGCCAGCAGCGGTTCCTGATACACATACAGAATCTGCACCACGCGCCCCTTCTTCAGGGAACGCCGGACGTTCTCATAAGCCTTCTCGTAGCTGGATAACGTCCCGTCCAGCAAAAAACTTTGGCTTTGTTCGAGCGCCATGTCGTGGATTTTCTCGACCAGCACCGACACCGCCTTCTGGAAGAGCCAGGCATTGCGGCCGTCATACGCCCCGAATTCGTTCCGCAGGTCATCGGGGTCGATGCGGATGGTCGCCGCGCCGTCCACGGCATTCAGCAATTCGATCGAGGCTTCCGTCTTGCCGGCCCCCGGCGAACCCGCCATGAACACGGAGACGGGGTTCTCCTCGGGAAGGAATATCGCGGGATCGGTCAGCCGCCGCGCGATGGGCTTCTTGTTTGTTCGGTCCGCTGGCCTTCTGTTTGAAGCCGTGCAGGTAGGGGAAGAGCTTGCGGTCAACGAAGTCGCGCAGGTCGTCGCCGGTCAGCGCCTTGTTGTGGTCGAGCTTGCCGTTCTTGTCCTTCGGCGCCGCCCAGCTTTCCCAGCGGTAGGGCGTGTCGAGGATGAAGGTGTACTTCTTCCCCTCCAGTTCGCCCTCCATCGCCTTGTCCTGCTCCAGCCCGTCCAGATATTTCAGGAACAGCAGCCAGGAGGTCTGCTCGGTGTAGTCGAGTTCGGTGGTGCAGCCGGCCTCTTTCCAGAGGACGTCGTCGATGTTTTTGAAGGCTTGTTCGAACATATGCGTTGTGTCGTATTGTTGTTTGAGGACTATTTACTCATTCCTCCGGGTCGAACAAGGAAGCGAGTTTATCAAGCTTGTCTTGCCATTCGCGATCGATCAGTGCCAGCCTCACGCCTCGGGGGGAACACCCTATTGCAACGCAACATCCATTCAAGGAAGCAGGCCCGCGCACTCTGCACGGCCATCCGCACCCTGGCCTGTGATCTTTGATCCGGGGTCAGCCTGCTTCTGCCAAGGCCCCGCCCACCGCAAAACCAGACCCCTCACAATCAGGCAACCGTCTCGCCTGACGGCGGACTCAGCGGGTAGCCTACAGCGGCCAGGGCCTGCAACGGTCCGACACGGCGAATGGCCTCGATCTGCTCCGGCGTGCGCGTATACAGCGTTCCCGCAAAGCACACCGCGCTCATCGAAATCCCCTCGAAGTGTTCCTGACTGCGCGGCAACATCAGCAGCCAGCCCGCGCCGGCCAGCAGATTGAACGGTGGCAGCAGGCCATCGGTCCCCGGCTTGAGATCCAGTTCGTCGCAGGCACGCACAAAACCTCCATGCAGGCTGTTCGCGGCCACCTCGACCGCCACATCCTTGCCACCGCGCACGCGCACGAAGCAGTGCTTCATCGCCAGGGCAGGATGCGTTGCCACGCCGTGTTCGGGCAGGTCGGCCGGCAGGCCGCCCGCGTAAAGGCCCAGGCTGGCATTGCCTGCTGCCTCGGGCATCCACTGCAGGTGCTTGTGGCGCTGGCTCGCGCCGGCCGCCGTGCCGCCGTTGTAAAGACCGATACCACCCGCCTCGCTCATGATCATGGCGAGCACGGTGAAATCGCTGTGTGTCAGCGGCAGCAACTGCTCCTCGAACGCACGTCTGGCCAGGACCAGATGTCGCGCGCAGAGCGGAAACTTGTTCAGGATCGCGACGTGCTCGTGCCCAATGGGGCCGACTGTCAGGTCGATCTCGGGATTGAGGAAGGGGTTGAAGTCCGGATCGCGCGGACCGCCGGGAATCGCCACCCTGGCGGCATCCTTCACCGCCAGCGAAGACACCCAGCGCACGATGAAGCGCAGACCGCCCTCTTCCATTCCGGTCTGCCCGACTTGCACCGGCTGCAGCGCGCCTGACGCGAGGGCGCTTGCACTGCACGCATCGATCATCTTCATCCAGTTGTTCGTCACATTTCTTCCTTCGATAAGCTGTTTTTTTGGGGGCCAGCGTGAATCTTGTCGACTGGATCCGGCGGCCGGATCGCTAAGCTTCTGTGGCACTCATGACGCGGCCGGGGTGGATGGCGTGGCGTCCCCCAACCCGCGCATTGCGCGCAAATCGGCGCCACTGGGATGCTGGAAAACACACAGGCCGAATTCCGGCAGGATGGCCAGCATATGGTCGAAGATGTTCGACTGATGGCCTTCGTAGGCGACCCAGGCAGTGGTGTTGGTGAAGCAGTACAGTTCGAGCGGCAGGCCGTCGGCGGTCGGCGCAAGCTGGCGTACGATCAGCGTCATATTCTGATTGATGCCCGGGTGCGCGCGCAGATAACGTTCCACGTAGGCACGAAAAATCCCGATATTGGTCTGGCGGCGGTGATTCACCTGGTCTGTGTTGTCGCTCGACAAGCTCGTGTTCCACGCCTTCAGCTCGGCTTCCTTGTCCGACAGATAGCCGTCGAGCAGCGCAAAACGGCTCAGTCGATGCTGCTCCTCGTCGGAGAGAAAGTGCACGCTATTCTGGTCGAGGTAGAGGCTGCGCTTGATGCGCCGTCCACCCGATTCTTTCATGCCACGCCAGTTTTTGAAGGAATCGCTAATCAGGCGCTTGGTTGGAATCGTGGTGATGGTCTTGTCCCAGTTCTGCACCTTCACGGTATGCAGGGCGATGTCAATGACGTCGCCATCGGCGTGGAGCTGGGGCACCTCGATCCAGTCACCGACCCGGACCATGTCGTTGGAGTTGAGCTGCACACTGGCCACGAGGGAAAGCAATGTGTCCTGGAAAATCAGCATGAGTACCGCGGCCATGGCGCCGATGCCGGACAGCAGGATCAGCGGCGAACGGTCGATCAGGATGGCGACCATGAGGATGATGGCGATCACGTAGACGATGATTTTCACCACCTGCAGATAACCCTTGATCGGGCGGCGATCGGCATCCGGGCGGCGTTGATACAGATCACCCACCAGATTCAAGCCACCGTTGATGGCGAGCGCGATGGTCAGCACGATGAACGCGCTGCAGACATTCTCCACTACCGCGACGAGCGGTTCCGGCAAATTCGGAACCATCCGGATGCCAAGGGTCAGGACCAGCGCCGGAACGATGTTGGCGAGCCGGCCGATGACGCGTAGGGGCGTCAGCTCGGGTGTCTCGGCAAGCGCGAAGCGGCTGATCAGATGGCGCAGGCCGCGCAGCAGGATGTGTTTGGTCAGCCAGTTGGCGACGCAGGCCAGCAGGCACAGGATGGCGAGGGAAAGCAGCGTGTAGGAAACGGGGTGCAGTTCCAGCCAGCTGATCCATTCAACAAATTTCTGCGGCATGACTTCTCTTCGGGTTGTCTGGATTGGGGAGAGGCGGCCAACACACGGGGCGCACTGTCCGCTGAAAAGCCTGCCAGCCGGAAGACCAGGGCGTCGGCCTGGGAAGCCAATCGGTGATTCGGCAACACGTGAAAGCGCGATACTACCAAATGAGGGAGGCTGCCGTTTTTCATTTCAGCGATTGAAAAAGCCTGCCGCTGCATCCCCATGCTCTGCTGACAAAGACTTTCAGTTGGCATGGCGCCGATCCCGCCGCACAATGTAGCCTGACTTCATCAACACCAATTTGATGCCACGTCTCCGATTGTCACAGCCTGTACGTCATGGCACCGAGCGAACGCTTAGTGCGCGCCTTGGTCTGGCATTCAGTGCCTGCTGTGTGCTGCTGCCTGCGGTCGCTGCCGAACTGACAGACCGGGGTAGCTACCCGCCGCTGGCACCCGCGGCGACGCATGCCCCGTTCATCAGCCAGAACATGGCGCTACACGAACCCACCAACGTGCAGGCGGCGGGTTATGACTGGCGAGGCATGGCGCCCGACAAGCCGGACTGGGGCGGGGTCGGCCGCGATGTCACGTACTTCCTCGGCTACCAGTTTGCGGCGATTGCGGTGTTGTACGCCGCGCCGGAGAGTATTTCAGGCTGGGATAGCGAACAAAAGAAGAACTACAGCGCGGAGAAGTGGCGCAACAATGTCAGTCAGGTGGTATGGGACGATGACCGCTGGTGGATCAACTATGTCCTGCACCCCTACTGGGGCGGCGCCTATTACGTCCAGGCACGAGAGCGCGGGCTGGATCGAACCCAGTCCTTCTGGTACTCCGCGTTGTTGTCAGCCATGTTCGAATACGGCGCGGAGGCGCTGGCCGAACCCGTGTCGGCGCAGGATCTGGTGGTGACGCCGGTGGCCGGCGCGCTCATCGGCGAATATCTGTTTACGCCGTTGCGGGCCCGCATCCGCGCCAAGCCCGGCGAACTCAACTGGGCGGACAAGACGCTGCTGGTCGTCACTGACCCATTGGGCGTGCTCAGCGCGGAGACCGACCGCCTGTTCGGAATCAAGTCGACGCTGCGCTGGCAGCCTGTCGGGATGCCGTTGCCGGTAGCGGCGCTGGATGATGCGGCTATGGCACGCTCTGCTTATCTGCGTAGCCAGCGGCCGGTGTGGGGGCTGCAATTTCGTACCGAGTGGTGACGCCAAAACAGGAACGGCGCGCGTCCAGCAAGCAACAGGCCGCTGAGTCACGTTCAGTTTGCCTGCCGCAGGCATTGCGGTCAGCGGCACAAGAAGTTGACTCATGAACGCGACGGCAAAACGCTGCAGCGTGTGCAGCCTCCATCACGGCGCCACGACGCGCCGAGCCTGATGCACCAGCAACGGCAACGCCAGGTGATTGATGAAACCGGGCAGGCACAGGGGCTTGAGCAGCATTTTTACCGTCATGTCGTAGGGGTAGCCGGCGCGTGCCCAGTGCCCCCGCCATGTGTTGAAAGTACTGAAAATTCTGCGGGCCGAATGTCTGGCCCGGGTTGCGCACTGCCACTGCGTTTTTCAACGCGAGGTAGGCATCCTCCTGGCCGATCCCGCCCAGCCGCTGGCGCAACACGCGCGCGACCTGCCAGCGTGAGGGATGCTCGCGCTGCCGATAACGCAGAAAAAAATGGTAGAAGTATTTGTAATGCCCCACTTCATCGTTGCGGATATGTCCTGCCAGCGTGGCCAGTACCGGTTCCGGGCTGATCCGCTGCAGCATGCCATACAACCCTGAAGTGCCGGTTTCAATGACGTAGCGCGCGACCATCTCCAGCGCCCGCGTGGGCTCCAGCAGCTCGGACTTGCAATGGGGGCGATAGTCGACACAGAACCCATCAAACGCCGCGGGCCAGTCGAACGCGGGCCATACCGTCTCCACATAGCGCCGCAGGGCACGTCCGTGCTGCAGCTTTTCGGGTTCCCATCGCTCGCGCAGCCAGTGGCTGACTTCGGCATCGTCCGCCATATAGTCCAGCAGATTGCGGGTGTATAAATCAGACAGGCTTTCCACAAACGATGCGGCAGCCAGCACATACAGCCACGTGTCTTCGTCGACGATGCGCGCGTGCGCGATGCGGTCAAACGCAATCCGGTCAATCGACCAGGGCGGTGCGACGCGACGCGAGGCAGGCGGGTATCCGGTGTCGGCATGGGGTGTCACCTGATTGATACGCTGTCACACCGGGATGACCGCCGCAGGTTCGCCGCCTGAAAAGATCCCGCCCATGGGTATTCATAAAATGGCGCCGCCGTGTCTCGACAAGCGGGATGGAATTTTCGGCGGAAATGGCACTCACATTTTTGTGGCACCCGGCGCTAACCCTTGCTGCAGCAAGGTTAGCGCGCCAAAAAAATATTGCGGCGCGGGTTGTGCCGGGTTTAAAATGCCGAACTTTTCACCTTAATTTTGCGGCTTGCCGTGGGCCGGCCGCTATTGCCTGAGCACACGGAATCATGGGACAACAAGGCTGGCTGGACGGGACGCTGTATTCGCCCGATTTCGAGCAGGATAGCTGCGGCTTCGGCCTGATCGCACAGATCGACAATCAGCCCAGCCACACCCTGGTTCACAACGCGATCGGCTCACTGGCGTGCATGACCCACCGCGGCGCGATTGCGGCGGACGGTCTGTCGGGCGACGGTTGCGGGCTCCTGTTCAAGAAGCCGGATGCCTTCCTGCGCGCAGTGGCGGCCGAAGCCGGCTTCACGCTGGGCAGTCTGTATGCCGCCGGGCTGGTGTTTCTGTCGCACGACGCCGCGCCGCAGGAGTTGGCGCGCGTCACGCTGGTGGTCGAACTTGAGGCGCAGGGGCTGACGGTGGCCGGCTTCCGTCTGGTGCCGACCGATTCCAGCGTATGTGGCGAATCGGCGCTGGAGTCCATGCCGCACATCGAGCAGGTGTTCGTCAACGCACCAGCGGGCATGAGCGAGGACGATTTCGAGCGCAAGCTCTACATTGCCCGCCGCCGCGCCGAAAAGGCGCGCGAAGCGACCGATCAGGTGTTCTATCTGCCAACGCTGTCGTGCCGCGTCATCAGCTACAAGGGTCTGGTGATGCCGGACAACCTGCCGGTGTTCTATCCCGACCTCAGCGATGCGCGCTTTGCGTCGAGCCTGGCAGTGTTCCACCAGCGCTTTTCCACCAACACCTGGCCGCAGTGGCGGCTGGCGCAGCCGTTCCGCTACCTGGCGCACA
>CAYVOR010000088.1:0-8461 GCA_964452995.1 uncultured Thiobacillus sp.
AGCGCCTGCTCGAACACGCGCGCCTGGTAGTTGCCGCGATAGAGGATCGCGTAGTCGCGCCATTCGGTACGGTGCTGGAATTTGTGCGACAGGAGGCGCATCACCACCGATTCGGCCTCGTGCTCGTCGTCGCGCGTGGGCATGACCTGAAGCGCGTCACCATGGCCAAGATCGCTCCACAGCCGCTTCTCGAACAGCTTGGGATTATTGGAAATCAGGCTGTTGGCGGCCTTGAGGATACGCACGGTCGAGCGGTAGTTCTGTTCGAGCTTGACCACGTGCAGGTGCGGATAGTCCTCGCGCAGTTGTTTCAGGTTGTCGGCCGACGCGCCGCGCCAGCCATAGATCGCCTGGTCGTCGTCGCCGACCGCGGTGAACGCGGCGCGCACGCCGGTGAGCTTCTGCAGCAGGCGGTACTGCGCGACGTTGGTGTCCTGGTATTCGTCGACCAGGATGTGGCGCAGGCGGTTCTGCCATTTCTCGCGCAACTCCGCGTGGGTGTCGAGTAGCTCGGCAGGCAGGCGGATCAGGTCGTCGAAGTCCACCGCCTGGTAGGCACGCAGCGTGGCGTCATAGCGGTCGTATATTTTTGCGTAGACGCGCGCGTTGTCGTCTTCGGCGGTGGCGAGCGCGGCGGCGGGCGATTTCAGTTCGTTTTTCCACAGCGAGATGCGCGACACCGCGCGACGGATTTCCTGCTTGTCGGTCGTTTTCAGAATTTCAGACACGATCCCCGCCGCATCGGCCGAATCGAGGATGGAAAACGCCGGTTTGAGTTCGGCGAACTTCGCGTCCTCGCGCAGCATGCGAAGACCCATCGAGTGGAAGGTGGTGACGATCAGGCCCTTGGTGTTGACGTTCGAGGTCAGCCTGGCGGCGCGTTCGGCCATCTCGCGCGCGGCCTTGTTGGTGAACGTGATGGCGGCGATCGAACCCGGCTTGTAGCCGCACTCGCCAATCAAATAGGCGATCTTGTGGGTGATGACGCGCGTCTTGCCCGAGCCGGCGCCGGCCAGCACCAGCAGCGGGCCGTCGAGATATTTTGCCGCTTCGCGTTGCGGCGGGTTCAATGCGGCGAGCAGGCTCATGCCGCGCCGAATTCGTGGCTCAGATACGCATTGATGGCGTCGGATTCGTACATCCAGGTTTGTTGACCCGTCTTGTCCGTAATCAGCAGACAGGGAACCTGCGGCTTGCCGCCGCCCGCGATCAGCTTTTCGCGGTGGACCGGGTCATGCTGGGCATCGCGCAGTTCGATGTCGAGCGAAAGCCGCTGCATCGTTCGCCGGGTCTTCAGGCAGAACGGGCAGGTGGGATAGTGATACAGCGCCAGGTTGCGCGTGCGCGCATCGATCGCCTGTTGTTCGGCGGCAGGGCGCACGACGCCTTTGGGGCGCGTCAGCCAATAGCTTGCGAGCATGAAGGGAGCGAGGACGAGACGCAGGGTTCTGAAAAACAGGCGGATCAGGGGTTTCATGGCGCAGGGGTCACAAGAGGTTCAGGCGGGCGCGCTATGATGGAGGTCAACACAGCACGCAAAGAACCCGTATTTTATATGCCTACCTATGCCATTGGCGATCTTCAGGGATGCCATGCTCCCTTGCTGCATTTGCTGGACAAGATCAGATTCGATCCCGCAGCCGACCGGCTGTGGTTTGTCGGCGATCTGGTCAACCGCGGACCGGATTCGCTGGAGACATTGCGGACCGTCAGGGAGTTGGGCGATGCCGCCATCAACGTGCTCGGCAACCACGATCTGCATCTGCTGATGCTGGCCGAAGGCTTCGGGCGGATGCACAAGGGCGATACGCTCGACGCTATCCTCAACGCGCCGGACCGCGACGAACTGCTGCACTGGCTGCGCCAGCAGAAGCTGGCCTGGCGCGAAGACGATTTCCTCATGGTGCACGCGGGGGTGCTGCCGGGCTGGACGGTGGACGACGTGATGCGGCATGCGGCGGAAGCCGAAGCGGTGCTGCAGGGAGAACATTACCGCGATTTCTTTGCCCGGATGTATGGCAATGCACCGGTCGCCTGGGATCCGGCGCTACAGGGCGTCGAGCGTCTGCGGGTGATCGTCAACGCCTTGACCCGGTTGCGCTACTGTTCAGCGGCGGGCGAGATGGAATTCCATCACAAGGGTGCGCCGGGCACGCAGCCGGCCGGCTGGCTGCCGTGGTTCGAGGTGCCGGGGCGCAAGAGCATGGCCGCGACGCTCGTCATCGGCCACTGGTCGACGCTCGGGCTGATCAACCGCAGCGATCTGATCGCGCTGGATACCGGTTGCGTGTGGGGTGACCGCCTGAGCGCTGTCAGGCTGGAGGACCGGCAGGTGTTTGCGGTGCCATGCCAACCGATCCGGCTTCCGGCACCCTGAGACCCAGCAGCCTGGCCGTGGCGGCTTCCGCTTGTGCCGCCAGTTCGCGCCGGTGGCCGTTGGGCAGAATGGGATCGCCAAAATGCAGTTCGGCGACGAGACCAGGTTCACTGATGATCTTTTTCAGGCTTTGCCACATGCTGAGATTGTCGATGTAGGCGGGTGCGGCGCTGTATTCGCCGTCCAGCGTGCGATAGCGCAGGGCAGCCGGCACGACCGGGCAGTTCAGTTCAACCGCGGGCTGCAGCAGCGACGGCATGAAGCGCCGCAGAGCGTGGCCGTCGCTGGTGGTGCCTTCGGGAAACACCGCGACCCAGGCGCCCGTCTGCATCAGCGCGCGCATTTCGTTGTTGATGCGTGCGGTATCCGCACGGCGGCCGCGTTCGATGAACAGCGTGCCGGTCTTGCGCGCCAGCCAGCCCGCCACCGGCCAGTTGCGCACTTCGGCCTTGGAGACGAAATGCACGCGTCGGGCCGCGTAGATCAGGTAAATATCCAGCCACGACACATGATTGCACACCAGTAGCGCACCGCCTGGTGAATGCGGCGCTGCGTCCAGATGCGGGCGTATGCCGAGCACCTGGAGCAGGCCCCGGGACCAGGCCATGATGCGGCGATCGCGTTGCGCGGGGCCGAGCAGGGGGAAGACCAGCCCCGCCAGCGTCACGCCCCACGCAAGGTGCAGCCCGAGCCGGCTGATGCGGACGGTACGGCGCAGTGGCGCGGGGAAGGCGGCGAGACTCACCGGTTTATTGTCAGACGCATCCGGTGAGATGGCGTGTCGTGCTGCGGATCCGGCTTCAGTGCGATACGCGCGTCGTCCCGCCGCCAGACAGGACACGCACGCGATCCCCTACCCGGAACTGTTCGTCCGCTGCCTGGGTGATGGCGAGCATCCGTCCCGAATCGAGCCTGACGGTGATTTCCACCCCTTTCTGGCGGGTGGTCCCTTCTTCCACGGCGGCACCACCGAGTCCGCCCAGAACTGCACCAATCGCCGCGCCGGCCACGCTGCCCTTGCCGCTGCCGACCGTGCTGCCGGCCACGCCGCCGACGACGGCACCCGCGCCTGCGCCGATGGGTGTCTTGGTACCTTCAATATTGACCTCGCGCACCGATTCCACCACGCCCATCTGGACTTCCTGCACGGCTCGGGTCTGGTCGCGGCTGTAGTCCTTGCCGCCGACGCCGCTGGCGCAGCCGCCAAGCACGGCCAGACTCGCTGCAAGCAGGGTGGCGGCTACGATTACTGAGGGTTTTTTCATGGTGCTTATCCTGTCTTTACGTTCTGTTGACACTATATATATAGCCCGATGAGACCATTGATCGCCGGCGTGGTTCAAAATGTTTTGCCGAACGCGATCTTGAGCCGTCCGGCAATCTCCTGCCGACTCGGTGCGTGGTTCTGCCCGCCGCGATGCTCGATCTTGATCGCACCCATTACGCTCGCCAGCTGGCCGGACGTTTCCCAGTCGAGTCCGTGGGTGATGCCATACAGAATACCGCTGCGGTAGGCATCGCCGCAGCCGGTGGGATCGACGATGGCTGCCGGGCGTACGGAAGGAATGTTGAGTTGTCCGGCAGCCGTGCGGATGACGGAGCCTTCGCCGCCGTGTGTCACGATCAACGCTTCGACATGCTGGGCCAGCGAGTCAAGGTTTTCTCCGGTGCGGCTTTGCAGCAGCTCGGCTTCATAGTCGTTGAGAATGACGTAGCTGGATTTGTGCACGCACTCCAGCAATTCATCGCCGGAAAACAGCGGCATGCCCTGGCCCGGGTCGAAGACGCAGGGCACACCTGCCTCGTGAAAACCGCGAATGTGGGACAGCATGCCGTCACGTCCGTCCGGCGCGACGATGCCCAGCTTGACGTCCGGAACCTGCTGTACGTCGTTTTCGTGCGAATAATTCATCGCGCCGGGATGAAAGGCGGTGATCTGGTTGTCATCGAGATCGGTGGTGATGAAGGCCTGGGCGGTGTAGGTGCCAGGAATATGGCGAACGTAGTCGCGCGGGATTTCCAGGATGTCGAGACGCGCCGCATAGGGGCTGAAATCGTCTCCCACGGTCGCCATGATCAACGGCTCGCCACCCAGAAGCTTCAGGTTGTAAGCGATATTGCCGGCACAGCCGCCATATTCGCGGCGCATCTCCGGGACCAGGAATGACACGTTCAACATATGGATCTTGTTGGGCAGGATGTGATGCTTGAAGCGATCCTGAAACACCATGATGGAATCGAAAGCAAGAGAACCGCAGATCAGAGTACGCATGATAAAAGTGGGTGAAAACGAAAGTCCGAATTATACGCAGTCGACTCGTCAGGATTTTGGTGAAGCGGGCGCCTGGCCCGCGAACTGCAACGCATTCTGCGCGATTGAGCGTAGCAGCAGGATGTCGCGATAGGCACCCGGTTCGAAACCCATCCGCGTGCCGCCGCGATCGTCGTAGATCAGATCGTGGAAGAACGCTTCGATCTCGGGGGTATTCCATATCTTCACCAGTTGTTCCAGCAGATGAGGATACGCCTCCAGCCCCTGGCCCGCCTCGCTGTCCTGGGAAATCGGGTGGTCGGTGAGATTGACGTTGAAATAGCGGCGACATTCGGCGCTGGCCGCGGCGTAACCGGCGGCGTCGCCTTCGCGGTGCAACAGGTCGAGCAACAATAGCCAGGGGACTGGCGATTCGGTGGGTGCGTCGCGCAGATGCTCCTGCAACAGATGGATAGCGAGATCGCCGTGCCCGAAAGCCATGAACACCTCGGCCTGGTCGAGGACGTCGTCCTTGACCTCGGTGCCGCTGGTTTGCTGGGGCGGCGCGATTTCGGGCATGCGCGGGGAGGCGGATGACAGGTCGGCCGGCAGGTCGGCGCTTAATTCGGTCAGCGTTTTTTCCGACCTTCCCATCGGCATCCAGTCCATGTCGGCGCCAAGTACGGGCCGGGCAGACGGCTGGTTGCGGCGCAGCAGCCAGGCAGCCAGTGCAGTCAAGCCGGCCACGATTGCCATCGCCAGCAGATACAACGGCCAGCGGGGTTGTGTGGGTGCGGCGGGTACGGGCGCGGTCGTTGCGGCAGACGCAGCATGCTGTGCGGCTTCGAGCGCGTCATTGCGCCGTTGCAGCGCAACAAGCTGGGCTTCCAGGTGTGCAAGCTTGCGCGCCAATGCGGTGTTTTCGTCCGACACTTCGGTCGCCGTCAACTTTTTGGCATGTGCTTGCGTCAGGTCAGGCAGGCGCGTGTCGAGTTGCAGTGCCACGGGCGTTTCATTTTGGCTGGCCAACTCGTGTTTGCCGGACAATACCAGGCGCGGGACGCTTTTCTTCGGTGCGGCCTGCCTGCGCGGCGTGGCCAGGTTCCGCGTGGCGGTGCTTGATGGCCGCGCACTGGCTGCGGACGCATGTTGCGGCGTCCGCTGACGTGGGCGGGCGGAACGCCGGGACGGCGCCGGCCGGGCCGGGGCTGCAGCGGGCGCCGGTCCGGCCTCCGTGCCTGCAGCGGAAGTGTTTGTATCGAGAGGGGATTCCGTCGCCACAGGCGGGTCGAGCAACACGACATACTCGCGTTGCAGGCGAACTTCGCAGTCCGCGACCAGCACAAATTGTACGACCGGATCGTTCACCGGATAAGACGTGCGGATGAACAGGCGTGTCTGGTCGCCTATGCGTTCGAGATTCAGTTTTGCACGGAGCGGCGGTGCGATGCTGTCTGCACTTGTGTCGAGGCTGAAGCAGTCTGCGGTCGTATCGGCCGTCGCCCCGAGCAGGGTCACGGTCACATTCAAGGGCCGACTCAGTGGCGAGTGCACATGGATGTCGCCCATGCCCAGGGCGGTAACGGAGCCGGCCTGACACAGACCCAGCAGAAAACAGGCAGTTTTGGGGTTCACAGAGCCGAAAAATGATAAGGGACGCATCCCTCTATTCCGGTCAGGAACGCCGCAACTTTAGGGTACGGCGCCGCATTGGCATGAATTTTGTTGCTGACTCACCCCCATAGCACGAGCGCCCACACGACGACCACGTTGACAAGTGCGATTGCCACGGCGGCGCTGCCCATGTCCTTGGCGCGTTTGATGAGCGGATGGTGCTCGATGGAAACCCGGTCCAGCGTTGCTTCGAGCGCCGAATTCAGCAGTTCGACGACCAGCACCAGCAGGACCGCGCCGATCATCAGCGCGCGGCCGATCCCGGTCGCGCCCAGATAGAGTGCAAGCGGAATCAGCAACAGCGCCAGAAACGCTTCCTGGCGGAAGGCGTGTTCGTGTCTGAGCGCAGCGCCGAGTCCGGCCCACGAATAGGTTGCCGCGTTCACTACGCGCCGCAGACCCGTCTTGCCCTTGTAGGGACTGGCGGGTTCGGTCATGCCCCCGGGAATTCCCCAGGCGGATAAGCCAGATCGAGTTCGCGCGCCGCCTTGACGTCATCCAGCCGACGCACCGGCAGGCTGTAGGGCGCACCCTTCACCAGGTCGGGCGTGGTTTCGGCTTCGTGCTTGATCGTCTTCATGGTCTCGATGAAGCCATCAAGCGTTTCGCGGCTTTCGGTCTCGGTCGGCTCGATCAGCAGGCATTCCGGCACCAGCATCGGGAAATAGGTAGTCGGTGCATGGTAGCCGTAGTCGAGCAGGCGCTTGGCGAAATCCATCGCGGAGACGCCGGTGGCGTCCTTCAGCTTCTTCAGCGTGACGATGAACTCGTGGCTGGCGCGGCGCGTAGGGAAGGCAAGCTCGAAGCCGGCTTCGCGCAGTTTCACCATCAGGTAGTTGGCATTGAGCGTGGCGTATTCGGCCACGCGCTGCATGCCCGTGCCGCCCAGCAGTCGCGCATAGACATAGGCGCGCATCAGGACGCCGGCGTTACCCATGTTGGCCGACAGGCGGCCGATCGATTGCGGCAGGTCGGTTTCGGTGGCCAGCCGGCAGAAGCCGTTCTCGTTCAGCACCAGCGGAATCGGCATGAATGGCAGCAGACGCCCGGCGACGCCGACCGGCCCCGCACCCGGCCCGCCGCCGCCATGCGGGGTGGAGAAGGTCTTGTGCAGGTTCATGTGGATGACGTCGAAGCCCATGTCGCCGGGGCGCACCTTGCCGAGGATGGCGTTGAGATTGGCGCCGTCATAGTACAGGAGGCCACCGGCGTCGTGGACGATCTTCTGGATGTCGGCGATGGTTTTTTCAAACACGCCCAGCGTCGACGGATTGGTCAGCATCAGGCCGGCGGTCTGCGGGCCGACTGCGGCGCGCAAGGCATCGAGATCGACGCTGCCGGTGGCATCGGTGGGGATTTCCCTGACGGTATAGCCGCACATCGTCGCGGTCGCCGGGTTGGTGCCGTGCGCCGCGTCCGGCACGATGATCTCGCGCCGCGCGGTGTCGCCGCGCGCGTCGTGGTAGGCACGGATCATCGCCACCCCGGCGAATTCGCCGTGCGCCCCCGCCATCGGCGCCATCGACACGCCGGCCATGCCGGTGACGTCCTTCAGTATTTCCTGCAGCTCGAACATGCTGGCGAGGAAGCCCTGCCCCGTCTCGTCCGGGCTCGCCGGGTGGCGTGCCAGAAACTGCGGCAGCATCGCCAGCGAATTGCACGCGCGCGGGTTGTACTTCATGGTGCACGAGCCGAGCGGGTAGAACTGCGTGTCGATCGAGAAGTTCTGCTGCGAGAGGCGTGTGTAGTGGCGCACCACGTCGAGCTCGGAGACTTCCGGCAGAGCGGGTACATCCTTGCGGCGAAGGTTCGCAGGCAGGTCGTCGAGGCTGCCGCCGGTGGCAGGCAACTGGGCGGTGGCGGTGCGGCCGGGCCGGGAATGGTCGAATATCAGCATGGTTAAAACCTGGTTATCCGCGAAGGACGCGAAGAGACGCGAAGGGAAACCCCCAAAAACCGGGGGGATGGTTCTTCGGTTTTCTTCGCGTCCCTTCGCGTCCTTGGCGGACGAAAAAAATCACTTCAAAGCGGCCAATGCGGCCTCGTAGTTCGGCTCCTGCTTGATCTCGGGAACGAGTTCGGCGTGCAGCACCTTGTTGTTCTCGTCGAGCACGACCACGGCGCGCGCGGTGACGCCGGCGAGCGGGCCGCTGGTGATG
>CAYVOR010000089.1:0-8437 GCA_964452995.1 uncultured Thiobacillus sp.
TCAGGCGGCCGCGATGCATCAGACCGACGCGGGTGCAGCGCTCCGCTTCGTCGAGATAGGCGGTGGAAATAAAGATCGTCACGCCTTCCTTGAGCATGGCGTAGAGGATGCGCCAGAAATCGCGCCGCGACACCGGATCGACGCCGTTGGTGGGTTCGTCGAGAAACAGGATTTCCGGCTTGTGGATCAACGCGCACGCCAGCCCCAGCTTCTGCTTCATGCCGCCGGAAAGATTGCGCGCCTGGCGTTTGCGGAACGGCGTCAGGTTGGAGAAGCCGAGCAGCTTCTCTTCCAGCGGTTCGCGATCGCGCCGCGGCACTTCGTACAGATCGGCGTAGAAGCGCAGGTTTTCCTCGACCGTTAGATCGCCGTACAGGCCGAACCGCTGCGACATGTAGCTGATACGCGCCTTGATTTCTTCGCTACCGCCCGCAATCGGGAATCCCGCCACGGTCGCCGTGCCTTCGCTGGCGGCGAGAATGCCGGTCAGCATGCGCATGGTGGTGGTCTTGCCGGCACCGTCCGGCCCCACCAGACCGAAGATCTCGCCGCGCCGCACCGCCAGATCGAGCCCGCGCACCGCCCACAGGTCGCCGAAGGCGCGGCCCAGTCCTTTGATCTCGATGGCGACCTCGCTCATGCCATGTCTCCGTGCGCCGCCAGCAGGGCATCGCGGGCCGGCGGCTGCTTGATCGAGGCGACGATTTCCGGATCGTACCGGCTGCCCGCGGCCTGAACGATGATGCTCAGCGCCTGATCCGCGGCGACGCCACGGCGATAGCTGCGATCAGTGGTCAATGCGTCAAAAGCGTCGGCCACGGCAATGATGCGTGCCGCGAGCGGAATATCGGTTCCGCGCAATCGGTCCGGGTAGCCATTGCCGTCGAAGCGCTCGTGGTGGTGGCGCACCGCACTGGCAAGACAGCGCAGCGGCGGAATGGCATGGAGGATGTCGGCGCCGGCTGCGGAATGCATCTGCGCCACGCTGAATTCTTCTTCGGTGAGGCGACCCGGTTTGGCCAGGATCCGGTCGGGCATGCCGATCTTGCCCAGATCGTGCAGCAGCGCCGCCTCGCAGATCGAATTCCGCTCGGCTTCCGGCCGTCCCAAAGCCGTGGCAATCAGGTGGGCATAGCGGGCCACCCGGCGCCCGTGACCGCCGGTATAGGCATCCTTGAGCGAGAGCGCACTATCGTAGGCAAGCAGGATCGATTCGTAATCCTGCCGCTTTTCCTGCATCAGGCGGATGACCATGCGCCGGTTTGAACGCAGCAGGGCCGCCAATAACGCCAGCGTCAGCACCAGGTATATGACGCCGCGCAGCAGAACGGGCATGAAGCCGTAACGGTCGGCCATGCCCAGATAAAAGGCCGCCGCCTCCCCGCCCAGCACCATGGCCACGCCCGACAACGCATAGAGCTGCAATACGCGGCGGTCACGGCGCCGCAACTGCCGCAGCATCGCCCGGTCCTGATCGAAAAGACTGATCGCAGGATTCACCGCCCGGCCTCACCCGCAGTCGAGATGTAGACATCGCCCGGCATGCCGGGCTTGAGCGTGCCGTCGCGGTTGTCGACGGTCACATTCACCGCGAACACCAGCTTGACCCGTTCTTCCTGGGTCTGCACGTTCTTGGGCGTAAACTCCGCCTGCGACGACACATAGCTCACCCGACCCTCGAATTCGCGGTCGGGAAAGGTGTCGACCTTGACCCTGGCGGCGGCGCCCAGGCGCACCTTGCCGATCTGGTGTTCCGGAATGTAGACCCGCAGCCAGGGTTGGGAAATATCGGTGACCGTGACGACCGGGCGGCCTGCGCCCAGCGTTTCGCCCACTTCGGCATGCTTGCGGGTCACGACGCCGTCGATCGGGCTGGTCACCTGCAGGTCCGCCAGGGCGACGCGCGCGGCGGCGACCGCCGCCTGCGCTTCATCGCTTTGCGCGCGGGCCGCGTTGATGGTCTCGGGGCGATAGCCGCTTTGCAGCAATTTGAGCCGTTCCTGCGCGGCGCTTGCCTGCTGGGCCGCGACGACGGCGGCGGTGCGGTCCTTGTCACGCCGCTGCTGGCTGATGGCGCCGCCCTGGAAGAGCGCATCGGAACGCCGCGCCTCTTCGCCAAGATTGGCCTGGTTGGCGCGAGCCTGTTCGACCTGCGCACGCGCCTCGGCGATTTCCGGTGCACGATAACCCTGCTGCATATCCTTGAGATGGGCCTCGGCAGCCAATTGTGCGGCTTCCGCCTGATGCAGCCGGGCGACCGCCTCACGATCGTCGAGCGCGGCCAGCAGTTCGCCGACCTTGACGCGGCTGCCTTCATCCACCGGTCGCTTGTTCAGGATTCCCGGCACCTTGAAGGCGGCGGCGACTTTCGTCGCATCGACGGTACCCGAGGCGAACACCGTGTTGGTATCCGCCGGCTTCGCCCAGGGCGCGAATTGCCACAGCGCGACGGCCACGATGCCGGCGACGACGACGCCACCGATGACGATCTTCTTGTTCATAGTCTTGCTCCTGGCTGAATGGCGTGCCCCGCAAGGTTTTTTGCGGTGAGATGTTTGGCGGGAAACGTATCGGCAATCGGGCTCGCCTCAGCGAAGTCGACCCCGCAGGCCGTGACGCTGTCGTGCCAGGCGAGATAGCGCGCGAGCGTAGCGGCGTCGCGGCCGGCCACGAATGGCTTCCCGTCCGTGTTCGCGGCGATATCCGCGGGCCGGAAGCTGTCGGGCGCGAGCTCGCCGGTGGCATGCAGCAGCCGCGCCTGGCTCACGGTGATGTCGTAACCCGCCTGCAGACGGCTTGCGGTGGCCGACCACAGGGCGGATTCCGCGCCGAGCAGGTCGGTGATGGTGTTGTCACCGCTGTGATAACGCAGGGTTTCGATGCGCAGCGCTTCGCTGGCCTCGGTTTCGCCCTGGGTCGCCGCATCCAGTCGCGCACGCGATTCGGCCAGGGCGCCGAACGCCTGCTCGACCTCGCTGGCGATGCGGTTGTGGGCGTCTTCCTGCAGCAGGGCGTTTTGCCGCTGCTCGAGCCCGGCCTGTTCCACCCGGCGCCTGCGGATCGCGCCGTCGAACAACGGCAGCGATAACTGCACGCCGATCTGCGAATCGTCATAGCCCTTCCAGTCGCTGCCAGTGCTCTCCTGCGCGCGTGCCACCAGATCGACTTGGGGCAGCCGCTCGCCACGGGCGATGGCGGTTTTCTGCTGGGCCGACCGGCCCATGGCATCGAGCCTGAGGAGATCCGGACGCTGCTGCAAGGCGCGCTGCAGCGCAGCTTCACGTGAAGCCGGCAGATTCGGCGCGGTCATTCCCAGATCAGCCAGGAGCGGAGCCGGCCCGCCCTCGCCAAGCAAGGTGGCCAGCAGCGACAGCGCATCTTTCTCACCCTGAGTGACCGACACCTTGTCGTAGCGTGCTTGGGATAGCTGCGTCTGCAGCCGGATCAGATCAAGCCGCGCGGCGCGGCCTTCCCGAATGCGCAGCGTGATGTCCTGTTCCTCGCGCTGCAGCGCCGTGATCCGTGCATCCAGAACCTGCCCGAGTTGTCTGAAATGCAGCGCCTTGGTATAGGTGGCGACGACATTGAACAACAGGTCCTGGCCGCCGGCGCGCAACGCCTGGACCGACGCCTCGCGGTTGTGCGCGGCCAGCGCCTCGCCCGCGACCAGCTTGCCGCCACGATAAAGCGGCAGACTCAGCGCCAGGCCGATATTTGCCACGTCGCGGTCCATCGGCGGGAAGACGCCGGCCTCGCGGATCGGCGTGATCAGGCTCGGATAGGCATGGTGCGTGTAGGCCGCATCGAGGTCGACTTTGGGCATACGCTGGCCGCGGGCAATGTCCTGCTCCAGCGTCTGCCGGCTGACTTCGGCTTGCTGGCTCTTGATCGCCGGGTTGAATTGCGCGGCGCGCGCCATGGCCTCCCACAGCGGCAGCGGATCGGCGGCAAAAGCCGCCTGCCAGGAGGAAAGAAGAAAAGTGAACAGCAGCAGCGATGACAAGGATTTCATGAGCGCATCCATCCTGAATTTTGCGCGCAAGCCGCGCTAAGTAAGTTACTGGTTACTTATCATAAGAACGAATTTCCAGATGTCAACCATGAAAGTTTTTATAGTTGATAACAGGCTGATTCAATATAGATAATTTATTATCCACCGGCGATTTTCAAGCCATGTGGTGATTGATAACTCACTATTAACTACCCGTTCGCCTGTAGCCGGCGGTAGCGCGACCGCACGTTGGTAGATCGCAAATTATGGAAAAGCGGATCGGACGGAAGAAAGATGGCCGGATATCGCCGGCGATCCGGTGCGGCGCAACGCGCGCGATGCGCAGGGCTTGCCAGCGGGACGTTTGCGCATGACCCGCGCGTCCGCGACACGCGGAAAAGCCGCCCGGAATCCGTTTCCGCCCGCAATTCCGCGGGTGACGAACTTGATCACGGCCGCGTTCAATGCCTGTCGTTGTTCAGCGGGGTGCGGATCTGGTAAGCCGCATGGCAGCTCACGCAATTCTGCAGCGTGGCGGACAGCTGATTCAGACTATGGCTCACGTCCTTCATGCTTTCGGCATCCATGGCGATCTGATCGAAATCACGGTGCACCGAGGAACCCAGCTGCCTGAATCCCATCGGCAGTTTTTCACGCAGCGCCGGCGGTATTTCGTGCGCCATTTTCATTCCCATTTCGCGTGCAGCGGACGCCGCCGCCGGCATATCCTGTTTGCCGAGCGCGCCGGTCAGTTTCCCGATGCCGTCAAGGAACAGTCGCATTTCCTCCAGGACCATCATGCGTTCGTCCGGCGTCAACGCCAGGATCGTGCGGTCGTCGGCCATCGGTGCATGAGCATGGGCGTGTCCGGACGGCGTGTCCTGCGCATGGGCGGCAAGCAGATTCAGGCACAACAGCGCGGCCAATGAAGCACGGAAAGTTTTCATGGGAGGGTTCCTTGGATCGGGGTGGAAGGAGAACGAATGGCTTCGAGAAAAACCGGGAAAGTGCGCGCGGCCTCCGTCGCCAGCGTGCGCGCCGTCAGGGTGCGCTGGCCGCGCAGAATGGAGGTCTGCAGCACCAGCCCCTGGATCATGCCGAGATACAGCGTGGCGGCGGCGTGAACGTCGAGATCGGCGCGCGCCTGCCCTTGGGCCCGCGCGTCGGACAACAGCTCTGAGATTTTCGTCTCGTAATCCAGCATGGTCTCGGTGACCAGTCGGCGCAGTATCGTACTGCGGCCATGCAGATGCTCCGAGGTCAAAATGCGCGGGATGGCGGGATGCGCCGTGATGAATGCGATGTGCGTAAAGAACATATGCTGCAGCGCGTCCAGCGGATCGCGCCCCTGCCCGGCGGCTCGTCCCAGGCTGCCCACCAGGCGGGCACGCACCCACTGCATCACCGCCAGCCAGATCGCATCCTTGCTGAGAAAATGACGGAGCACCGTGCCTTGCGTCACCCCCATCGCCTGTGCCATATCTCGCGTGGTCACGTTGTCCACGCCATGCGTGGCCGCCAGATCGAGCGTCACGCGGATGATTTCCTCGCGCCGTTCGTCGGCGCCCAGCCGTTTGCGTACAGGTTCGGACATGCGCGAGCTCTTTAGATAGTTACTGGTTACTATCCTAGAATTGTGTCATCGATAGGTCAAGCCTGTCAGACTCAATCAAATACCCGGATTGTCGAGACAGGCCCGCAAGGCCTCCGCCAGGGTGTGCATGTCTTCGATAGTGGTCACATAAGGCGGCATCACATAAACCGTCTTGCCGACAGGGCGGATGAACACGCCGAGTTCGAGCGCCGCCTGGTGGAAGCGCGCCGCGTAGCCGGGCCGCGCCTCGGCCACGTCGAATGCCCAGATCATGCCGACATGCCGGAAATGGCGCACCCGCGGATGCATCGCCACCTCCGCCAGCAGATCCGTGAATGCCTGCGCCTTGGCACGGTTGGCAACGATGACCTGATCCGTCTCGAAAATGTCCAGCACCGCCAGCGCCGCCCGGCAGGCGAGCGGATTGCCGGTGTAGGAATGCGAATGCAGGAAACCGCGCGCGGTGGTGTCACCGTAAAAGGCCGCATAGACCTCATCGGTCGTCAGCACGGCCGACAGCGGCAGGTAGCCGCCGGTGATGCCCTTGGACAGGCAGATGAAGTCGGGACGGACTGTTTGAATGTCCGTTGCTGCAAGCGAAAGCGGGGGCGCCTGCTCGCAGGCAAACATCGTCCCGGTGCGGCCGAAACCCACGGCGATCTCGTCGGCGATGAGATGCACCCGGTATTGGGTACACAGTTCCCGTGCCCGCGTGAAATAGGCCGGGTGGTACATCGCCATTCCCGCCGCCCCCTGCACCAGCGGTTCGACGATGAAGGCGGCCGTGGTGGCGGCGTGCCCGGCCAGATGCGCCTCCAGCGCGTCGGCGCAGCGCAGCGCGAACGCTTCGGCCGATTCACCGGCTTCGGCCAGCCGCGCATCGGGCGTCGGCACCTGCACCGAATGTCGCAGCAAGGGCGCATAGGTATCCTTGAACAGGGGAATATCGGTGACGGACAGCGCGCCGACGGTTTCGCCGTGGTAACCATTCTGCAGGCTGATATAGCCGTTTTTTTCCGGCTGGCCCTGGTTACGCCAGTAGTGGGCACTCATTTTCAGGGCGATTTCGGTGGCCGAGGCGCCGTCCGAGCCGTAGAACGCATGGCCCAGTCCGGTCAACGCCGCCAGCCGTTCAGACAGCTCAACCACCGGCGCATGCGTCGCGCCAGCCAGCATCACGTGTTCGATCTTGCCGAGCTGATCGACGATCGCCGCATTAATGCGCGGGTTACAGTGACCGAACAGGTTGACCCACCAGCTGGAGATCGCATCCAGATAGCGCCGACCGTCCGGATCGATCAGCCACACCCCCTCGCCGCGCGCGATCGCCAGCGGTGGCGTGGCCTCCAGCGCTTTCATCTGGGTACATGGGTGCCAGACGGCGGCACGGGTGCGATTTAAAAGATTGTTCATGGGCTTGAAATTGGCACAATGCGCCCCTACTATTAGCACTCGACGGCGACGAGTGCTAACAACGTCTTCGCCGCTTCCTTATTTTCGGGCAGCTTCGGCTGCCTTTATCAACATACCGCAATGGAGACTTTGCAATGAAAATCCGTCCTCTGCACGACCGTGTGATTGTCAAACGCATGGAAGAAGAGCGCAAGACCGCTTCCGGAATCGTGATCCCCGATACCGCGACCGAGAAGCCCGACCAGGGTGAAGTGATCGCCGTCGGCGCAGGCAAGAAAGACGACCAGGGCAAGCTGATCCCCCTGGACGTGAAAGTCGGCGACCGCGTGCTGTTCGGCAAATACGCCGGACAGACCGTCAAGGTCGAAGGCGACGAACTGCTGGTGATGCGCGAAGAAGACATCATGGGCGTGGTCGAGGCTTAAGCCCACCTCCAACCCTTACCCACAAAGATACAGAGGCACGGAAAAAACACGAACGAGATCCAGACAGGGGTTTCTTTGTGTCGCCGTGCTGCTGTAGTGAATGCATTTTTTAGGAGTAAAACATGGCTGCAAAAGACGTACGTTTTGGCGATTCCGCGCGTCACCGCATGGTGGCTGGTGTCAATATTCTGGCTGACGCCGTCAAGGTAACCCTGGGCCCGAAAGGCCGCAATGTGGTACTCGACCGTTCCTTCGGCGCACCGACCGTGACCAAGGACGGCGTGTCGGTCGCCAAGGAAATCGAACTGAAGGACAAGCTCGAGAACATGGGTGCGCAGATGGTCAAGGAAGTCGCGTCCAAGACCTCCGACATCGCCGGTGACGGCACCACCACCGCCACCGTGCTGGCCCAGTCCATCGTCAACGAAGGCATGAAGTACGTGGCCGCCGGCATGAACCCGATGGATCTGAAGCGCGGCATCGACAAGGCCGTGATCGCGATCACCGCCGAGCTGAAGAAGATTTCACAGCCCTGCAAGACCTCCAAGGAAATTGCCCAGGTCGGTTCCATTTCCGCCAACTCCGACGCCTCGATCGGCGACATCATCGCCGCCGCCATGGACAAGGTCGGCAAGGAAGGCGTCATCACCGTTGAGGACAGCTCGGGCCTGGAAAACGAACTCGACGTCGTCGAAGGCATGCAGTTCGACCGCGGTTACCTGTCGCCCTACTTCATCAACAACCCCGACAAGCAGATGGCGATCATGGAAGATCCGTTCATCCTGCTGTTCGACAAGAAGATCTCCAACATCCGTGACCTGCTGCCCGTGCTGGAGCAGGTCGCCAAGGCCGGCAAGCCGCTGATGATCGTCGCCGAAGACGTCGACGGCGAAGCGCTCGCCACCCTGGTGGTCAACAACATCCGCGGCATCCTCAAGACCTGCGCCGTCAAGGCCCCGGGCTTCGGCGACCGTCGCAAGGCGATGCTGGAAGACATGGCGATCCTCACCGGCG
>CAYVOR010000090.1:0-5011 GCA_964452995.1 uncultured Thiobacillus sp.
GTGATGTTGCCCTGGGTGAACTGCTGGGTCACCTGCGACACCTTGGTGCCGATGCCGACGTTGGAGCCGCCTGCACCCGTCAGGGAGTTGGCGTAGACGTCGGCGAACTGGGCCTGAGATTGCTTGAACCCGACCGTGCTCGCGTTGGCCACGTTATTGCCGATGACGTCCAGATTCTTTGCGGCGGCGTTGAGTCCGCTTAATCCTTGCTGAAAACTCATGTTCTGCTCCTTGTGATAATGGCTGGCGGCTTATCCGGCACGCCGACTCGGACTGCTCAGAAAATCTGCCGAATATCGGCATAGCCCACGCTCGTATTGCCCGCCAGGTTCAACTGCACACCCTGGCTGTTCTGTGAAACACTGTTGACCGTGCCCAGATTCAGGGCGGTGTAGTCGACTGCCTGACCGCCCTGGACGGCATCGACCTTGAAGCTGTAGTTGCCCGCCGCTGCAGCCGTTCCGGTGTCGGTCAGGCCATCCCACGCCAGCACGTTCACGCCTGCGTCGCGCGATCCCAGCGTCAATTTGCGCACCGTGGCGCCCGAGGCGTCCTGGATGCTGACCGTGACCTTGTCGGCCGGGCGCGACAGCTCGAAGCCCATCACGTTATCGATCTGGGCCGGACTGGTCGTGTTGCCCGGAACCAGTACCGCCCGCCCGATCAGGCTGGCGGCCTGCGACATCTGGTTGGTCCCCAGACTGGCCGCCATCGCCTGCAGGTTTTTGTTCATGTCCTCGATGCCCTGTACCGTGCTGAGCTGGGCCATCTGGCTGGTCACTTCGGCGTTGTCGAGTGGATTCAGCGGATCCTGATTTTTCATCTGCGCCACCAGCAGCGCCAGAAAACGGTTCTGCGTTTCTTCCGCGCTGCTCTTCGAGGCCGTGGATGTGCCGGTGCCATACAGGCTGCTTACATTACTGGTGTCTTGTACGGTGCTCATGATTGTTCCTCGTAATCGCTGCGGTTCACTGACCCAGGCTCAGGGTCTTGAGCAGCAGGGTTTTGGTGGTGTTCATCATGTCCACGTTGGACTGGTACGAGCGCGAGGCGGAGATCATGTTGACCATTTCCTCCACCACGTTGACGTTGGGCATGGTCACGTAACCTTTCTCGTCGGCAAGCGGATTCTTCGGGTCGTATACCTGTTTCATCGGCGACGTATCCTCGACCACCGCCGCCACGTTCACCCCGGTGGCGCCGTTTTCGCCCACCGGCGTGGCCGCGAACACGACCTGTTTGGCCTTGTAGGGCGTACCGTCGGCGCTGGTCGCGCTGTCGGCGTTGGCGAGATTGCTGGCAACGGTATTCAGCCGCTGCGATTGGGCGTTCATGGCCGAGCCGGCCACGCTGAAGATATTGGATAGCGACATGTAGATTCCTTATCCCTGAATGGCGGCCATCAGGCCCTTGATCTGCTGGCTCAGCCGGGTCAGGTTGAATTCATAATGAACGGCGTTGTCGGTGAACGCGGCGCGCTCGGCATCCATGTTGACCGTGTTGCCATCGACGCTGCCCTGGGCCGGGGTGCGATACAGCAGCCCGGCTTCCCCCGCCGCACCCGGCTTGCCCGCCAGATGGCCGGGGGCCGTGGTGGCCAGCGCCGCGCCGCCGGTCGCGGGCGTACCCTGCAACGCGTTCTGCAGGGTCGCCTTGAAATCCAGGTCGCGCGCCTTGTAGTTGGGCGTGTCGGCGTTGGCGATATTCGACGCCAGCACCTGCTGGCGCTGGTCGCGCACGCGCAGCGCCTGGGTGTGGAAATTCAGCATGTCATCAAGCCGGTTCAGCATGGTTTTCACCTCTTTCTGCCGCAAAGCTTTTTGCGATGACTGCATCCTAGGTACCCGCCTGTCCATTCAATCGAACGATAAAGGGCACAAAGCCGGCTCATTTCGCCGTTTAAGATGGGGTGGTGCTCCCTACAATGCGGCAGTGTGAGAAACCGAGCCAAGGAGTCGAAATGACACCCAACCCTATCCGGATCATGGCAAGCCGCCTGGGAACCGGCCTGGCATTCGTGGCCGGCCTGGTTCTTCCCGTCGTGGCTAGCGCAGCGGAGCGGCAGGACCCGGCCGCCATCCAGGCGCACGCCGAGCAGTTCCTGAAAAAGCAGACGGCCGGCCAGCCCGGCAAGGTGACGATCCAGGTGGCCGCGCCACGCGCCACGCTGCCTGCCTGCTCCGCATTCGATGCCTTCCAGCCCGGCGGCAGCCGCAGCATGGGAAAAACCACGATCGGCGTGCGCTGTCTGGCACCGAGCCGGTGGACGGTTTATCTGGCTGCGCAGATCCACGTGATGGGCTCGTATGTCGTGACGCGCGACCCGCTGCCCGCCAACCATGTTTTGAGTGCGGCTGACCTCACGTTGCGCGAGGGCGATCTGGGCAGCCTGCCGGCCGACGTTATCACCAACGCCGACGACCTGACCGGATACCGCACGGTATCAGGTCTCGCAGCCGGGGCGCCGCTGCGCAACGCGCTGCTGCGCGCCCCGCTGGTCGTCCAGCAGGGGCAGACCACCCGTCTGGTACTGAACGGGCCGGGCTTTTCCATCCAGAGCGAAGGCCAGGCGCTGGCCAACGCCAGCCGCGGCGACCGGGTGCGGGTGAAAACCCCTTCCGGCGAAGTGGTCAGCGGCGTGGCGCAGGACGGCCAGCGGGTAGTGGTGGTCTTTTAAATCGGGTCAAGTGAGTCGGGCAGACTTCAGAAAAGTCGCAAAGTGACGATACTAGAGTTAGATTAGCTACCGAGCGTCCTGCCCGACCAGGAAACTGCCATGAAAATCGATCCCGGCCTGACCCCGATAAGCCTGCCGAATTCCGTCGAAAGCCGCGCCGGCAAGCCCGAAGAGAACAAGCCCGCCGATGTCCAGAAGACGGATGTCAGCCTGAGCCCGCGCGCGCTCCAGCTGAAACAGCTGGAATCCCAGCTGGAGGCGATTCCGGTCGTCGACCGCGCGCGCGTGGACAGCATCAAGCAAGCCATCACCCGCGGGGAATACACCATCAATACCGGGAACATCGCGGAGAACCTGCTCAACTCGGTCAAGGAAATGCTCCATGTCGCCAAGTGATCCGTCCGCCAGCCCTGCCCTGACCGCCAAACTGGCCGTCGAAGGCGCGGCCTGGCAGACCCTGCTGAATGTCATGGGCGAGGAGGAACTCGCCCTGGTGGAGGGCGATGCCGATCGCCTGGCGCCGCTGAACGCCTCCAAACTGGCGCAACTGCAAGCGCTCAGCAATCTCGCGCGCACGCGCCATGACGACCTGGTGGCCGCCGGCCACACCCCCGACCACGCCGGGATGGATGCCTGGCTGGCCCGCCATGGCCAGCCTGAACATCGCGCGCGCTGGCAACTGCTGTGCGGCATGGAACAGCAGGCGCGTGTACAGAATGAACGTATCGGCGCACTGGTCGACATGCGCCTGGCCGCCACCCGCCAGGCGCTCAATGTCCTGGTCCACGCCGCCACCAATCAGAACGGCCTGTACGACCAGGCCGGCCAGTCCGTCGCCGCCAGCAAGGGCAAGCCCCTGGCGGCTGCCTGAGCACGTCTCTCAAGCCCGACTTCTAGCGCTCGAACCGTCCGGGCGCAATCATCCGCATCAATTCGCTTTCCAGCGGCCGGGGCTGGCCCGTCATCCGGTCGGCCAGCGCCTCGCCCAGCAATCCCGCCCATACCACGCCGCGCGAGGCATAGCCCGCCGCGACATACAGCCCGGGCTGGCCGTCGACTGCGCCCACCAGCGGCAGCCGGTCCGGCAGCGTGGCACGCAACGCGGCGCGACCGCTCACCTGCGCCAGGTCCACCCCCTCGCCGGCACCCGGCAGGATCGCCTCCAGCCGCGCCAGATTGACACGGTCGCTTTCGAGGCGCCGCGTCGTGTCCGCGTCATCGTAGTCGTAAGTGGCGCCAATCAGCGGGCAGGCGCCCGGCGCCACATAGCCTTCGCAGGCGATCACCCGCCGGATGTCCGGCAGGCTGCCGGCTGGCAAACAGGTCACCTGTCCACGCACGGGATCGAGCGGCCAGGTCTGGCCAGACACCAGGTCCAGAACGTCGCGCGCGTTCGCCAGCACCACGGCATCGGCCTCGACCCATAGCGCGCCTGCCCGATCCACGACCCGCCATCCCGTTCCGGTGGGTGCCACCCCGGCAACGGTACAGCCTGTTTGCAGACGGATGGCCGAATGGTCGAGCCAGGCGCGGCACAAACTCTGCGGGACCACCCAGCCTGCCGTCGGGTAATACACGCCGGGGGCCGCCACCGGCCAGTTCGCCAGGTCGCGCGCCGCATCCTGCTCCACCCAGTGCGCATAGTCGGCCGGCGGCGACGTGACGGCCAACGCCTGGCGCTGCTTTGCGGCCACTTCCATATCCCGCGCCAGATGCAGCACACCACAACCCGCCCACTCGACGCCGTCCAGTAGCGCCCACGTGCGCAGGTCGTGCAGGAAAGCCGCGCGCGTCAGACGCGTCGCCTGGTTGTCATCACGCGAAATCACCGGCCGGAACACCGCCACCGGATTGCCCGAGGCCGCCTGCGCCGGCGCAGCGGCACGCTCCAGCACGGTGACCGCCACGCCGCGCTGCGCCAGCGCATGTGCCACGGCAGCACCCGCCACGCCGGCGCCGATGACGGCGACATGCCGCGGTACCGCAGAGTCGGCCCGGCAGCTTTTTCTCCGGAAACGCGCACTCAGGCAATGCCGCTTGCGGCCGTAGCCCGTCCGTTTTTCACAGGCGAAGCCGGCCTGACCCAAGGCTTCGCGCACCGCCGCTGCCACCGTGTAGGTCGCCGCCATCGCGCCGGGCCGCGCCAGCAGCACCAGCGCATCGAACAGCGCCGGCTGCCACAGATCGGCGTTGCAGCCGGGCGCGAAACCGTCGAGGTAAAACGCGTCCACCCCGGCCTGTACCTGCGGCAGGCAGTCGAGCGCATCGCCCAGCATCAGCGTGAGCTGCACCCGCCCGCCGTCGAGCGCGATGCGGTGAAAGCCCGGCGTCAGC
>CAYVOR010000090.1:5111-8403 GCA_964452995.1 uncultured Thiobacillus sp.
CACCGCCGTCCGCCGAGTGGTAGATATCGCCATAGGCAGCGGAATACGGCACGCCATCCTTGAATTCGAGACGCGCGGGAACGATGGTTTTGAGCATGGCCGCATGTTACATGGGGCCGGTTCGGTGCGGCTTCGTCTTGTTAATGGCTCACCCGATCAAGCCCGCCTCATGGACGTTTGTCCTACAAGAGACCGGGGCCTGCACCTATATCAAGCGAGCGGCACCACAATTAAATTCGAGTCTGCGTTGCCGGTCGTGCTGAATCACCCGGCCAGCACTTGGCTGGAAAAAAGTCAATTATTGTTTTTCATACAACTATGGCGATATCTTAAAGGAGATTATCATGAAAAATATGCCCACCATTGTCGTGCTCGCCCTGGTCTCAAGCCTTGCACTGCTTGCAACCGGATGCGACCAGAAGCCCGCCGAGCAGACGGCGGGCGAGCGGATGGACAATGCCGTCGACCAGACAAAACAGGCTACCCAGGATTTGGGCGACACGATCCAGGACAAAGCCAATCAGGCGGGCCAGGCTATCGACGACACAGCCATTACCACCGCGATCAAAGGCAAATACCTTGCCGACGATACCCTCAAGGGCCTCGACATCTCGGTTGAAACCGAGCAAGGCGTCGTCACGCTGACCGGGTCGGTACAGAACGATGCGGCCAGGGAACTCGCGACGACGATTGCCCAAGGCGTGGACGGCGTGACCCGCGTCGACAATCAGCTCACGATCAACTAGGCCGCTGCGTTTCCTGGGCGGGACGCACCTGCCGCCTGGCCTGACTACACCTTCCCCGCGTCCTCGGCACCGAGGTGGTCGGGCAGTAATTCGTCACTGCCATCCATGTCTCCTACCTCGTCATAGCGTAACGGCCGGGCATGTCCCTGCAAAAAATCACCCCCCGTGATCTCAGCCAGGATGATCACGTGATCCCCCGCCTGATGTTTTGATACGACTCGACAGTCCAGGTAGGACAGTCCCTCATCCAGTATCGGGGCGCCCGAGGCTGCTGCATGCCAGGGCACTGCACCGAGCTTGTTTTCATCGCGCGCGCTGTGGTTGCCGAAAAAGTCTGCCAGCGCGCATTGGTCGCGCTGCAATACGGTCACCGCGAACACGCCGCTTCCCACGAGCAAAGGGTACGAAGCGTTATCGGGATTGACAGCAAGCGCCAGCATGGGGGGGTGGATGGATACCTGCATGACCGACGATGCCGTGAAGGCATTTCTCAGCTTGCCTTCCCCGACGCCCACCACGTAGATGCCCTGTGTCACGGTCATCAGCAGGCGCTTGACAGGATTTTCGATACTCATGCTCGCTTTGCCGGCAAAGGCCGGTTCCAGGAATTAGGGCGTGTTAACGCCCTAAATGCTCACTATGCCAATGCGTCCGGCCCGGACAAGCCGGTCTTCTCCGAAACAGGTGTAGGACGCTGTCGGCTGCGAGTACGATTCATGGCCTTCGCGTGCGCCGCACCGATTATGCGAAGCAATTTGCGGAACGGAAAGACGCATGCGTGGCGGCATCGCCATCGTCGTGTGCCGGCCAGCGCGTTTTCATCGATTTCGTATATGGCTTCGTTCACCAGGTCGATTGATGGATTGGGATTCTGGACTTTTTTCATGTTCGTGTGCGGTCCGGACAAAAGCAAGGATACCGCCGCTTGTCAGCGTGGCACGCGCTGGAACGGGATTTGAGCGCAAGTTCCGGATTGCGGAGCGGGCAGAATCAATCGACACTGTGGCGCTCGAACCTCGATGGAACATCAATCATGAATACCGAATCTGCTGCGTCTGCGTCGCGAGCGGTCCTGCCGGAAGCCGCTCGGCTTGCCGACCAGCGCTGGCAGGCGGTGGTTCGTCGCGATCCGCAGGGGGATGGCGAGTTCGTCTATGCCGTTCGCACCACCGGCGTGTACTGCCGCCCCTCGTGTCCGTCACGCGCGGCCAGGCGGGAGAACGTCGCTTTCTTCGAATCGGGCGAGCTTGCGGAAGCGGCGGGTTACCGGCCGTGCAGGCGCTGTCGGCCGGATGCAGCCTCGCTGCAGCAAAGATACCAGGCGTTGGTGAAGCAGGCGTGCCTCGCCATCGAACGCAGCGTATCGGCCCCGACACTGGCGCAACTGGCGCAGCAGGCCGGGATGAGCCCGTATCATTTCCAGCGCGTCTTCAAGACCGTGGCCGGTCTCAGCCCCAAGGCCTATCACAAGGCCCTTCAAGCCCGGCGGCTGACGACGGCGCTGCAGTCCGCACCGTCGGTGACGGCGGCCATCTACGATGCCGGCTTCAACTCGACCGGACATTTTTACGAGGCCGCGCCCGCCCTCCTCGGCATGGCACCGCACCGCTATCGCAAGGGGGGCGCGGGTGAGTACATCCGTTACGCCGTCGAACCCTGCATACTCGGCTGGATCGTCGTCGCCGCCACGCGAAAGGGACTATGCGCCATCGAGTTCGGCGATGACCCGCAAGCACTGGCCGAGCGCATGCGAACCCGCTTCCCGCAGGCCGGATTCGAACCCGCCGACGACGTATTCAAACGCTGGGTCACCCAGGTGCTGAGCTATCTCGAACAGCCGCGCGGCGCACTGAATTTACCGCTGGACGTGCAGGGAACGGTTTTTCAGCACCGCGTCTGGCAGGCCCTGCAAGCGATCCCGGCGGGACAGACCGCCAGCTACGGCGAAATCGCCGACCGTATCGGCCAGCCGAAGGCGCATCGTGCCGTGGCTCATGCCTGCGCCTGCAATCCCGTGGCGATCGCCATTCCCTGTCACCGTGCCGTGCGTGCCGACGGCGGCCTGGCTGGCTATCGCTGGGGCATCGTGCGTAAATCCGAATTGCTGCGACGGGAAGGTAAAAAATGATCCGGGGAAGGGCTCAACCCGACCTATAAGGAACAAAAAAGCAGGGGCCGCAGGTAAGGGAAGCGCTTTCCGCCGGCCGCGCGCAGCCATTGCTCAAACAGGACCCGATGTTTTTGCACGATAGCGGGAGATGACACCGCGTGGCGGCGGCAGATGCCCGGGGTAGCGGCTGCCGACCGCGAAAATGCCGCGACATGGCGCCAGCCGACCGTGCGAAATAGCTTAAAATTGCGGCCTGCTTCATTTCCGCCCACCCTCCCCGATGGAATCCACGCTGACCACACCGGCACAAACCGGCGATCCCGCCTTGACGCGCGACGTCAAAAAGCGCCGCACCTTCGCCATCATCTCGCACCCCGATGCAGGCAAGACCACGCTGACGGAAAAGCTGCTGCTGTTCGGCGGCGCCATCCAGATG
>CAYVOR010000091.1:0-7960 GCA_964452995.1 uncultured Thiobacillus sp.
GCTCCTTTCAGGCTTCATGATATGCCTCGCACACAAAATTCCGGACAGGCTCCAATTTGCGGGGCGGCAACTCTGGCAACACCATTGTCAACCAACGCACATCATACCGAATACAGGACCAAACTTCAGCCCGTCTGAGCATAGTGCACTCCACGCACTTCATCTTGCGAGGCCAAGACAAAATCGATCTGTCGGCCGAAACCTAGACGCCTCAACCGTGAAAGCACCTCGTCCAATGCATGCTGCGCACGCATTCGGCACAGTACGCCTTCGCCACCAATACATTCGTAACTGCCTATTTGGCCGCACACGTTGGGTGGAGCGCTTATTCCAACGAACAACCGTCGCCGTTGGCTGCAATAGAAACATATGGCTTTACATATCATATGTTTTACCATATTGTTCTATCAGTCATAGCGAGGTGACATATTCATGTCTATTGAGAGGCGCCAGGAAAGAGACGCTAAAGTGGGCCGGATCCTTCTCTGGGAAGGGCGGGTCAGCCGCAGCCGACTCATCGCCGAGTATGGCCTGAGCCCCATTCGGGCCAGCGAGTGGCTGCGCGACTTCCGGGAATCGTACCCGGAGTGGGTGGCCTGGGACAGCAAACTCAAAGCGGATCTGGCAACTTCCAGAGCCTACGCGGATGCCGAGCGCGCCGCGAAGGCATCGCGGCCCAACGCCATTAGCGCCATGCTGGTCCCGTATGCACCGGACGCGCCCGGCAGGCCGCTGTCCATCTCCTGGGACTTCGTCTACACCTCGCCGCGCACCTTCTCCCGACTAAATCTGGCGATGGCCGATCGCCTGCGTGTGAAGTTCCTCTACTGCTCCATGAATAACCCGGAGCCACATGAGCGGACCATTGAGCCGCACAGCCTGTTGAGGGCTGGTCGGCGATGGCATGTCCGCGGCTACTGCCTGCAGCGACGGGCTTTCCGCGACTTCGTGCTGGGACGCATGAGCAAGGTTCAGTTGCTGCCGGAACCCTCCGAGGCGGACATCGCGACCGACAATGCCTGGTCCACGGTCCTGCAAGTCAGGCTCGTTGCTCACCCTAAACTCAGCACCGCACAGCAACTGGTCGTTAGAAACGAATACTTCAACGGGGCCTCAGCGCGCATCGAGAGTTGCAGGGCCGCCCTCCTGAACTACATGGTGCAGGAGCTTATGGCGGCGACCGACGTGGATCGGCAGATTCCCCCCGACTATCAGCTTGCGATCGAGAACACGGAGGAGTGCCGGCAATGGCTCTTCATGACCTGACCGACCAAATTCGCCAAGAGAAGGTGGCCGAGCGCTATCCGCCGCTCTTCAAACGCCTGCCCGACAGACTGTTCGCACCGCTGGCCTCGGCCAACCGTTTCCAGTATTGGTCGCTGCTGTGCGTGCTGCATGCCAAGCGCTTCGGACCCGAGGCACCGCTACCACCCAGCACCGGCTTCCTGATGCGCGAGATCACATCCGACATTGCTGAGGAACTTCAGTATCAGGACTGGACCCCGGAGGGTGACGATGTGACACCGGCCACGCCGTTGGCGATCCGGGCCATCATGGTCTTCAATCGCCTGCGCGATGCGGGATGGATCCGCGTGGACCGGGTGGGTGTGCGCGAGATGGTGACGATGGCGCCGGCTGTCGCCCATTTCATGAACCGCCTGGTCGAGTTCGCTCACACCGGTCCGGAGTTCGTCTCCGGCAAGATTCGCAGCATTGAGGCCAACCTCAAGCTGCTCTTGGACGAAAGCACGGACGGCGCTTCGCTGCATGAGGCCGCTCGGCAGTCACGCGCCCTACTCGAACACGTCCGGATCGCTGGCACCAACGTGCGCGACCTGATGCTAGAGATCGGCCGAGTCGACGCCACCGGCGAGTTCGTGCGGCGATTCTTCGACGACTACGTCGAGCGTATGTTCATCGGTGACTACAAGGAATTGCGCACACGCGAGCACCCCCTGGCCCGACGTCAGGAGATCCTGCGCCTAGTGGTCCATGTGCAGCAGACACAGGAACTGCGCACCCGACTGATCCAGTGGTACTTCGAGAAACAATCCGGGCGGGATCCCATCCGGTCCTTCGGGTATTCCCACGACACCGAAGCCATCCAGGCGCTTTCGGTCGAGGTCAGCTCGATCAGGTAGGTGCGCCGGCTGGTGGTGACGACCAGATTGGTCTTGAGGCCCGAGCGGATCGGCTTGACCAGCACGCTGACACGCAGCGCATCGCCGGTGCCGCTGGAGGTGTCCCCGACGATCCAGCGCACCGTGTCGCCAGCGGCAACCGTCACCAGTTCTTCGCCTGGCTGGAGAGAAATCACCGTGACCCGTCCCGGCGCCGCATAGACCTGATACAGCGCGCCATCGGTGAAGGGCCAGACCTGGATGGCGTTGACGTAACCCTCGCGCGTGGGCGCGATGCGCGCCTCGGCGTTGGCCCGCGATATCCGCAGCCTTTCATCGGCGGGTTCGGGTGTCGTCTTGGCCGCGCCACTTTCCGGCAGCGGCTTCATCTGCGCCGGCATCGGCAGCACCTTCGGTACCTCCACCACTTCGACCGGCTTGGGCAGATCGGAAAGCGGCTGCGCCTGCATCGGCTCATCGAGCGAGATGGCCGGTGGCGGCGTGCCCTGCGTGGCGCAGCCCGCAAACAGCATGGCCGAGGCCAGAAGGATCACCGACAAAGCGGTTTTACGGAAAACTGTCTTCATGGCTTGGCTCCTTCGGTGGCATCGAGTTCGCGGCTCCACGACAGGCCGTTGACGTAGATGCCCAATGGGTTCTTGCGCAACCGCTGCTCGGTGCGCGGGGTTTGCAGTACGGTGGAAATCACGGCGTTCCAGCGCTCGGTGCCTGCCAGTGCGCCATTGACGAAGTGCTGTTCGGTCCAGCGCACGTTGAACGACGTGTCGCTGGCGCGCACGACGCTGGTGATCTGCACCGTCGCCGACTCCTTGCCCACGCGAATGAACGGGTCGTGGGCACGTGCGTACTCGTTGAGCACGGCCGCGCCGCGGTCGGTGGTGTAGTCGTAGGCATCAAGCCAGTTCTGCCGCACGACGATGGGGTCAATGGACAGCGAGCGCACCAGCGTGACGAACTGCGCGAGGTGGTAGGCGATCTGGGCATCGTTCGGCCGGTACGGTGTGGCGGCTTCACCGACCGCACGAACCAGGCCGGCCTGATCCACCTCCACCACGTAGGGCGTGACGATGGACTGTGCCGAGCGCCAGACCAGTCCGCCCGCCATCAGCAACGCGAGCGACAAGCAGCCGAAGGCCATCAGCCGCCAGTTCTTGGCCTGCACGCGGGCCGAGCCGATGCGCTCGTCCCACTCCTGGGCGGCGGATTGGTAGGGCGTGGCAGGCTGCGGCGTATCGGCATAGCGCACCTGCGGTCGTTTGAATCGCATGGTTTGTTCTCCTTATGAGTTGGAATCGTTCAAGCTCGGGCCGCTGCTTGAACCACCACCGTCGCCGCCGCGCAACGTGTGGGCGGCAGTGGATGCGGCATGACTGATCTGCTGGCGGCGGTGCAGACGCTTGGCCCAGGCAGGTTGCGCCTGTTGCTGCGGGTCGGCGGTGCTGGAATTGGCGTCACCGGCGGTGGATTGGCCTGATGCGGTAGCGCCACCGGAGGCCGGTCCCGCCTCGTCGGCACGGAAGGCGGATGCCACGCGTTCCTTCATCGAGCGCATGCCATCGGCAGCCTTCTGGCCGACGGCTTGCGCGCCAGTCTTGGCGACGTTGCCCACGCCGGCTGCGGCCCCCTTGAGACCACCGCCCGCCGCTGCGGAACCCGCTTGATAAGCCGAGCGCGCGCTGCCTGCGGTCGAGGCCGCCACACGTGCGCCGCTGCCGGCCAATTTGGAGGCGGCGGGTGCCATGCGTGCTCCGGCCGCCACGGCACTGCCCACGCCGGTCGCGGCAGCACCGATCGCAACGGCTGTACCGGCTGCACCCATCGCTGCACCCGCCATCGCACCTGCGCCAAGCTGCGGTGCACCGGACACCAGACCTGTGGCGATGCCGGGGCCGAAGATGCCGAGTGCCAGCATGGCGAGCGAAGCCAGCATCACCACCAGTGCGTGGTCGATGGATGGCTCACTGGGCGTGACCTGGAACTCGGCGAACAGTCCCGTGCCGATGCCCACGATAACGGCCAGCACCAGCACTTTGATGCCCGAGGACACCACGTTGCCGAGCACCTTTTCGGCGAGGAAGGCCGTCTTGTTCCACAGCGCGAACGGCACCAGCACGAAGCCGGCGAGCGTGGTCAGCTTGAATTCGATCAGCGTGACGAAGAGCTGCACTGCCAGCACGAAGAAACTGATGATGACGATCAGCCAGGCGAGGAACATCACCACGATGGGCGTGATGTTGATGAACACCTCCGGGAAGCCAGCCATCTGGCTGATCTGGTCGAGGATGGGCGCACCGGCGTCGATGCCGGTCTTGGCCAGGCGTCCCGGCTGCAGGAACGTCTCCATGCTCAGGGTCGAGCCGGAAGCCGTCAGGCCCAGACCGGCGAAGGATCGGAACACGATGCTCGCCAGCCAGTTGAAGTTGCCGATGATGTAGGCGAAGGCGCCAACATAGAGCACCTTGCGGATGAGTTTGGCCATCACGTCCTCGCCCTGGCCGGTGGCATGGCCCAGCGCCCAATAGAGCCCGGCCAGGGTCATGTCGATGGCTACCAGCGTCGCGGTCAAGAACGCGACTTCACCGTGCAACAGACCGAACCCCGAATCGATGTACGTGGAGAAGACGTTGAGGAAACGGTCGATGACGGAAACGTCGTTCATGGCCGCATCCGTCAATTGCCGTAGAAGTTCACCGACTGCGGCGTGTACGCCGTGCCAGCGCCGAGGAAGCGACGCGTCACCTCGCGACCACGTTCGACGGCGGCGGCTTGCCGCGCCAGCTCCAGCGAGGCCGCACGACCCTGCGTGAGCTGGAGCTGCTGGGTCTGGATGGACTGCTTGGCTTGCAGGGCCAGGAGCTGGTTGGTGGCTTGCATCGCCTGCAAGGCGCCGGTGGCCGATTGGCTCTGGTCGACCAGATCAGCCAACACCCCCTCATCCTGGTTAAGGTTCTGCGACACCTGTGCCTGCATGCGCATGGCGGTCTGCAAGCCCTGGAGCGTGTTCTGCCAGCGCTGGTGCGCGTCCAGGAACATCTGGTTGCCGCTCACGCTGGCGGCGTACTGCTCCGGGTAGAGTTGTGCAAACTGCTGGTCCATGTTCTGGATGTCAAAGGCCAGCCCGCGTGCCTGGGCGATCAGCTGCCGCGTCGTATCGAGGTTGCTCCGCAAGCGATTGACCACGTTGAACGGCAGGCTCGCGAGGTTCCGGGCCTCATTCATCAAGGACTGCGCTTCGTTCTGGAGCTGTCGGATCTGGTTGTTGATCTGCTCCAACGTGTGCGCGGCAGTCAGGATGTTCTGGGCCAGATTCGTGGGGTCGATGACGACCCATTGCGCCTTGGCGACCGGCATGACACCGATCAAGGCAGCGGCAGCGACGGCAAGAAGACGTTTTTTCATGGCGAAACCTCCAGAGGTTGGGAAGCAAGGAAAGACGCGGCCGAGGGAGCGGACAGCAACAGGTCGGCCGCCCAATCGAGGCCGCGATGGCGCAGCCAGGCACCCGAGAAGCCCGGTGTTCCGGCATCGCGCAGCACGCTGTCGATGGCGCGCTGGTCTTGGGGCGTCGAAGCTCCCGCGAAGGCAAGCGCAACCGGCCCGAGGTCCAGATCGAACAGGCGGTTGCCCAGACGCGACTGGTAGTAGTAGTCACGCTTGGGCTGGGCGGTGGCGACGATCTCGATCTGCCTGGAATTCAGCCCGAAGCCCTCGTAGATCGTGCGAATCTGCGGCTCGGTCGCCTGCGGGTTGGGCAGGAAGATGCGGCTGGCGCAGCTCTCGATGATCGCGGGCGCGATGGTCGAGTCCTTGATGTCGGCCAGCGACTGCGTGGCAAAAATGACGCTGACGTTCTTCTTGCGTAGCGTCTTGAGCCATTGGCGAATGCGCGCCGCGAACACTGGGTCGTCAAGGAACAGCCAGGCTTCGTCGAGGATCAGCAGCGTCGGTGCGCCGTCGAAACGCTCATCGAAGCGCGCGAAGAGATAGCCCTTGTCGTGCAGTTCGTCGGACAGGCCCTTGCCGACCACCCGGCCGACAATGGTGCGGCCATCCTCGCCGGGCTGGAACACGGCCAGTTCACGTTGCTTTCCGCTCATGGCGCGCTGCATGGTGCGGATGATGTCGCCACGCTCACCCATCACCCGCAGTGTTGGTTCGGCGTCGGCATGGATGGCCCATGTGCCAGGCTGCTGCTCGGTCGCCAGCCCCATGCGCTGCAAGTGTTGCAGGCGGCCGATCAACATTTGCCGCTGGCGTTGCAGCCGGGGCTCGGCCAGCGTCTCCGATCGCACCAGGCCGTCCACGGCCACGCGCTGCAAGGTGCGATCCAACCCCGTCCACCGCTCTTGGTCGACTTCGCGCTGCATGGCACGCTGGATCTCCAGCTCGGTACGCGGCCCCAGCCATTCGGTTGCCAATTCAGTGGCCCGGTGGCGCATCCCTTCGGCGATGTAGTCACGGGAGATGATGAGGTCTTTGCCGGTGTCGTCCTTGCCGCGCAGGACGACGTGCGTGTGCGGATTGTCGGTGTTCCAGTGATCCACCGCCACCCAGTCCAGCCGCGTGCCCAGGTCGGCTTCCATGCGCGCCATCAAATGCCGGGTGTAGGTGCGCAGGTCGTCGAGCTGTTCGGCGTCTTCCGGCGAGACGATGAAGCGGAACTGGTGCCGATCCTCGCGCCCCCGATCCTCGAAGGCGGCGGTGTCCGCCGCGTCGGTCGTTGGGCCGTAGGCATGGCCCGGACCACCTTGGCGATCAACTCCTTCGCGCTCGATGTAACGCAGGTGCGAGATGGTCGAACGCGGCCCGGCCTTGGACAGATTGACCAGTCGCGCCTTGATTGTCACGCGACGGGCGTTTGGCGTGAGCGAGGCCCCGGCGAATCGGGCCACAACGTGGCCTCGCCCAAGCCGAGAACCGGGCCGTTGTCCTACTTTGCCGACCGTCTTGCCGAGTTTGGCACCGGCTTTGTTGGTCTGGCGCAGCACCTTGTTGATGAAGGCGTCGCCGCGCTGTTTCGGCGCACCAGGACGCACCCGGAATCGGTCATCGTCTTGATTGCTCATGAGGTGCCTCCATCCAAGGCCAGCACAGCCAAGTGGGCCAAGCACGCACCTTCGCCAATGCCGATGCGGCGTTGCGCACTCTCGCGGCACGCCGTTGGCCTTTGGCGCGTGCCGCGCCAACCCCACGTGCAGACAGGGTTTTCAAGCGGCTGGGTGCCGCGACCTTTTATCTTGCCTTCCGCCTTGGCCTGTCGCTCTCGCTCCAGGCGTCGGCGGCCCGGCGGCGCTGTGCTGCTTGCAGCCAGCCCGCCGACGAACGCGGCCAAGGCCATAGGCCAGGCGCGTTCGAGGCAAGACGCCTGCACGTAGGAGGACAGCGCCGGAGGTTGCGCGAAGTGCGGTGCATGATATGCAGGATTGGCACCCGCATGGCACGCGCGACGACACGGCGACGGCCAGCAGAAGAACACGCCGTATGGCACGATGAAGCGCAGCGAATTGGCGACCATCATCGGCGCGCCTCCAGCCAGACCGGATGCGCAACACCGATCACGGTGGATGCAGCGACCGGCCCGAAATACCGGCTGTCGAACGACGCTGGATTGGTCACGCTCAGCAGGAACAGTTCGCCGGGTTCGAGGCGGCGGCACTGCTGCCATGAGGGCAGCAGTCGGCCCAGCCGGTCGGCACGCAGCACGGTGGCCGTAGGCACGCCGTCGATGCGGACGCTGCCGCCAGCGATGCACACTTCCTGGGGTGCAATCGCGCCCACGCGCTTGAGCAATGGAACGCGCGTCGGCAGGTAGCCGCGCT
>CAYVOR010000092.1:0-7931 GCA_964452995.1 uncultured Thiobacillus sp.
AACATCGCCCGCAGGAAATACAGTGCGCTGGAACTGCTGATGAGCATCCAGCAGTTGAGCGAACAGGGCTACGACAAGCGCGTCATCGCCCAGAAGACCGGCCTGAGCCTCGACTACATCAAGGGCATCCTGCTGCTCTTCGAGAAAGGCGAGGAACGCCTGCTGGCGGCCGTGGAGTCCGGACGGGTTCCGCTCAACGTCGCCATCACCATCGCGGGCGCGAGCGACGAAGAATCCGTCCAGACCGCCTTGCAGGATGCCTACGAAAGCGGCCAGTTGCGCGGCGGGCAGTTGATGCAGGTGCGGCGCGTGCTTCAGCGGCGCAGCACTCTCGGAAAGACGCTGAAACACCGGCCCGCGCGCAAAGGAGCGGCCGTCACCACCTCCAGTCTGGTGCGCAATTACCAGAACGAGGTCGAGCGGCAGAAACTGACCATCAAAAAGGCTGAGTTCACGCAGCAGCGCATGTTGTTCGTGATCGAAGCGCTGCGCCAGTTGCTGGCCGACGAGCATTTTTCCAACCTGCTGCGTGCCGAAGGGCTGGACACCTTGCCCAAGCAGCTGGCGGAACGCGTCTGGGGCGGAGGCCACGCGGCATGAGCAAACCACCGCTGGGGTTCATTCCGGAGCCGATCACGCTGGCGCTGGATCGGATTCTGCCGTCCCGCAAACCGCCGGAAGGTCTGCAGGCATCGCGGAAGTTCAAGCAGATCGTGGCCTCAATGGAAGCTGTCGGGCTGATCGAACCCCTGAGCGTGGGCAAGGCCGACAAGAAAACCGGTCAGCACATTCTGCTCGACGGGCACATGCGTTTGCTGGCGTTGCAGCAGCTCGGCTACACCGACGCGCCGTGCCTGATCGCCACCGACGATGAAAGCTACACCTATAACAACCGGATCAACCGCATCTCGTCCATTCAGGAGCACCACATGCTCCGGCGCGCCGTCGAGCGTGGCGTGACGCAAGATCGGCTGGCGAAGGCGCTAAACGTGGACATCAGCCAGATACACAAGAAGGTCGGCCTGCTTGAAGGCATCTGTCCGGAAGCGGTCGAGATGCTCAAGGATCAGCATTTTTCGGCCAACCTCGGCTCGGTGCTGCGCAAGATGAAGCCCACGCGGCAGGTCGAGTGCGTGGAACTGATGCTGACCGCCAACAACATGACCGTCGCTTACGCCGAAGCCTTGCTGGCGGCTACGCCCCCACATCTGCTGGTCAGCGAAAAGCGACCCCGGAAGCTCTCCGGCGTCACGGCGGAACAGATGGTGAAGATGGAGCGCGAAATGGGAAACATCCAAAACCAATTGAAGCTGGTCGAAAAGTCCTACGGTCAGGACGTGCTGCTCCTGACGCTGGCGCGTGGCTACCTCGGAAAGCTGATCGGCAACAAAGCCGTGTTCCGCTTCCTGTCACAACGCCAACCGGACGTATTGGCCGAGTTCGAGAATATCGTCCAGACCGTGGCGCTGGACGGCAAATGACGAATGCGTCGGATCGTCGATGTCACCCCGGCATCTCATGCCACGTCACCGCTTGACGCCACCGATGACGACGACGGCGCAGCCGTGGCCGCTCACCGCAATGCCCCGGACGCTGATTCGACCTGCCTCTACGGCCTGATCGGCGATGTCGCCCGCGCGGGCAGCGACGGAACCGAGACCAATGCCGTCGCCATCGCCACCAACTTCATGGCCTACCTGTCCTGCGCGGTCGGGCGCGGTGTGTACCTGCCCATCGGCAATACCCGACACCACACGCGGCTGTTCTGCCTGCACATCGGGCGTTCGGGCCGTGGCCGCAAGGGCGACGCGGTGTCGCTGGTGCTGCGCATCGATCAGGTGCTGCGGGCGATGGACGAAACCTTCGCGCCGCAGATTCACCGTGGCGGCCTGTCCACACGCGAAGGGCTGGCGGCGCTGATCCACGATGGCTACCGGCAAGGTCGGCAGGACGTGCCCGCCATCGACGACAAGCGCCTGTGGGTGGTCGAATCGGAGTTCGCCAACGTGCTGCATCAAGGGCGGCGCGACGGCAACACGCTGTCGGCGGCGCTGCGCGACTGTTGGGATGGCGTCGATCTCAAACCCGCCACCAAGTCGAACCGGCTCTACGCCAGCCAGCCGCACCTCTGCCTGAGCGGTGCGATCTCGCCCGGCGAACTGACCGGCCTGATGAGCGCCCGCGAACTCACCAACGGTTTCGCCAATCGCTTCCTGATGATCTGGGCCGAACGCACGCGGATGCTGCCGTTCCCGAAGGAGACGCCGCAGGCGGTGGTGGAGCATCTGGCGCGCAGGACGCTCGAGGTGTTGGCCTTCGTTCGTGCCAATCGGCACGACCAGCGCGACCACCTGCGGATGGAGCTCTCGCCGCAGGCGCAATGGCGCTACGCCCAGCTCTACCGGGGCGAACTGAACGACGATTTCGGCGACGGAGCAGTCGGAGCGTTGCTGGAGCGCCGCGCCCCGATGCTGCTACGGCTGGCGATGCTGATGGCGCTGACCGATCTGCAAACCCGCATCGATGCCGAACACATTGACGCGGCGACGGCATGGATTCGCCACGCCACGGCATCCGTGCGCTTCGTGTTCGTCAGCGCCGCCGAGGAAGCGAAGCTGGCGCAGGTGCTGGAGCTGTCGAACCGCGTGCTGGCTTTCCTCCGCGAGCGTGGCCAGGCCACGCGCAGCCAGATCAGCGCGGAGTGCTTCCGGGGCAAGGTGTCCAAGGCGCGGATCGACGCCAGCCTGGAGCACCTGTTGGGCAGCACGCCGCCCAAAATCAGCGTGCAGTGGGTCGAGCGGCCAGCCGACGCGCCGGGCACGCCAACGCGGGTGTACCGGCCCGCGTAGCGGTGAAGCTCATTTCGCTCGTTTCGCCGCATCGAATCGCCCGCAAGTGCTTGTCGGGCTTCTCATTTCGCTGATTTCGCTCTTTTCGCCCAGCGGTTCGACCCATTACTTGGCTCTTCGACGGAATAGCGCGTTCATACGCGCACCTGCCAACGACCAGCCACCATGATGCTTCCCGCCTCCGACGACTCCCGCCAAGTGCCCCGCGCGCCGCTCCGGCCCGGACTGGTCACCCTGGCGGATGGGCGCGCAGGCCGGAGCCACTCCGCATTGCGGGAAACGCTGCGATACTGTAAAGTGCAGTACATTTGCAGTGGTTTCTGGAGAGGCTATGGCCAACATCAAGACTGCCACGCTGACTTTTCGCATCGACCCCGGGTTGAAGGAGGCCCTTCGCATCGCAGCGGATCAGGAACACCGATCCATAGCGAACATGGTCGAGGTTCTGATTCGGGACTACTGCGAGCAGCGCGGCATTGCAATTCCGTCCTCCGAGGAAACCAAGAACAACCACGGAGTGCGCTCATGATCAAGACGGTCAAGCAAGCCTGCCGGTTCAATCCCATCATCCGCGACTACCGGATGAGCCAGGGGATCGAGAACCTCGCAGAGCTCATCAATGACGCGGGGGACGGCCGCGAGTTCTTCTCGCGCAACTATGTCACCCACGGCATGGATCAGCTTTTCCGTGAGGGTCTGCTGCGCCTGTCCGGCAAGTCCGACCAAGCCGTCTTCGAACTGACGCAGGCAATGGGCGGCGGTAAGACGCACATGATGATCGCGCTTGGCCTGCTCGCGCGGCATCCACATCTGCGCAAGGACGTCTTGCCCGCTGACTTGGCTTCGCGCATCGAATTCGGCAATGCGCGCATTGCCGCGTTCAACGGCCGCAACAGTCCTGACAACTACATCTGGGGCGAAATCGCCACCCAACTCGGCGCCGCCGAAGCCATCAAGCCGTACTGGGCCAACGGGCCGAAGGCGGTCGATCAGCGCGTTTGGAAGGAAATCATCGGCGACAAGCCGACGCTGATCCTTTTGGACGAGCTTCCGCCTTACCTCGACAACGCCAGCACGCAAGTGTTCGGTCAGGGCACGCTGGCCAACATGGTGGTCTACAGCCTCTCCAGCCTGATGAGCGCCGCGCTGGAGCTGCCGAATTGCGCCATCGTGGTCGCCAACCTCTCGGGCAGTTACAAGGCCCAGACCAAGGCGCTCGCCGATGCCATTTCCAACTTGCAGCAGGAAACCCGCCGTCAGGCGATGACCATCACGCCGGTGCAACTGGCGGGCAACGAAATCTACGAAATCCTCAAGAAGCGCCTTATCGACGAACTGCCGGACGAGCGCGTCGTCTCCGACATCGCGGAGGAATACGCGCAGCAAGTCAAGAAGGCCGAGGACGGCGGTTACATCGTGGCCAGCAGCATCGAGCAGATCGCCGAGCAGGTCAGGGAAACCTACCCCTTCCATCCGTCCTTCAAGCACCTCGTCGCGCTGTTCAAGGAGAACGAAGGCTTCCGCCAGACCCGTGGCCTGATGCAGTTCACCGCACGCCTGCTCAAGAGCGTGGACGAGCGCGAAGCCGACGATGTCTTTCTGGTCGGCACACAGCACCTCAACCTCAACGACGAACAGGTCAAAGACGAGATCGAGCGTATCGCGCCGAAGCTGATGCCTGCGGTGACGCGGGACATCGCCGACAAGAGCAACGCCATCGCCGAACACATCGATGTCGAGCTGGCTGGCGATTCCGCGCAGCAGGTCATGACCTTGCTGCTGGCTTCCAGCTTGTCGCGCGCCGTCGGCGGGCGCATCGGCCTGTCCGAAAGCGAGCTGATCGAGTTCCTTGCCGCACCGCAGCGGAAGCCAGACGAGTTCCTTCAGGCATTGCAGCGGCTGCGTGAATCGGCGTGGTATCTCCACCGCGAAGAGCAACGCTTCTTCATCAAGGAAACCGAGAACCTGTCGCGCCAGATCGAGCGCAACGCCAAGGAGGTTCCGCAGCCCAAGGTCGATCAGGCGCTCATCAACCGCCTCGCGGGCATCCTCGATCCAGTCCGCAAGATCGCCTATCAGGACGTGCAGGTGCTGCCCAAGCTGGACGAACTCAAGCTCGGCGGCCCGCGCACGCTGATCGTCATTAAGCCTGATGGCAAGGTGCCGCCCAGCGAATTGCAGAACTTCTTCGACTATCAGCAGGAGAAGAACAACCTTCTGGTGCTGACGGGCCAGGACAGCCTGCTGGCCGACGCGGTGGCGGAACGGTTGCGCGAGCTGTACGCCATCGAGCAGATTCACAAGCGGCTCAAGCCCGGCGATACCTTGTTCGAGGAGGCCCGCGACCGCCTCGAGGAGGCCGAGGATCGGTTCGGCAAGGCACTGTCGGCGGCCTACAACTGCCTTTACATCCCCACGAATGACGCCTCCGACGGGCGTGATGTGCTCGGCAAGGTAAGCATTGACCAGGGGTTAAAGCTCGGCCAAGGCGACCAGTCCGCTGAGACGCAGATCGAGAAACTGCTGTCCAGTCCGCGCGCCGACTACAAGCTCGTGGCCGAACTCGGCAAGGACAACCTCGACGAATACTTCGCGCAGGCCGAGGAATATCTGTGGCCGTCTGGCAAGGACAACCGCCGCACACCGTGGAAGGACGTAGCCACCCGGGCCAAGTGCTCGCCCATCTGGCCGTGGATGCCGGGCTCGAGCGGACTGGACGCCCTCAAGACCGAAGCCCTGAAGCAAGGCCGCTGGCGCTTGGGCGAGGACGGCTACATCGAGAAGGGGCCGTTCCCCAAAGACAAGGCCACCGTCAACGTCTCCGTCGTGAACGTCAAGCCGGACACGGGCGAAACGGTTCTCAGCCTCACGCCGCGCCACGCGGGCGAAAGCCCCGTCGTTTATTGGTCGACCAAGCCCGACGTGTCGGACAAGGATCACAAGATCGAGGATCTAGAGAACTTTGCCACAGGCGAGGGCACGGTCTACTTCATGGTGAAGGAGCCGACAGGTCGCTACGAGAGCGGCCCTGCCACGCGCTGGCTCGCCGACTTAAAGATTCGCCATCAGGTCGAGCCTGCCGCCGACAAGCGCCGTGTCGTCCTAGCCGCTACGCCGCGCGCCGACCTCTTCTACACCCTGGACGGTTCCAATCCCAAGGACGGAACCCGCTACGAGGGGCCGTTCGAGATCGGTGCCGCGAGCTACCGACTGCTGGTGTTCGCTCGTGCGGGCGAAGCCAACAAGACGGCGGACTTTCAGATTCCCGCTAGTGGGGACAAGACGGTTCAGATCGTCGACAGCAAGCCCGCGCGTCTGCAAAGCAAGCGCGTCGCTCTCGACACGACCGACCGCGTCTTCGGCGTCATCAACCGTTTCCGCGATCAACCGGGCACGCGCTTCAAGGGCGTGCGCGTCGAAATCGGCGAAGGCGAGAACACCGTGACCGTTCGCTTTCAGGAGCGCGAGGTCACGGCGGCCATCATCGAAGGGGTCGTCAACAGCCTGCGCGAGGTGCTCAAAGAGCCCGACGCACCGCTCAACATTGCCATTGCCGACGGCGTTCACTTCGATACCGGCTTCGCGCTGAAGGAGTTTGCCAAGCTCGCCGGGATTGAGTTGAAACCAGGCGAAGTGAGTCAGGAGGATTGACGATGGCCAAGGCCGCAGCAAACACCGAATCACCCAAGGCGCGCGCGCAAGTGCCGCACACGCTGGGCTTCGGTGTGCCTGCGACCTCCGACCCGCATCACTTCAAGGTCGTCATCCCCAAGAGCAGCACCGGCAAGGTCCAGATCAGCGAACACCTCGGCTTGCAGGCCGCCAGCGCCGACAGCGCGGTCATCGACCGCGTCCTGCTGGATCGCCCGCGCTGGACGGCGATCCGCGCCGAGGTGCAACGAGCCTTCAACGCGCGCTTGTCCGCGCACGGCTTGAGGCCCGGTGCGTGGAAGGTCGGCGACAACCCGGTGGACCGCCTGCTCGGCAAGGAACTGTGCGTGCTGGCGTGGGCCGTCGAGCAGATGGATACGGAGAAGATTCCGGTCGCCGTCCGCAACTGGCTGGCGCTGCGCCCGGAAGAACGTTGGTGGCTCTTCGGTATGACCGCGATGAGCACGGGCGGCCTTATGGACGCGGGCAAGGGCTGGCGCGCCGCCCTGAAACATGCCTTGGGCGACGTGGCGCAAAGCGACTTGCTCGCCCCGCGCGCACGCCGCAGCAGCCGTGGCAAGGACGACATCCGCCCCTCGCTTGACCTGTTCGGGGACGAGACGTCATGAACGCCGTGCTCGTGCCGCCGCAGCCAAAGATCTACCACATCGCCCATGTAGATCGTCTGCCCTCCATCGTGGCTGACGGTTTCCTGTGGTGCGATGCGGAGGTCATCAGGCGCGGGCCTGCGGGCACGACCATCGGCATGAGCAGCATCAAGCAGCGGCGGCTGACGCTGCCCTTGGGCAGCTACGCCGACCTGCACGTCGGCGACTGTGTGCCGTTCTATTTCTGCCCGCGCTCCGTGATGCTCTACCTGATTTACCAGGGTAACCATCAGGAGTTGGCCTATCGTGGCGGGCAAGGGCCGATCCTGCACTTCGAGGCCGACCTGCACGCCGTCGTTGCATGGGCCAACGCGCAGCCCGCGCGCTGGGCTTTCACGCTCTCGAATGCAGGCTCATATTTTTTCGAGGACCGCAGCGATCTTGCGCATCTGGGCGAGATCAATTGGACTGCCGTGCAGGCCCGTGACTGGCGGGCGCACAAGGAAGGCAAGCAAGCGGAGTTTCTGCTGGAGCACCGCTTCCCTTGGCACCTGATCGAACGTATCGGTGTTCACTCGGCCGCCGTCTACGGCCAAGTGGTCAACGCCCTTCCCGCGCACGGGCATCGGCCCACGGTCGAAGTCCGCGCGGACTGGTATTACTGAAATGAGAGGAGCACAGCCATGATCGAGTACACCTCGGGCGACATCCTCAAATGTGAGGCCGACGCGCTGGTCAACACCGTCAACTGCGTTGGTGTGATGGGGCGCGGCATCGCCTTGCAGTTCAAGAACGTCTACCCCGAAAACTTCAAGGCTTACGA
>CAYVOR010000093.1:0-7901 GCA_964452995.1 uncultured Thiobacillus sp.
TCATTTTCAGCACGGCCTATGAAGCCTATGCCTGCCAGGCGTTCGACCTCAACGCCGTCGATTACCTGCTGAAGCCGGTGCGTGCCGATCGTCTCCTGCGCGCCCTGTCGCGCGCGCACAGCCTGAGCGACAGCGTGCTGGAACGGTTGCGGGCAGCCCATCCCAAGGCGCGCACGCATCTTTCGGTCAATGAAAAAGGCCGCATCGTGCTGATTCCCATGGAAGACATCCTCTTCCTCAAGGCGGAACTCAAGTACGTCACCGTACGCACGGCCGCGCGCGAATTCCTCATCGAGGAATCGCTTACCCGCCTGGAAAGCGAATGGGGCGACACCTTCCTGCGCATCCACCGCAACTGCCTCGTCGCGCGGGCGCGCATCCGTGAAATCGGCAAACTGCCGGGTGAGGACGAAGGCCACTTCCTGCGTCTGAACGGACTGGACGAACGGCTGATGGTCAGCCGGCGCCAGTATTCCAGCTTGCGCGAGACATTCAAATCCGCTTGACGGGCGGTAGCGTGCCGGCGCTTGCGACAGAATTAGCGCGACATGGCACGAGAAACAGCCAGGATGCGCCTGCTTTCCGGAAGGAATCTAAAATAAATTCGTTACTTATCATTAACTTAATAGGCATCTACAACTAAAGTTGTATAGCCGGACTTCGTTCCGGTTCGTAGGATGTGCGGGCTTGCTGCTTTGCAGCGAGCAGAAGTTCTCCGCATGAGGGACATGTCTCTCAATTCTGCCGGGTTCGCAAGAGCCCGGCATTTTTTTGCTCGCGACGCTATCATGCAGCCATGGAAAAAGACATTCCGGACGCGCACCCGCAACAGACCGGCCGTGGTGATATAGACGCTACAACGCCAGCCACGCTCACAGAAACCGAACTGGCCAGCGAAACCGTCTTCAAGGGACGACTGCTGCATGTCAAGCGCGATCGCGTGCGTCTACCCGACGACGGCGAATCGACCCGCGAATACATCATCCATCCCGGCGCCGTCGTGATCATCCCGGTGTTCGACAACGGCGACCTGCTGCTGGAACGCCAGCACCGCTACCCGCTGCGGCGCGATTTCATCGAACTGTCGGCCGGCAAGATCGACCCCGGCGAGGACGACCTCGCCTGTGCCAAGCGCGAACTGGAAGAGGAAACCGGCTATACCGCCGCCGTGTGGCGCGAGGTCACCACCATCTATCCCTGCATCGGCTATTCCGACGAGCGCCTGGCTTTTTATCTGGCGCGCGGACTCGTGCCGGGCAAGCTTAAACGTGATCCCGACGAATTTCTGGAAATCCTGCGGGTACCGTTCGGAGAAGCAATGGACTGGCTACGCAACGGCAGGATCTGTGAAACCAAGACCGTGGTCGGCCTGTTCTGGCTGGAGAAGATGTTGAAGCAGGGCTGGTAAGGCCTGCCAAATTGGGCTCAGGTGGGCTGGTAGCAGTTCTAGACAATTCAATCGTAAATAGTCTGATGTCCGCTCTTTCGAGTGGAGCAGACTGTCAGCTCAATTATGTTGGCAGTCTGAATGTCGGCCTTATGTGAAGCTTCACATAAGGCCGATTATGCACAGTCGTTGATTATGTGAAGTTGTAGGTCGAAACGCACGCCGACGGTTGATTGGCGGCGGTCAGCGCGAATTCGACCTTCACATAATCACAACGTCTTCAGGAAGTCGATCAGCGAGTCAGGCGCCCGGTAGCGCTGGATCTTGGCCTCTGGTTCGTGAAGCCTGGCCAACGCGCGTTCCTTCATCTTCAGGTCTGCCTCGACGTAGTGGTGAGTCGTAGTTGGGCTCTCATGCCCGAGCCAAAGCGCGATCACGCTGATATCGACGCCGGCCTGCAACAGATGCATTGCCGTGGTGTGACGGATCGTATGTGGCGAGATCCGTCGCTTTGCCAAGTCGGGGTTGGTCTCTGTTGCAGTCTCCACCGCCAACGCGAGTCTTTGGTGAGCATTATTTCGCGTCATCGCGTGTCCGCTGCGACTTGGCAGCAATGGCGATGCCGCCCCGAACTGCGGATTCAACTTCAACCAAGCCCGGATCGCCTTGAGGGTCGAACGCCACAGCGGCACGCTGCGCTGCTTTCGGCCCTTGCCATGCAGATGCACGCAAGCCGCACCATCGTCGAGCACCACCTCTCCGACCTTGACCCCAGTGATCTCAGATACACGCGCCCCAGTGTTGTAAAGCAGCAGGAACAGCACATGGTCCCGCTGCCCAATCCACGTTCCATCCGGCGCACCGATCACCGCCAGCATTTCCTCGCGCGACAGGTAGCCGAACATGGGGCGTTCGAAACGCTTCACGGGCACGCCCAGTGCACGTTCAATCACCTGCAACGACGACACATCCCGGTGCGCTGCGAACTTCAGGAACGACCGCAGGGCCGCCAGGCGTGCATTTCGACTGCGCACGGAATTGCGCCGCTGACGTTCCAGATGATCGAGGAAGGCCATGATGAGCTCCGGCGTCATGTCGGCCAGCGCCATTGTGGCCGGTGACTTGCCCAGGCGCGATTCGGCAAAGTCGAGGAACAGCACGAAGCCATCGCGATAGGCGGCGATGGTCTGCGCACTGAGCGCCCGCTGCTGGGTCAGATACTCGGCGAAGTAGGCTTGTACGAGTGCGGCGAATGAGGGGGGCGCCTTGGGTTGCTTACTCATCGCTATCTCCCACAAGATCGGCGAAGCGCTCGAACTTGCCTCCGGCGAGGGCCATCAACTCAGGAACGGCGGTGAGATACCAGTAGGTGTAGAAGATCTCGGCGTGGCCCATGTAGGTCGACAGTGCCAACATCATCTGGTCGATGTCGGTGCCATCGGCATGCCAGAGCATCATGCGCCGGACGGCAAAGGTGTGGCGCAGGGCATGCAGCCGTGGCGCCTCATGTGCCCCACGATTTGCCCAGCCCAAGCTGTCGCGCAGTGCGGTGAAGACGCGATGCGCCTGTCGCTCACCGAGCGGTTGCCCAAGACGCCGGCCACGACTGCTGACAAGGAAAGGACTGTCGGCTGTCGTGGAAACGTGCCGCGCACGCTGCCGGCGGTAATGGATCAACGCCGCGACGGCACTCGGATGCAAGGGAAACTGGCGCGACTTGGCGAACTTGGTCTGCCGGATGGTCAGCATCCCATGCTTGAGATCGACGTCGGCATCGCGCAGGTGAATGGCTTCCGAGACGCGCAGTCCGGTCGAAGCCATCAGGCCGAACAGCGTCTCGAAGGTGGCCGGGCGCAAGCTGCCACGCGGCCCGAGCTTGCGGGCCGTCGCCAGCAATTCGACGATTTCCTCATCGCGGTAGATGTGCGGCGCCACGCGTCCCGGTTCCGGGCCGAAGATCGATTCGTCCGGTACCTCGGTATCCGGTTCAAACTGTTTCAGGTAACGGATGAAATGCCGCAGCCTTGCCAGACGGCGTGCCCAGGTGCCCGGTGATCCTCGGCCACATTTACCCTGACGCACCCAGTCTGTCATGAGTTCGACGGTCAGCGGCCCACGGTGATGCTGGCTGGCGACGAAGCACGCAAAGCCGGCCAGGAACGTATCCCGCGATCGCAAGTGGAAGCCAAGGCGACGGCGCTCGGCAAGATAGTCGTCGATTCTTGCCTGCAGGCTGATGCGCGCGCTCATGATCCACTCCCGGGCCACGGCAGCGGGACGGTGGACAGTTTCGGTGTATCGAGCTTGGCGTAGATCCGCGTAGTGTTCAGCGAGCGGTGGCGCAGGACGTCGGCCACCTCCTTGAGCGAACTGCCGTTCTCGACAAGGCGGCACGCCAAAGTGTGGCGGAGAGCATGCGCGCTGGAATGCATCAATCCAGCCCGGCGGCAGGCGTGGAGAATTACCTTCTGGATCGCCGCTGAGGTGATGGGGTGATCATGTCCTTCCTTCTGTCGGACGAAGACGGCAGGGTTGCTGGTGGCGGGGCGTTCATGTTGCAGATAGTCAGCCAGCGCCTGTCCTGTTTCCATCGGCAATGGCAGGATGTCCTGTCGCAGCGACTTCGTGCCCCGTAACATCACCGTGCCGACACGCCAGTCGATGTCACCGATCATGAGATGAGCGATTTCGCCGGACCTCAATCCCATGTCCAATGCACAACGCACGATTGCGTACCCACGTTTCGGTAAGCGCAGCCCGGCAGCAAAGGAGTTCAGCAGGCGCTCAACTTCGCCCGGCTTGAGCGCGCGTGGCAATGAAGCCAGCTTCCAGTGGACGGGATTCGAGATGACGGCAGCCAGCTTGCCGACCTGGTCGCCGCAGGTGGTCCGATAGCGAAGGTAACTCCGCAACGTCGCTGCCAGATGGGATGCGTGCGAGGCTGATCGGTGCGCGCCCAACCGCGTTGCAAGGAACTGGCGAATATCGTCAGGCCGCAGCTTCCCAATCTGGATAGCCCGCCCCTTGAACTTCTCTTGCAGCAACAAGCCTACGACACGGAGTCGGCTCTTGCGCGTCACCGCTGCCAGTCCTCGTACGTCGCGAAGGTGTTCGTCGTAGCAATGCAGTTCTTCGATAATGTGATCCGACAGTGCTGCAGGTGACCGTGCGCCTGACGGGGCACGGTACATGGTGATGTGGGTCATGACAGTCTCCTGAAGTGGATCCACCACTTCAGACGACCGCAGAAATTATGTCCAGCTTACGGCAGCATCACCCGCTGCCGTGCCGCTTATTGCCTACCCCTCAGCGCAATCCGTTCCACAACTTCACATAATCAACGACTGTGCATAATCGGCCGAAGCGGAAATTCGTGCCTTGTGTCGAAAACGGCCGCTCCCGGCCAACTGCCGCCATTGCATGTTTCCGGTAAGCGGTCAGTCGAGCGGCGCTTCACTCCGGAACCAGTAGACGGTCAAAACGGAAGCAACTCGACCTGAGCAGCCAGTCAAAGCCACAATTTTTTCATCCGGGGCTGGCCACTTCAAATTACTTGCTTAGGCAAGCGTCAAAACACACCCTTGCACCTTAATGCTTGTCGATAAAATTTACAGGTTTTTCATGTTTTCGCCGCCCTGTCTTGGTAAGCCTTTGATTCCATAAGCCCCCGTGTAGCGGATCGTTTCTTGCTTCAGCTTTCCCCAATAATACTAACCCTGTAGTCGGAGACCTTTATCGAAAAACCTCAAGGAGGAGCGACATCATGACAACATCAACGACTCGTTTGCTGGGCTGCGCGGTGGCTCTGCTGTGCAGCGTCTCGACGGGAGCCTGGGCGCAGGATAATTCGGCGCCAATTTCCATCGTCGTTCCTCCTATTCAATTGGTTACGGCTGGCGCCATCGTCACCCTTGACGGTTCGCAATCCTTCGATCCTGAGGGCGACCCCTTCACGTTCAGCTGGCTGCAGTTGTTGGGCGATCCTGTCACGCTGTCCGATCCCACCATCGCCATGCCAACCTTTACCGCGCCGTTGACCGCTCAGACGCTGACATTCAATCTCACGGTCACCGACGTGCCGTGGGGTGACTCCTCTTCCGCCACGTACTACGTGGTGGTCTCATCCGTGCCGGAGCCTGAGGCCGCCTGGATGTTCGGAAGCGGCGTCCTTGCCTTGCTGGGGATCGCGCGCTTGCGCGGGAGATCGGTCTAAGCAGACCCTGCCGCCGTCCGGCGCGAAATGACATGCGCAAGGCTTGGGGTACCATTGCCGGACTGTTGATACTTTCCGGGATACTGGGTATTACGCCCGCCCGAGCGATCACGTTCACTCAAATCGAGAATAGCCGCGCCATTGATGAGAGGGGCCTGGACATGAGCTTCTGTGGCTCGACGGCCCGCCTGCAACTGGCGGACGGCTCGCCCATCCGGGCGCGGCTGGCCTTGAGCTACGCGGACAGGAAACAGGGGCTGAGCGGTTTGCGCACAACCGAGTTTGCCAAGGACGAGGCGTTGTTGATGCTGAGCATCGACAACAACCTGCGCTCCGTCAACATGGGCGACATGCATTTCAGCATCGACGTGTTCTTCCTCGATGCCGATCTGAAGGTGGTCGGACTGCACCGCGATCTCAAGGCCCACCCCGGCAAAGCCCAGCCCCCGATGATCGAAAACTCGCCCTGGGTCTACGCCCGGCATATCATGGAAATGCGTGCTGATTCCCCCTATGCCGCCCGGATTCAACCCGGCTCGGTGTTGCGCTGGCGGTCCAAGCCGGGCGAGAAGGAAATCGAGCGATGCATGGCAGATGTCTGGAAGCAGCAAAACGCGACGGGGCCTGACGCCGGTAGCCGATAGACCAGTTTTTTTAAGGTCGCAACCAGGACTTCTCCGGTCAAAGTCCGGTCACAGGGAGCCGTGATGAATGAGGAAAACTTTGATAGTCTGGTGAGCTTGGTCTACGACTCATCGCTCGACCCCACTTTGTGGCTCGATGCCATGAGCGAGTTGGCCGCCCAGGTCGGGGCAGACACATTCCATTTTCTTGGCTGGGACAGAAAAAACCAGATGCCCACGTTTAGCGTGACGAAGCTCGATTCGTGGAACGATGCGATCGCACTCTATGACGATTATTACTGCAAGGTAGACCCACGGCTGGAACTGACACTGAAAGTCGGGCCCGGTGCGGTAATTGCCTGTCACCACCATTTTGATGACCGGTTTGTATCAAAAGACGAGTTCTATCAGGACTTTCTCCTGAGTTATGGCTTGCGGTATATGTTGGGCGGCTGCCTTTCGCATCGTGAGCCCGCTGACGCTAATCTTGCCCTGTTGCGCGACACGAAGCACGGCCCTTTTGAGCCAGAGCATGAGTCACTGCTTGCCCGTTTGATGCCCCATCTCAGTCGTTCACTTCGATTGATGGACCACACCCAGAACTCGGTTCTGGCCGGTGACGCTGCCACAGTTGCGCAGGGCGCCGTGTCGCTGGCAGTAATCGCCGTGAATCGGGCAGGCCAGTTGTTGTATTGCAATCATATAGGCGAAGCGCTGCTGAGAACGGCAAAAGTATTGCGAATAAATAATGGCGTGTTGGGCTGCACAAACGGCGTTCAGACAAAGGAATGGGCTGAAATTCTGGCGCTCACCGCAAAAACAGGCCGGCCGGCGAATCTGCTACTCAACGATAGCAATCGACCTAACGAGCGCTACAGCGTAACGCTGACCCCCTTGCCCAAACGCGGCGCATTTTCTCTGACCGGGGAACCCGATGGCGTGCTGTGTTTGGTCGTTCCACTCGACCATCAGCGGATGGCAACAGCAAGACAGCTCATGCAATTGTTCGGTCTTTCGGCGGCGGAAGCACGTTTGGCGCGAGCACTTTCAGCGGGCGAAACGCTGGAATGCTACACAAGGGAAACCGGCCTGAAATTGCCTACGGTCAAAACCCAGTTGCGTTCGGTATTCGAGAAAACCGGCACCGACCGGCAGGCGGCACTTGTGCGGCTAATTGCGGGAATACCTGCGGTGCGGGAGGCGAATTAGGGTTCAGTTCAGGCAGAAATGGGCTGTGGAATTGCAAGCGGCAATGCCTCGGCCAGTGTCTTTGTGCCGATAACAGCAAATCCCAACTTAGTTAAAGAGAGCTCGTCATTCGAGACATTCATCCATTTGGATGATGCGGACTGAAGTAGACCATCTATTCTTTAAACGAATGAGCGCGCAAACCGTATGCGGGCTGTTTTTTCTCGAAATTGGGGAGGCAAAAATGAAGCGCAAAAACACTAACTTGGCGTATTTGCTCCGAGCAAAGACAATTTCTATATCTTTATCAATTATTGCCAATTGTCTTCTTATTACAGTCACTTGGGCGGATTCCGCTACTCAGAATACGCTTGATAGGAAAATGGCTGAAAAATACGAATACGCAATAGGGGTAAAACGGAATTTGTCTGTTGCAGGGTAATCCCCCCACAAATTAACTGAAGTCAGAAGTGGAATTTTCTCGTAATCT
>CAYVOR010000094.1:0-7883 GCA_964452995.1 uncultured Thiobacillus sp.
CGAATCGCCTTGACGGCCGCGATTTTGGCGCGGGTTTTGCGCGCTCTGCGAATCCGTGTTTGCTTGGTGTTCATTATCTGTCCTTAAGCCTTACTTCTTCTTGGTCTCTTTCTTGATGATCACTTCGTCGCTATAGCGAACGCCCTTGCCCTTGTAGGGCTCCGGCGGACGGTATGCGCGCACGTCGGCGGCCACCTGCCCAACAGCCTGGCGATCAATACCCTTGATCACGATTTCAGTCTGCGTCGGCGTCTCAACCTTGATGCCGGCAGGCATCTTGTGCACAACCGGGTGCGAGAATCCAAGCGTCAGATTGAGGGCATCCCCCTGGGCTTGGGCGCGATAACCGACCCCCACCAGCGTCAGCTTCTTCTCGAACCCCTTGGAGACACCCTGCACCATGTTGTTCACCAGTGCGCGCAGGGTGCCCGCCATGGCATTCGACTGAATACTTGTACCGACCGGCGCAAAAGTCAGCACGCCGTCGTTGAGCGCAACCGTCACATCGGACGACATGGCCTGGCTCATGGCACCCAGCGGGCCTTTGACTGCAATGGCGTCGCCCAGCGTGACTTCGACGCCTTTCGGCAACGCAACTGGATTATTGGCTACACGTGACATATCCGTTCCCTCTTACGCAACCACGCACAGGACTTCGCCGCCCACGCCTTTGGCGCGCGCATGGCGGTCAGTCATCACACCGCTCGAGGTCGAGACGATCGCAACACCCAGGCCATTCATGACGCGCGGCAGGTCTTCGGCACCTTTATAGATGCGCAAGCCGGGCTTGCTGACGCGCTCGATGCGCTCGATGACAGGGCGGCCGGCATAGTACTTCAACTGCAGTTCAAGCTCAGGCTTCGCAGCCTCGCCACGAACGGCGAAGTCATCAATATAGCCTTCGTCCTTCAACACCTTGGCGATTGCCACCTTGACCTTGGACGAAGGCATCGTAACGGCAACCTTTTCAACCGCCTGCGCATTGCGGATGCGGGTCAGCATGTCCGCGATGGGATCACTCATACTCATATCGTCTCCCCTTACCAGCTAGCCTTGACGATGCCCGGGATCTCGCCCCGCATCGCATATTCGCGCAGCTTGCCGCGCGCCAGGCCGAACTTGCTGAATACACCGCGCGGACGACCCGTCAGCTGACAGCGGTTGCGCTGCCGCACCGGGCTGGCATTGCGCGGCAGTTCCTGCAATGTCTTGTATGCCGCCATACGATCTTCGTCGCTGGTCGCCACGCTGGCGATCACGGCTTTGAGCTCGGCGCGCTTGGCGGCGTATTTCTTCACCATGCGCGCGCGCTTTTCTTCGCGATTAATCAAGGATAACTTGGCCATGCCTACCTCAATTCTTGAATGGGAAACTGAAGGCCGCAAGCAGGGCTCGCGCTTCATCATCAGTCTTGGCGGTGGTGGTGATCGTGATGTTCATGCCACGCAACGCATCAATCTTGTCATATTCGATCTCGGGGAAAATGATCTGTTCCTTGACGCCCATGTTGTAGTTACCACGACCGTCGAAAGACTTGCCCGAAATACCCCGGAAGTCACGGATACGCGGCATGGCCACCGTAACCAGACGATCCAGAAATTCATACATCTGGGCGCGGCGCAGGGTCACCATGCAGCCAACCGGATAATCTTCGCGGATCTTGAAGCCGGCGATCGACTTCTTGGACTTGGTGACCACCGGCTTCTGGCCAGCAATCTTCTGCATGTCCGATACCGCATGGTCCATCACCTTCTTGTCAGCCACCGCCTCGCCGACCCCCATGTTCAGGGTGACCTTCTGGATACGCGGCACTTCCATGACGGACTTATAACCAAACTGTTCAATCAGTTTCGGCACTACCGTCTCACGATACAATTCTTGAAAACGCGCCATGATCACCCCTGAGCGTCAACCATTTCGCCATTGGACTTGTACACACGCACCTTGCGACCGTCCTCCAGCACTTTGGAACCCACGCGATCCGCCTTCTGTGTGCCCACATTGAACAATGCGACATTGGAGGCCTGGATCGGCATCTCTTTTTCGACAATACCGCCCTGGATGTTGCGCATCGGGTTCGGTTTCTGATGCTTCCTGACCCGGTTCACGCCTTCTACCACCACATGGCCGTCATCGAGCACGCGCAGCACGATGCCACGTTTGCCTTTGTCCTTGCCAGCCAGGACGATCACCTGATCGCTTTTACGAATACGTGCCATGATTCCCTCTCACAGAACCTCGGGCGCAAGCGAGACGATCTTCATGAACTTCTCGGTGCGCAACTCACGGGTGACCGGCCCGAAGATACGGGTGCCGATCGGCTCTAATTTGGTATTAAGCAATACGGCAGCATTGCCATCGAAGCGGACCAGCGAGCCATCCGGACGACGCACACCCTTGGCGGTACGAACCACCACAGCGTTATACACATCACCCTTTTTCACGCGGCCACGCGGTGCGGCATCCTTGATAGTGACCTTGATGATGTCACCCACGCCTGCGTAACGACGATGACTGCCGCCCAGCACCTTGATACACATAACCGAGCGTGCACCGGTGTTGTCTGCCACGTCCAATACGGACTGCATCTGAATCATTTAATTGCCTCCAACTTTACCCACTGCCTTGATCGGACTTGGCGGTGGCCAGTTTTGGAACCCGTTCGGGAGAACTCCCGCCTAAGCGGGATTGCTTGAGTCAGCGGACCGGATTCGAAACCGGCCAACCAACCGGAAAACCCGGCACTATACCGGGTTTGATTACCTCATGCAAGCCTTAAACGCGCGCGCGAACGAGCAGCTTGCTGACAGCCCAGGCCTTGGTGCGCGAAAGCTTGCGCGATTCCTCGATCTGTACCATGTCGCCCTCGTGAAACTCGTTGTTTTCATCGTGCGCATGATATTTTTTCGACAAGCGAATCACCTTGCCGATGAGCGGATGCTTGACCCGACGCTCAACCAGAACCGTGACCGTCTTGTTCATCTTGTCGCTCACCACACGCCCTGTCAGCGTGCGCACCACTTTCTTGACTTCAGTCATGCTTGAACCGCCTTCTCGCGCATAATGGTCTTGACCCGGGCAATGTCGCGGCGCAGCTTGCCCAGATCGGCCGTCTTGGTCGACTGCTGGGTCGCCACCTGCATACGCAATGCAAAGTGGGCACGCAACAGCGATTCCAGTTCCTGCTTCAACTCCACGGCATTCTTGCCGCGCATGTCTTTCGTATTCATCATTCAGCTCCCGATCAGACGGGTCACAAAGGTGGTCGCGATCGGCAGCTTGGCCGCAGCCAGGCGGAATGCCTCGCGTGCCAGCGTCTCATTCACGCCATCCATCTCGTATAACACCTTGCCCGGCTGGATTTCAGCGACGTAGTATTCCGGCGCACCTTTTCCGTTACCCATCCTCACCTCGGCCGGCTTACGGGAAATCGGCTTGTCCGGGAAAATGCGGATCCAGATGCGACCGCCGCGTTTGATGTGACGGGTCATGGCACGACGCGCCGCTTCGATCTGCCGCGCGGTCAAACGGCCGCGACCAACTGCCTTCAGGCCAAAGTCGCCAAAACTCACATCAGCGCCGCGGGTCGCCAGGCCGGTATTGCGGCCTTTCTGTTCCTTGCGGTATTTTCTTCTAGCTGGCTGCAGCATGTTTCACTCCTGATTTCTTGCCGCGCTTGTCCTGTTCGGCGGCTACAGGCTGCTCGCCGCGATTCAGCGCATCGCCCTTGTAGACCCACACCTTGATGCCGATGATGCCGTAGGTCGTCTTCGCTTCGGCAAAGCCATAGTCGATCTCTGCGCGCAGGGTATGCAGCGGCACCCGGCCTTCGCGATACCACTCGGTCCGCGCGATCTCTGCGCCGTTCAAACGGCCCGAGCTCATGATCTTGATGCCCTGAGCGCCCAGTCGCATGGCATTCTGCATCGCGCGCTTCATCGCACGGCGAAACATCACGCGTTTTTCCAGTTGCTGCGCAATCCCGTCGGCAACAATCTGTGCATCGGTTTCCGGCTTGCGCACTTCCTCGATGTTGACATGTACCGGCACCGACATCAGACGCGCGAGCTCACCACGCAGCGACTCAATGTCTTCGCCTTTCTTGCCGATCACCACACCAGGACGTCCGCTGAAAATCGTGATGCGGGCATTCTTGGCTGGACGCTCGATCAGCACCTTGGAGACCGACGCATGGGCAAGCTTCTTCTTCAGATAGTCGCGAACCTTGATGTCTTCAAGCAGGGTGCTGGAGAAAGTACGATTCGAACCGTACCATTTGGCCGTCCAGATACGCTGAACACCAAGGCGGAACCCGATCGGATGTATTTTTTGTCCCATGGCGCTTCCTTAATCGCTCACTGTCACGGTAATGTGACAGGTCTGCTTGCTAATACGGTTGCCACGGCCTTTGGCACGGGCGGTAAAGCGCTTCAGCACTGAACCCTGATCGACAAGAATCGTCTTGATTTTCAGGGCATCGATGTCGGCACCTTCGTTGTGCTCGGCATTGGCAATTGCCGACTCGAGCACTTTCTTGATGATGCCTGCTCCCTTTTTCGGGCTGAAGGCCAGAATGTTCAGCGCCTTCTCGACGCGCAGACCGCGGATCTGATCCGCAACCAGACGGCCTTTCTGTGCGGACAGACGGGTACCACGCAAAATTGCAGAAACTTCCATCATGCGCTCCTTATCTCTTCGCCTTCTTGTCCGCGACGTGGCCCTTGAAGGTACGCGTCAGCGAAAACTCGCCCAGCTTGTGCCCGACCATGTTCTCGGTCACGAACACCGGAACATGCTGGCGGCCGTTATGCACCGCAATGGTCAGACCGATGAAATCGGGCAACACAGTGGAACGGCGCGACCAGGTCTTGATCGGGCGCTTGTCGCTCGTGCCGCGCACAGCTTCGACTTTCTTCAGCAAATGTCCGTCAACGAACGGGCCTTTTTTAATTGAACGTGCCATATCTTTCTACCTCAATCAGCGCGCGGGACGGCGGCGGACGATCATGTTGGAAGTGCGCTTGTTGCTGCGGGTACGGTAACCCTTGGTCGGCGTACCCCATGGGCTGACTGGATGGCGACCCGCCGCAGTTTTGCCTTCACCACCGCCGTGCGGGTGGTCACATGGGTTCATCACCACACCGCGTACGGTGGGACGAACACCACGCCAGCGATTTGCGCCCGCCTTGCCGATTGAACGCAAGCTATGTTCTTCGTTGCCTGCTTCGCCCAGCGTGGCGCGGCAATCAACATGCACCTTGCGGATTTCGCCCGAGCGCAGGCGCAACTGGGCATAGCTGCCCTCGCGCGCCAGCAGTTGTACCGAGGTGCCGGCGGAACGTGCAATCTGCGCGCCCTTGCCCGGCATCATTTCAACACAATGCATGGTACTGCCGACCGGGATGCTGCGCAGCGGCAGACAATTGCCCGCCTTGATCGGCGCTTCCGCGCCACTCAACAATTGGGCTCCCACTGCAATGCCGCGCGGTGCAATGATGTAGCGCCGCTCGCCATCGGCATAGCACAGCAGGGCCAGATGCGCAGTACGGTTGGGGTCGTATTCGATGCGTTCGACCTTGGCCGGCACCCCATCCTTGTTACGACGGAAATCGACCACACGGTAATGCTGCTTGTGGCCGCCACCCTTGTGGCGCACCGTGATGTGTCCATTGTTGTTGCGACCCGAACCACGCTTCTTCGGCTCAAGCAATGCTGCGAAGGGCGCGCCTTTATGCAGGCCCGGGGTAACAACCTTGACGACCGCGCGGCGGCCGGCTGAGGTGGGTTTGACTTTAATCAATGCCATGGTTTTTCTCCCTTACTGACCGGACGCGAAGTCGATGTCCTGACCCGGCTTGAGGGTGACATACGCCTTCTTCCAGTTGTCACGGCGACCCATGACACGACCGGAGCGCTTGACCTTGCCCTTGACGTTCAGCACCTGCACACCCGTTACCTCGACCTTGAACAGGCTGGCGACGGCAGCACCAATCTCCTGCTTGGTTGCGTCGGGCAGCACACGAAAAACAACCTGATTCAGCTTGTCGGCCACGCGCGTGCTCTTTTCGGAGATCACTGGCGCGAGTATGACTTTGAGCAGACGCTCCTGACTGATCGCACGCATTACACCATCTCCTCAAACTGCTTGACCGCCGCCGTGGTGATCAGCACGTTACCGAATTTCATCAGGCTCCAGGGGTCAGCCTGATGCGGCTCGACCACGTAGACGTTCGGCAGATTGCGCGACGACAGCCACAGATTGTCGTCGACGCTGTCGGCGATGATCATGACCTTGCCATAGCCCATCGATTTCAGCTTGTCTGCCAGCAGCTTGGTTTTGGGTGAGTCGATGCCCAGGCTCTCGACCACCTTGAGCTTGCCCTCGCGAGCCAGTTGCGACAGGATCGTCGCGAGACCCGCGCGGTACATCTTGCGGTTAACCTTGTGGCTGAAATTCTCATTCGGCTTGTTCGGGAACGTGACACCACCCCCACGCCAGATCGGGCTCGAGGTACGGCCGGAACGCGCACGGCCGGTGCCCTTTTGCCGCCACGGCTTGTGCGTGGAAGCAGAGACTTCGGCGCGCGTCAGCTGCGCCCGGTTACCGCTGCGTGCATTGGCCTGGAACGCAGTTACCACCTGGTGCACCAGCGCCTCGTTGTACTCGCGGCCGAAAGTTTCGTCCGCAGCGGCCACGCTGGTCACCTGCTGGCCCTGCTCGTTAATGACTGACAGATCCATCAGGCGCCTCCCTTCACAGCCGGTCGCAGCACGACATGGCCACCCTTCGAGCCCGGAACGGCGCCTTTCAGCAGCACCAGTCCGCGCTCTGCGTCGACACGCACCACTTCAAGATTCTGCTTGGTACAGGTGACCGCACCCATATGGCCGGACATGCGTTTACCGGGGAAAACCCGACCCGGATCCTGGCACATACCGATCGAACCCGGCACATTGTGTGAGCGCGAGTTGCCGTGGGTGGCACGCTGGGATTTGAAATTATGGCGCTTGATGGTGCCGGTAAAGCCCTTGCCCTGCGTCACGCCGGTGACATCCACCTTCTGGCCCGCCTGCAGCAATTCGACCGACACCGCCGCGCCCGGCTGATACTGGGCAGCAACGTCGGCAGACACGCGAAACTCGCGCAGCAACTCACCCGCGTCCACACCCGCCTTGGCGTAATGGCCTGCTTCCGATTTATTGACACGGCTATTGCGACGGTTGCCGTAAGCAACCTGAACCGCGGAATAACCGTCGTTTTCTGGCGTGCGCACCTGCGTCACACGATTGTTTGACATTTCCAGCACTGTCACCGGAACGGACGCACCGCTCTCGGTAAAAATGCGGGTCATGCCGACCTTGCGGCCAACGAGCCCGATACTCATCTTGGTATTTCCTATCTCAAATCGGCGGCCAAAGCCACAGACATGGGTTTTAGGTGCCGATTACAATTGACCGGCGACTATTGGTACAACCTGAAGGGGCGGCAGTATACCCAAGCCGCCCGCTTTTTACAACTTGATTTCGACGTCGACGCCAGCAGGCAAGTCCAGCTTCATCAGGGCATCGACCGTTTTGTCGGTCGGATCCATGATGTCCATCAGCCGGCGATGGGTGCGAATTTCGAACTGGTCGCGCGACGTCTTGTTGACGTGCGGCGAACGCAGCACGTCAAAACGCTCGATCGAGGTCGGCAGCGGAACCGGGCCTTTGACCACAGCGCCGGTGCGTTTGGCGGTTTCGACGATCTCGAGCGCCGACTGATCGATCAGTTTGTAGTCAAACGCCTTCAGGCGGATGCGAATTTTCTGGTTTTGCATGGTTGAGCCTTACTCTTCGATCTTGGCGACGACACCGGCGCCGACGGTACGACCGCCTTCGCG
>CAYVOR010000095.1:0-7689 GCA_964452995.1 uncultured Thiobacillus sp.
AACGGAGTGGAGCATGCCTTACAGTGAGCAGACGGTGCAGTCGGTACGTCCGTGGTCGGACAAGACGTTCAGTTTTACCCTCAGCCGCCCGCAGGATTTTTCATTCGAGAACGGTGAATTCGTCACCATCGGCCTGAAGTGCGAAGGCAAGCTGGTGGCGCGTGCGTATTCCATCGTGTCCACCGCCGATCACGACCAGCTGGAATTCCTCAGCATTCACGTGCCGGACGGCCCGCTGACCAGCCAGTTGGTCCACATCCGGCCGGGCGACAGCGTGTGGGTCAACAGCAAGGCCACCGGTTCGCTCACCCTGACTCACGTGCTGCCGGGGCGCACGCTGTACCTGCTCGCCACCGGAACCGGGCTGGCGCCGTTCATGAGCCTGATCCGCGACCCCGGACTCTATGCGCGTTATGAGAACGTGGTACTGGTGCATTCGGTGCGCACGGTGGCCGAACTGGCCTATCGCGCCGAAATCGAGGCCATGGACAACCCGCAGCTGTATTACGTGCCGACGGTGACGCGCGAGCCTTTCCCCGTTCCCGAGCGCGGTGGCGATCTGTTCCGCACGGGTGCGTTGTCGCAGCGCCTCGGGCTGCCCGCGCCCGCTCCGGAACACGACCGCGTCATGATCTGCGGCAATCCCGCGATGACGCGCGAATTGACGCATTACCTCAAGGACACTGGCTGGACGATGACCAACCACCGTGGCGTCGGCAATTTCACCACCGAAGTTGCTTTTGTCGTGCACCACGAATAACTTGCAAGGTTCATACTTCCCTGCCAGTCACCTTGCTTCATGGAAGCACCCCCTCACAGCCGCGCGGCACTGACTCTTGCCGCGCTCGGTGTCGTCTACGGTGACATCGGCACCAGTCCGCTCTACGCGCTGAAGGAAACCCTGAACCCGGCCCATGGCATTCCCGCCGGACCGGAGACGGTGCTGGGCGCCGCGTCCGCGATTTTCTGGGCGTTGATGCTGGTGGTGTCCCTGAAATACGTATTGCTGGTGTTGCGTGCCGACAACCACGGTGAAGGCGGCATCATGGCCCTGCTTGCGCTGGCGCGGCAGGCCGTAGCGGAGCGGCCGCGCGCATTGCGGACGGTGGCGCTGGCCGGCATGACGGGCGCCGCGCTGTTCTACGGCGATGCCGTGCTGACCCCCGCCATTTCGGTGCTGTCGGCGGTCGAAGGGCTGTCGGTCGGCACCCGTGTGTTCGAGCCCTATGTGGTGCCGCTGGCGATCACCGTGCTGACCGGATTGTTCATCATGCAGCAGCACGGCACGGCCAGCGTGGGCGCCTGGTTCGGGCCGATCGCCCTGCTCTGGTTTGTCGCACTGGCGATCGGGGGCGTGTACCAGATCGCGCAATATCCGCGGGTATTGCATGCGCTGTATCCGGAGCATGCCTGGTGGTTCGTCACCCAGCACGGTTTTGCGTCGTTCGTGGTGCTGGGCGCCGTGCTGCTGGCCTTTACCGGCGCCGAAGCGCTGTATGCCGACATGGGGCATTTCGGCCGCGAGCCGATCCGGCTGGCGTGGTATGGCCTGGTGTTTCCCGCCCTGGTGCTGAATTATCTGGGCCAGGGCGCACTGTTGTCGCGGATGCCCGCCGCCGGACACAATCCCTTCTTTCTGCTTTATCCGGCCTGGGCGCTCTATCCCATGGTGCTGCTGGCTACCGCTGCGACGGCGATCGCGGCGCAGGCCACGCTCACCGGCGCATTCTCGCTCACGCGACAGGCTATCCAGCTGGGCTACCTGCCGCGCATGCAGGTGGTGCAGACATCGTCCAGGGTATTCGGACAAATTTACATTCCGGTCGTCAACTGGCTGTTGTTCGTGCTCGTCGTCGCGGTGGTCGCCGGCTTTGGCGGGTCGAGCCATCTCGCCGCGGCGTACGGCCTCGCCGTAACCGGCACCATGCTGGTGACGACACTGCTCACCTTCTTCGTCATTCATTACGGATGGGGGTATGGGCTGACCAGCAGCCTCGCGGTGACCGCCCTGTTCCTGCTGTTCGATACCGCGTTCTTTTCATCCAGCTTGCTGAAAATCACCGAGGGCGGCTGGTTTCCGCTGCTGCTCGGAAGCCTGGTGTTCATCGTCATGCAAACCTGGGTGCGCGGAAGGCGCCGCCTGTTGGCACAGGTCGGCGCGGCCGACATTCCCCTGGCCGATTTTCTTGCCGGCCTCATGGAGCACCCGCCGACGCGCGTTCCAGGAACCGCGGTATTCCTCAATGCCAGCGCCCATACCGTGCCGCACGCGCTGCTGCACAACCTCAACCACAACCGGGTGCTGCATGAACGGCTGGTGTTTCTTACCGTCAGGATCAAGACCGAACCGTGGGTGATGTTCGAGAACCGCATGCAGGTCGAGCCACTGGGCAACGAAGCCTATGCCGTGATCCTCACCTTCGGTTTCAAGAACCGCCCCGACGTGCCTGCCGCGCTCGAAGGACTGGGGCCGCAATTCGGCCTGACGTTCGCGCCCATGCAGACTTCGTATTTCGTGAGCCGCGAAACCATCGTGCCGAGCCAGAAGATCGACAGCGGGCTGGCCAGCTGGCGCGAACAGCTGTTTCGCTGGCTGTCGCGCAATGCCGGTAGCGCGGTGGAATATTTCAGCCTGCCCGCGAACCGGGTGATCGAACTGGGCTCACGCGTGGAAATCTGACCCGGTTCTCTGCGTCCGGGCCCGATTTCCCATCCCCATGTCACGATGCCGAGCCCGTTCAATCTCGGCCATGACGGGGAGGGTGCTTGTGGCGATGGCCCCGACGTTCTTCACGCCAATCGTTCCGCCCATCGCGGCGATGGTGCCAGCCATGGTTGTCCGAGGCTCGCCCGTCATTGCGGTAGCCGTAATCACGGTAATAGACACGTTCGGCCCGATAACGCGGCGGCAGCACGATGGTGGGGCCGGGATAATACGAGGTTTGCGTCCAGTAACGCGCGCCGCCGGATTCGTACAGCACGCGGAAGCCGTCGGGCCGATGCGTCCCGAAGGAAATGACGAAGCGCGGTTCGACCGCCACCACACGGCCATGGTTATAGCTGCCGCCATGGGCGAAGCTGGCGCTGGAAGCGGTGAGCAGGGCGGCTGCAATCAGCAGGGTGCGTAACATGGTTGGTCTCCTTTACAGATTGAGGGAGGTCGGCGGATATGCGTCAGTCGTTCCAGCCGCCGCGGTCGTCGCTCCAGCGCGCATGGCGCGGATCGCCGTTTACCGAAAAATTCCCGTTGAGGGTCAGCCACTTGCCCGGGTTGTACGGCAGCTGGGTCGCGTACACACGCCCCTGGAAGCGGTAGCGCACGTCGTAGCCGCTGACGACCTGGCGGTAGTTATCCTGGATCTGGCAACGCTCGACCTGGCGCGGGCGCGTTTCTTCGTAGCGCGTGCCGCCGCCATTCCAGCGGTCACCCACCACGGCGCCGGTGGCCGCGCCTACTGCGGCTGCGGCGACCCGACCGTTGCCTTTGCCGACGGTGGACCCGAGCAGGCCGCCGGCGATGGCACCGAGAATCGCACTACCACCGCCGTTGCCTTCCCGATAGCTGCGGGTCTCGTAGCCGACGGTTTCGGTCCAGCATTCGCGGCGCGGTTCGTTGATCGTGTCATAGATCGGCGTGCTGGAAATCACGCGGGCACGGGTGACGAAGCCATCGGCGTCGTAACGGCCGGGACCGGCGTGTGCCGCGCCGCTGATAGCCAGCAGGGCGGCGACCAGAACCGTGTTCGAGGGAATGCATTTGAGGGTGCGTGTTTTCATGTTGACTCTCCTGGCTGCAATGAATTCAGCGACGGTCGCGCGGGCGGCCGTCCTCGAATTGGCGTTGCTGGCGGCGTTCGTAGCCGTAGCCGTAACCTTTCGGCTCGTCGCGACCATCCTGGCGCCAGTCACCACCGCGCCGCTGATCCTGACGTCCATCGCCGCGCTGATTATCCTGACGGGCATCGCGTCGTTCCTGCCGATCCTGGCGAGAGGCGTCGGCGCGGTCACGTTTGGCCACCATGATTACGTCATCCATGAAATTCGGTGCTGCCTGAGCGGGGATAGCCATTACCAGGCCCAGTCCCGCCAGTCCAAAAATCCAGCCATGTCGTGTCGTCATCGTGGTCTCCATTTCCGTGGTTGCCTGTTTCGTTTCCACGCTTCGCAGTCTGGTTGAGGAAAGTAAGCGCTCTGTTTCACGCAGGGGAGATTTTGTAACAGTGTGTAACCGACGGATAGCATGCCGTCCCTGCTGATATATTGGCCACATGGAAAAAAGCACCATTTATGTAACCGACGATGACCCCGGCATCCGCGAACTGGTGGCCGAGTACCTGACCAGCCAGGGCTATCAGGTCGACACGGCTGAAGATGCCGTCGCGCTCGCTCGCCTGCTGGCGGTGCGTCTGCCGGATCTCCTGGTGCTCGACTGGATGATGCCGGGCGAGGACGGCCTGTCGGTCGCGCGGCGGCTGCGCGCCCAGCCGGGGTTCCCGCCCATCATCATGCTGTCGGCCCGAGGCGAGGATATCGACCGCATCATCGGCCTGGAAGTCGGCGCAGACGACTATCTGCCCAAGCCGTTCAATCCGCGCGAACTGCTGGCCCGCATTCGTGCGGTACTGCGGCGGCAGAATGACACCGCAGGTCCGGCCACGGCCGAAACCGTCCGGCTGGTGCCTTTCGGGCCGTTCAGCGTCAATCTCGACGCCCGCACCCTCAGTCGGGAGGGGACTGAAATCCCGCTGACCGGCGGCGAATACGAACTGCTGGAAATCTTCGTCACCCACGCCAATCGCGCGCTGTCGCGCGACTGGCTGATGGATCAATTACGCGGCTTCGAGCGCGATCCGTTCGACCGCAGCATCGATGTGCGGGTCAATCGCCTGCGCAAGAAGATCGAGGACGATCCGGCCAATCCGGCCTATATCCGCACCCAGCGCGGGCAGGGTTATCTGTTCGTCCCCCAGGGCAAGGGGTGAAGCACTTTCCTCGCTCCTTGTTCGCCCGCACGGCGCTGACGCTGGCGCTGGCATTCATTGTGTTTCAGGCGGCCGCGTTCTGGGTGGTGTATCGCACCCTGATCGTGCCGGTGGCGGAGCGCTCGGCCGACGATCTGGCCGGTCTGATCGTGCTGTCGGCGCAGACCTGGGTGGAACTGCCGCCACCGACGCGCGCGGCGTTCGAGCGCGAACTGGCGCGCCGCCACGGGCTGCGCCTGACCACTGTGGACGTCGGGGCGACCACGGATGCGCCCCGTTTCGCTTTCCGTACCCAGATCGAAGCCGCGCTGAGCCGCCGGGTCGGCGACGACGTGGTCTTGCGCGGCGTGCCGGGAACCGTGGCGGCCTGGCTGGATATTCCGCTGGGCGGCCATGACCTGCACGTCGGGTTCTTCCCGCGCCGCTACGCCGTCAAACCGCCGCTGGCGGCCATTGCGGTGATCGCCTTGGGCGCCTTCCTCAGTTTGCTGACCGCGCTGTTCCTGGTGCGCCGCATCACCGTGCCGCTGGCGCGCGCAGCAGACGCGGCCGGCCAGGTCGGAGCGGGCGAATTGCCCGAGCCCTTGCCGGAAACCGGGCCGGCCGAACTGGCCGAACTGGCGCGTCGCTTCAATACCATGGCGGCCGAGGTGCGCGCCCTGCTGGATAACCGTACCACCCTGCTGGCCGGGATATCGCACGACCTGCGCACGCCCATGACGCGTTTGCAGCTCAACCTGGAAATGCTGCGCGACGCACCGAGTCCGACGCGCATCGATCGCGCGGTGGCCGATCTGGCCGACATGAACAAGCTGATTTCCGGTTATCTGGAACTGGCGCGCACCACCCGGTCGGAAAACCGGGTGCGTTTCGACCTCGCCGGCCTGCTGGAGGAAGCCGCGGCCGATGCGAACATGTCGTGGCCGGGCGCCGCGCCGTGCATGGTCGAGGCCAGCCGCCTGGCGGTGCGGCAAATCGTGTCGAACCTGGTCCAGAACGCGCAGCGCTATGGCGGCGGCACGCCGGTCGCGCTGGCGCTGGAATGCACTGCCGAGCTGGCGCGGGTGATCGTGCGCGATGCCGGTGGCGGAATCCCGGACGATCAGCTGGAAAAAGTATTCAGGCCGTTCTATCGGCTGGAAACGTCGCGTTCGCAGGCAACCGGTGGCACCGGCCTCGGGCTGGCGATCGTGCGGCAGCTGGCGGAAACGAACGGTTTGAAGGTGGTGTTGCGCAATCGCCCGCAAGGCGGGCTGGAGGCGATACTGGAAATCCGCCGTTAGACGGTTACGCGCAGTGCGCGCTGGAGCGCCGCAGCACCCGGAATTCGACGAACAGCAGCGTCAGGCTGAACATCGACATGCGACAGGTGCTGCCGCTGAAGAATCCCAACGGCGAGCGGGACAGATTGATGCTCACGCTGGTGGCCCGACCTATCTGCATCAGACGGCGGGCTGGCGGGCGAACAGGGAGAACTGCACGAACAGCAGCGACAGGCTGGTGAGGCTCATGCGTTCGGTCTGGCCGTGAAACCAGGCAAAAGGCGAGGCGCTGAGTTCGAGAACCAGTTGGTTTTTGCCGAATTGAAGTTTCATGATGCACTCCTTGCTGAGGGGTTTGCCTGAATACTTGCAATGCCCGTGCCATGCGGATTCACAAAGGTAACGTGATAAAAAACACCAATAAAACAATAAGTTGTATTTTTGTATCGGGAAGGGTTGGCAGAGGGAAGCAGCTGGAATGATGGAAAACCGTCATTCCGTGTCGAATCATTAAACAGTCGGCACACGAGCCGGGCGAATCCGTCCGGCAAGGGTAGAATCCGGCTTTCGGTTTGGGCGGGGCGTTTCGGCGCGCCGCATCGTCTGCATGATCATCCTCAAGAATCTCAGCCTGCGCCGCAGCGCCAAGGTGCTGCTCGACAACGCGTCGGTATCGATCAATCCCGGTGAAAAAGTGGGGCTCGTCGGCCGCAACGGCGCCGGCAAATCCAGCCTGTTCGCGCTCCTGAACGGCTCCCTGCACGAGGACAAGGGCGACTTTTCCATGCCGTCGCAGTGGCGCATGGCGCAGGTGGCGCAGGACATGCCGGAGACGAGCGAATCCGCGACCGACTTCGTCATCGCCGGCGATACGCAGCTGGCCGAGGCGCAGCGTGAAGTGGACGCAGCCGAGGCGAGCGACGACGGCGAGCGCATGGCGCACGCCTACATGGCGCTGCACGACGCCGGCGCCCACGACGCGCAGTCGCGCGCGCAGGCGCTGATCCTCGGGCTGGGCTTCCAGGTGCGCGAGCTGGATCGGCCGGTCAACAGCTTCTCCGGCGGCTGGCGCATGCGATTACAGCTGGCGCGCGCGCTGATGTGCCCGTCCGACCTGCTGCTGCTCGACGAACCCACCAACCATCTCGATCTCGATGCGCTGGTGTGGCTGGAAGCCTGGCTCAAGAAATACCCCGGCACCCTGCTCGTCATCAGCCACGATCGCGAATTCCTCGATGCCGTGACCAACGTCACCCTGCATATCGAAAACGGCCAGCTTACCCGCTACGGCGGCAACTACAGCGCGTTTGAAGACATGCGCGCCGAGCAGATGGCGCTGCAGCAGGCGGCGTTTGCCCGCCAGCAGGACAAGATCGCCCACCTGCAATCCTTCATCAATCGCTTCAAGGCCAAGGCCAGCAAGGCCAAGCAGGCGCAAAGCCGGG
>CAYVOR010000096.1:0-7610 GCA_964452995.1 uncultured Thiobacillus sp.
ATGAGCATCGACGCCAAGGCGATGATCACCGGCGAGACCGAGGGCATGATCAAGCTCGTCGCCGACAAGGCCACCGGCCGCATCATCGGCGTGCACTACCTCGCCGATCACACCGACACCCTGATCGGCATCGGCGTGATGATGGTCGCCGGCGAGATGACGCTGACCCAGGTCGCCAAGGCAATCTTCCCGCACCCGACGCAGACCGAGCTGTTCGGCGAACTGGCGCGGCGACTGCTGAATCGCTTGCGGCGCACAATGAAAAAGTAAGTCTCCTCGCATCCCCCGTAACAAGGGTCGCGTATGCGGCCCTTTTTTATTTCCCATGGAAGGGGAAAAGACTCTCACCCAGGCCAGAGCCGGCCTGCTGCCTGACAGACTGGCAAATTCGTTGCGGAAAGTGGGGCCCGAATGTCGGATTTCTTCCCATCAAGCCGAAAACTCAACAGAACGTGTTCATGAAATGCAGCCATCAGAACACAAGACGATGATTATTAAGGACCTCGCGTTTCGGCCCAATTCATGCTCATGGTTTTCTCATGACAATAATCATGAACTGAGACTGCCATGAAAACCACAAACGTCCTGCCCTTAGCCGCTTTGATCGGCTCCCTTATGGCGAGTCAATCGGCCCTGGCAGGGGTCATTGTTACGAGCTATGCCGGTTCGTCCGATTTTGGTGGGGGATCGTTGGGGTACATGAACGGCTTGGCCGCGCCCAACCCGAACTCCGGGAGCAATCTGATCGGCGTAAGTATTGGTGGCAACCGTTTCACGACCGGGAATCTTGACTATGATTTCTCCAGCACGGGTCAGTTCAACGCGTGGTGCGTCGACATCTATCACTGGATGATCAGCGGCAGCGTCACGTACAACGTAGCCACCGGAAACGATCTCGCCAGCTTGCTGGATGGCCTGCGCCCAGTTGGACCGAGCGGTGCAACGCGGGTCGGCCAGCTAACGTACCTGGCCAATGCGGTATACGGCAGCGTCGATACCCGGCTCGAATCCGCAGCCTTTCAGCTGGCCATCTGGAAAATTGCTTACGGAACACCTGAAAATGGTGTCTATCAAATCGACACGACAGACCCGGGCTTCCATGTGAACCAGGGCACGGTCGATTCCGGCTTTGGCAGGCTGGCCAATACGTGGCTGCTCAATCTGGGCACGGCGCCCTTTAGCGGTTCAGGCAACTGGACGCTCACTTACCTCAATGATGGCACCTCCAACAGGACGCAAGACGTCATTGTTTTCACGGACCCGCCCGCCCGGGTGCCCGAGCCCGCTTCGATTGCGCTGCTTGGCCTTGGCCTCGGCGCCCTCGGGTTTATCCGGCGCAAAAAAAGTGCGTAAGCTCGACGCCCTGTACGCTGACCCGCACCAAGCGGAATCGGATTTCTTTACACTTCGGTCGACGCGCCAGGACATCCGATCGCTGGACTCGATGGCCGTCTCGATAAATTCTATTCGCGTCAGTACCTTATTGGTATTGCACCACTACGGGAACAGACTTTGCTTATACCGGCCAACAATATTGCTAGCAGTTTGAGCGACCGCAACAAACAGATTCGCCATGAAGCGAGCCAGAGGTACGCGTGAACGCACCCTCCAACAATATGTCCATGAACCCCTGCCGTGTCAGGCGGGTAGTCCGGGCCAGTGGCGTCAGATTGACGACGTTTTCTCGTTAAACGTCGCCGGGACGACACTGAACCAGGCGGCGAAGCCGAACGCCCCGCAGACCGGGGGCTTCGGCAACCGGACCGACGGCAGATGAAACGCCTGGGATGGGGTGGTGAAAAATGAATTTCACCACCCCATCATGAATAAGACCGCTCAATGCGGTCTTTTTCATTTTTTGCCAAATAATCATGACATCGCCCAACCACAGTCCCCTGGCAAAAAACGGCCTTCGATACCCCTTCCCTGTGAGAAGGACAGGGGCAGACCGATCTCGACCCGGCGCCAAAAACCAACGATGTATATTATTCATACTGCCGTGCCGGCCGTACGATCCGGAGCGTTTGGCGGGCAAACTCGAATAACCGGCATGCGGCCCAAGCCGTGAACTTTATAAGGACAGGCCAGAGCCGTCGAAATGATTGATCCAACACTCAACTTGCCGAACGTGGAATGGCCGTACAGCCAGATCCTGCTCCGCCTTGCCTTAAGTCTTGCGTTAGGGTTGTTGATCGGTCTTGAACGGGAGCGGCGCGGCAAGGAAGCCGGCCTCCGTACATTCGGTTTCATCTGCCTTCTCGGTGCACTGGGCGGATCACTGGGAACGGCTTTTTCACTTGTCATTCTCGTCCTGGTAGGCGTGCTGGCGGTATTGCTGAATATTCAGACAGTGCGCACGAATCAGGGAACAGAACTCACCACCTCCGCCGCCATGCTGGTGACATGCGTAGCGGGGATAATGTGCGGCCAGGGACACACCATCACGCCGGCAGCGGTGATGGTCAGCGCCACCGCCTTGCTGGCATGGAAGGAAAGGCTGGTCGGCTTTTCGATGGGCCTGACGGAAGGCGAAGTGCGCTCTGCCGTCATGCTGGCGATTCTGGCCATTGTCATTTATCCGGCATTGCCGATCGGCGCTGTCGGCCCCTGGCAGGTGTTTGAACCCCGCGCAGCCTGGATAGCCGTCATCCTGATTGCGGGTATCGGGTTTGTGAACTACACGCTCTGGAAATTGTATGGCATGCGTGGCATCGAGCTGTCCGGCTTTCTGGGCGGACTGGTCAATAGCAACTTCACGGTGATCGAGATGTCGTCCCGGTCAAGGCAGCAACCCGATGAATTTGTCGATTCCGCCTATCGCGGCATCCTGCTGGCGACGACCGCGATGGTCGTGCGCAATGCGGGCCTGTTGCTGATTCTGGCGCCGCTTGCGCTGGTGGGATCGCTCGCCGCTTTCCTGTTGATGACGGCGGCAGGTGCGGCGCTGGTGCTGTGGAACTATCACAGAAGAAATAAAATGCTGGTCGCGCAGGCGCCTGATATCAAGCTGGGGCTGCCGTTTTCATTGCCGCTGGCGCTCAAGTATGGCGTGGTGTTTCTGGTATTGCACGTGGTGGGCGGGTTGACCCAGCGGACATTCGGCGATGTCGGGTTTTATTTCGTCAGCGTCGTGGGCGGTTTGATGTCCAGTGCCAGCGCGGTCGCCGCGGCGGCCACCCTGGCGGCGCAGGGCAATCTGTCACCGACTGTCGCCGGCAATGGGGCCGTGCTGGCGTCCTTTACCAGCATTGCCTTCAGCCTTTCCTTCGTCATACGCTCGGGCAACAGCAAGCTCATCCGGCGCCTGGCCATCGCCATGATTGGTATCACCCTGGCGGGAATCGTTGGTCTGGCCGTGTGGGATACCCTCTACCCGCTTGCGATCCAGTGGATTCCCCAGCTCGATGGCAAGCCGAAAATCTAGCGACGGCCGCCCTTTCCGGGTGACCGTCTGACAGTCAACAACGGTCCCCATCCGCGTATCAGCCGAACAGTCCCTTGAAGAACAGTCGGATGCTGTCCCACATGCGGCGGAAGAAGCCGCCTTCATCCACGTTCTCCAGCGCGACCACGTTGGCCTGCTTGATTACCTTGTCGCCCTGCCGGATTTCGACCTTGCCGATGACCTCGCCCTGTTTCACCGGCGCGATCAGGGTGGGCTTCAATACGAGTTGCGAAGTGAGCCTGGCGGCTTCGCCGCGAGCCACGGTAACGGCCAGATCAGCATTGAGGCCTGCCTTGACGGTGCGCGCAGCACCTTTCCAGACGGGCGCTGCGGCCAGTACGTCACCCTTCTTGTTGAACACTTTGGTTTCGAAGAAGCGGAAACCATAGCTCAGCAGCTTGGCGGTCTCGCTGGCACGTGCGGCTTCGCTGCCGGTACCGAACACGGAAGCGATCAGGCGCTCGCCGTCTTTTTTTGCCGAGGCCACCATGCAATAACCGGCCTCGTCGGTATGGCCGGTCTTGAGACCATCGACACCCTCGTCACGCCATAGCAGAAGGTTGCGGTTGGGCTGTCTGATCCCGTTCCATGTGAATTCCTTCTGCGCATAAAGCGCATAGTGGGCCGGGTCGGCCTGGATGATGGCACGCGCCAGGATGGCCATGTCACGCGCACTCGAATAATGGCCGGGATTGGGCAGGCCGGTGGCATCCACGAAATGGGTGTTGCTCATCCCGAGCAGCTTGGCCTCGTTGTTCATCAGGGCGGCAAAGGCGCCTTCGTCGCCGGCGATGTGCTCGGCCAGCGCCACGCTGGCATCGTTACCCGACTGGATGATGATGCCGTGGAACAGGTCGCTGACCGAGACCTTGTTGCCGACCTTGACGAACATCTTCGAGCCGCCGGTGCGCCAGGCTTTTTCGCTGATGGTGACCATGTCGCTTTCATTCAGCCGGCCACGCTTGATTTCAAGCGTGGCGATGTAGGCGGTCATCAGCTTGGTCAGGCTGGCGGGAGGCAGGCGCAGATCGCCCTCGTGGTTGACCAGAATATTGCCGCTGGCCGCATCCATGAGCACCCAGGATTTGGCCGCCAATTCCGGCGGCGGCGGGATAAGGGGCGCGCCCCAGGCGGCCGGAGCGATCGCCAGGCTGAGAATCAGTACGAGTCTGTGCAGAAAGGACGGGGTAGTCATGGATAGGTCGATGAATAGGGAACCGGGTTGAAAAAGGCTGGTATTGGACCAGACAGACACGTGCAGGCACGCGTAAGTTCAGCATAACATCGCCCGCCCGTTCTGCGACAGCCTGTCGACGCTGCCCTGTTAAACTCGCGCCATGCCGAGACTGTACTGAATCCGATGGCTGCGCCTGAATCCAGTCACCTTACCCGCCAGATCATGATCGCGATGCTCGCGGGGATCGTGCTGGGCGTCATTCTCAATCAACTGGGCCCGACCCCCTGGGTGCAACTGGTGCTGGTCGACGGCCTGCTGCATGTGATCGGCTCGGTTTTCGTGGCGGCATTGAAAATGGTGATGGTGCCGCTGGTTTTCGTGTCGCTGGTGGCCGGCGTCACCTCGCTGTCGGACCTGAATGCGCTGGGGCGCATCGGCATCAAGGCACTGGCGCTGTATCTGGCCACGACGGCGATCGCCATCACCATTGCGCTGACGCTGGCGGCAATCGTCGGGCCGGGACAGGGCTTCCATGTCGACAACACGGCCGCCAGCTTCGACAGCAAACCGGCGCCGCCACTCGCCCAGACACTGATCGACATGGTGCCGACCAACCCGGTCGCGGCGATGGCCGAAGGCAACATGCTGCAGATCATCGTGTTCGCGCTGCTGTTCGGCGTGGCGGTGACGATGTCGGGCGCACGCGGCAGGCATGTGCTCAATTTCTTCAGCGATCTCGACGTGGTCATCATGCACATGGTCGTGTGGATCATGCGGCTTGCCCCCTATGGCGTCTTCGCCCTGATCGTCCAAACCTTCGCCAGCCAGGGCCTGGACATTCTGTTGCCGCTTGCCGCCTATTTCCTCACGCTGACCGGCGCGCTGGCGCTCCAGCTCCTGGGTGTCTATCCCGTGTTGCTGAAGCTGCTGGCTTCACTCAATCCGCTCACCTTCCTGAAAAAAATGCGCGACCCGATGGCGTTCGCCTTTTCCACCGCCAGTTCCGGGGCCACCATCCCGGTCACGTTGCGTACGGTGGAATACAAGATGGGCGTGAAAAACAGTGTCGCCTCGTTCACCGTGCCGATGGGTGCCACCATCAACATGGACGGCACCGCCATGATGCAGGGCGTGGCCACCGTATTCATCGCCAATGTCTACGGCGTCGACCTGGGGTTGAACGATTATCTGATGGTCGTGCTGACCGCCACGCTGGCCTCGATCGGTACCGCCGCGGTGCCAGGCGTCGGACTGGTCACGCTCGCCATGGTGCTCGGCCAGGTCGGGCTGCCGGTCGAGGGTATCGCCCTCATCATCGGCGTCGATCGCCTGCTCGACATGATGCGTACCCTGACCAACGTCACCGGCGATTGCGTGGTCAGCTGCATCGTCGCCAAAAGCGAACAATCCCTCGATCAGACCGTGTTCGACGATCCCGCGGCCGGCTCGGTCGAAGCGGCCACCCGTGGCTCCATTCCCACTCAACCGGTGTCATGACCCATGCTCTATCCGCTGATCCGATCCGCCCTCTTCTCGCTCGATCCCGAAGACGCGCACCGCTTCACCCTCGCCAGCCTTGACGCCGCGCACGCGCTGGGGCTGCTGAAATGGCTGCCGCGTGCGGTGGGGACACCGGTGCACGTGATGGGAATCGACTTCCCCAACGCCGTGGGTCTCGCCGCCGGGCTCGACAAGGATGGCGCGCACATCGGCGCGCTGGCCGACCTCGGCTTCGGCTTCATCGAGATCGGCACGGTGACGCCGCGCGCGCAGCCAGGCAACCCCACACCACGCATGTTCCGCCTGCCTGATGCCGACGCCCTCATCAACCGCATGGGTTTCAACAATCTCGGGGTCGATAATCTGGTGAAAAACGTCCAGTCGAGCGGCTTCAAGGGCGTGCTCGGCATCAACATCGGCAAGAACAAGGACACGCCGAACGAGCAGGCGGTCGATGACTATCTGGCCTGTCTCGACAAGGTCTACGCGCACGCCAGCTACGTGACGGTGAACATCTCGTCGCCCAACACGCAGAATCTGCGCGAACTGCAGAAAGACGAGGCACTCGACGCGCTGTTGTCGGCGATCAAGCTGCGCCAGTCCGAACTCGCGCAGCGGCACGGCAAACATGTGCCGATCGCGCTGAAGATCGCACCCGATCTCGACGATGCGCAGATCGCCGCGATCGCCGCGCTGTTGATGGTGCACCGCATCGACGCCGTGATCGCCACCAACACCACCATCGCGCGCGATGCGGTCGCCGGCCTGCCCAACGCAGCGGAACCCGGCGGCCTGTCGGGTGCGCCGGTACGCAAGGCGTCCACCCGGGTGGTACGCGAGCTGGCGCGTCACCTGAAGAACGAAGTGCCGATCATCGGCGTCGGCGGGATTCTCTCGGCTGACGATGCACGCGAGAAAATCGATGCGGGCGCCTCGCTGGTTCAACTGTATTCCGGCCTGATCTATCGTGGACCATCACTGGTGCGAGAATGCGTGCAGCGCCTCGCCTGACGGCCATGCGCTATGTGCGGGCTGTCGTTGCAGCCTGGCTGCTGCATGCCGGCGCGCATGCCGCGCCGCCGCAGCCCGTGCTGACCCATTTTCCGCAGCCTGGTCTCAGCGCCGACCAACTGGGCGTGATCGTCAACGACGACGACCCCGACAGCGTGGCAATCGCCGCCTATTACCGGGAAAAGCGTGCCATCCCCGCGGCCAACCTGATCCATGTGCGCTTCAGGCCGGGGCGCAGCACGCTGACACGCGAGGAATTCGTCAGGCTCAAGCGTCTCGTCGACCGCAAAACGCCCGACAACGTACAGGCCTATGCGCTGACCTGGGCCCAGCCGTACCGGGTGGACTGCATGTCGATCACGTCCGCCTTCGCCTTCGGCTTCGATCCTGCGTATTGCGCCAATCGCTGCAAGCCGACCAGACCGAGCCCCTATTTCAACAGCAGCGTGGCCCGTCCGTGGGCCGTCTACCGCATCC
>CAYVOR010000097.1:0-7561 GCA_964452995.1 uncultured Thiobacillus sp.
AGGGATCGTGAAACAGGTATTTCTCGCCGCTTACGTTGTCGAGCTTGACGCCTTTCTCCATCAGGTATTCGTGGATGTCGAGCAGGCGGCAGCCGGGGAAGATCTTGCCGAATTCGTATTTCAGCAACTGGTCCATGCAGGTGCCGCAGGACACGATCACCGTCTTGATGTCGAGGTAGTTGAGCGTGTTGGCGACGCGGTGGAACAGCACGCGGTTGGCCGCCGTGATCGCCTCGCCCTTGTCGGCCTGACCGTTCGCGATCTGCGGGTAGCCACAGCACAGGTAACCGGGCGGCAGCACGGTCTGCGCGCCAATCTCGAATAGCATCGCCTGGGTGGCGAGCCCCACCTGCGAGAACAGGCGTTCCGAGCCGCAGCCAGGGAAATAGAACACCGCATCGCTGTCGTCGCTGAGCTTGGCTGGGTTGCGCAGGATCGGGATGATCGACGGGTCTTCCAGTCCCAGCAAGGCGCGCGAGGTTTTCTTCGGCAGCCCGCCCGGCATCGGCTTGTTGACCAGATGAATCACCTGCGCGACCGGCTTCGGCCTCCCCAGCGTGGCGGGCGGGTTTTTCGTCTGTGCCTGAATCAGGCCCATGCGCTTGAACAACTGGTGGCCCAGTCGCTGGCTGGCGTAGCCCCACTCGATCAGCGGCTTTCTGATCGCCTTGATGGTGGTGGGATCCGTCGCGTTGAGGAAGGTCATCGACGCCCAGGTGCCGAGGTTGAATTTCTTCTTGCCCTGCTTCCTCAGCAGGTTGCGCATCGCGATCGAGACGTCGCCGAAGTCGATGTCGACCGGGCAGGGGTTCTTGCACTTGTGGCAGATGGTGCAATGCGCGGCGACGTCGCCGAATTCGTCGAAGTGCTTGAGCGAGACACCGCGCCGGGTCTGCTCTTCATACAAAAAGGCCTCGATCAGCAGCGAGGTGGCGAGAATCTTGTTGCGCGGCGAATACAGCAGGTTGGCGCGCGGGATGTGGGTGCTGCATACCGGCTTGCATTTGCCGCAGCGCAGGCAGTCCTTGATCGAATCGGCGATGGCGCCGGTCTCGGAGGCTTCGAGGATGATCGACTCGGCTTCGAGCAGGCTGAACGACGGCGTGTAGGCGTTGCGCAGATCGGCACCCCGCATCAGCTTGCCCTTGTTGAAGTGCTGCGACGGGTCGACTTTCTGCAGATACTCGGCAAAGACCGACAGGGTCGTGTCGTCCAGAAACTCCAGCTTGGTCAGCCCGATGCCGTGTTCGCCCGAAATCACCCCGCCGAGGTCGGTGGCGAATGTCATGATGCGCGCGACCGCCGCGTTGGCGGCCTGCAGCATGGCGTAGTCGTCGGAATTGACCGGAATGTTGGTGTGCACGTTACCGTCGCCAGCGTGCATGTGCAGCGCGACGAAGACGCGGCTTTTCAGCACCTCCTGATGGATCCGGTCGCAGGCTTCGAGCACCCGGGTGTATTCGCGGCCGATGAAGAGTTGATGCAGCTCGCGCCGCACTTCGCGCTTCCACGACACGCGGATGTGTTTGTCGCGCAGCGCGCTGAAGAGGGTGAGCGGCGAGACGGACGTGGCAGGCGGGGCGTCGGCGGGCGGTGTGAATGGCGCATCGAGGTTGTCCGCATAGCCCTGCCAGCGGGCTTTCACCGTCTCGATCAGGGCCAGGGCGCGCTGGCGCTTGTCCTCGACCTGATCCGGGTCGGCGACGGTGTCCTCGTCTTCCAGCAGCGGCAACTGTTGCGCGCGAAAGAACCCCGCCAGCGCATCGAGCAGAACCAGCTTGTTGGCAATCGACAATTCGATGTTGATGCGCTCGATGCCGTCGGTGTAATCGCCCAGCCGCGGCAGCGGGATCACCACGTCCTCGTTGATCTTGAACGCATTGGTGTGCGCCGCGATCGCCGCGGTGCGGGCGCGGTCGAGCCAGAAGATCTTGCGGGTTTCGGGCGATACCGCGATGAAGCCTTCGCCGCCTCGCGCATTGGCGATGCGCACGATGCGCGAGGCGGCTTCGCCGACCGCGACTTCGTCGTCCGAAACCACATCGATCAGCAGCACCATGTTCGGGCGCGTGGTGCGCGGCGCCTTGGTCGCGTAGCCGACCGCCTTCACGTAGCGGGCGTCGAGGTGTTCGAGTCCGGCCAGCAGAATATCGGGATGGGTGTCGCAGTAATCCTTGATTTCAACGATGGCCGGCGTCGCTTCGGCGGCGTGCTCGAAAAATTCCAGGCACACCGTGCGGGTGTGGGCGGGCAACCGGTGCAGGATGAAGCGCGCCGAGGTGATCAGACCGTCGCAGCCTTCCTTCTGGATGCCGGGCAGCCCGGCGAGGAATTTGTCGGTGACATCCTTGCCGAGCCCGGCTTTGCGGAAGCGGCTGCCGGGGATGGTGAGGATGTCCGGCGAACCTTTTGGCGTCTTGCCGTCGGCGGCGAAGCGGCGGATCTCGAAGGTGGCCGACGTGGCGTCGTGGATCTTGCCGAGGTTGTGGTTGAGCCGGCTGACCTCGAGCCAGTCGGCGTCCGGCGTGACCATGCGCCACGACACCAGGTTGTCGAGCGCGGTGCCCCACAGCACCGCCTTCTTGCCGCCCGCGTTCATCGAGACGTTGCCGCCGATGGTCGAGGCGTCGGCCGACGTCGGGTCGACCGCGAACACCAGGCCGGCGGCGTCGGCCACCTCCATTACCCGCTTGGTGACGACGCCGGCACCGCAGTGGATGGTGGGGACTTCGAACTCGCAGCCAGGCAGGGATTGCATTTCCACCGCACTCATCGCCTCGAGCTTCTCGGTATTGATGACGGCCGCCCGATCGGTGAGCGGAATGGCGCCGCCGGTGTAACCCGTGCCGCCACCGCGCGGAATGATGGTCAGACCCAGTTCGATCAGCCCGGCCACCAGTCCGGCCATCTCGGCTTCGGTATCGGGCATCAGCACCACGAACGGATATTCCACCCGCCAGTCGGTCGCGTCGGTGACGTGCGAGACGCGCGCGAGGCCGTCGAAGGCGATGTTGTCGCGGCGGGTGACGCCGGCCAGGCGGCGCAGGATGCGCGTGCGCAGGCTGGCGGTGTCGCCGAACCAGGCCTCGAATTCGCGGACTGCGTTCGAGGTCGCGGCCAGCAGTTGGCCGACCAGTTCGTTGCCCTGGCGACGCACCTCGATCTCGTGCAGCCGATGCCGCAACGCATCGACCAGCATCTGCCGCCGTTTGGGGTTGTCGAGCAGGTCGTCTTCCAGATAGGGATTGCGCCGCACCGCCCAGATGTCGCCCAGAACCTCGAACAGCATGCGCGCCGAGCGCCCGGTCTTGCGTTCGGCACGCAGCGTGTTCAACACCTCCCACAGGTCTGTACCGAGCAGGCGGATGACGATCTCGCGGTCGGAAAACGAGGTGTAGTTGTAGGGAATTTCACGCAGGCGTGTGGTCATGCTGGATCCTGTCCGGGCACACTGGTCGGCCAACCCGGATTACAGTGCTTCAAAGGCCACATTTTACGGGATATGCGGGCCTGCCGACAGCGTCTACAATCGCGCAAAACCATGAACTGCTCAGGGAAACTGCCGTGGCCTCCGTCCATGACCTGAAACTCCGCTTTCAGGCGCTGGTGCGCGTTTTGCCGAACGGGACAAAGCGGAAGGCCGCGGCGTATGGGAATGAGCCGGAGTGAAGCCCGGGTGCTGGTGGGGCTCACGCTGCTGGCGCTGTTCGCGTCGGGGATCGATCCGTTCGACCGCCTGACTTGGGTGTTCGAAACGGCGCCGGTGATGCTGGGTGTGCCCGTGCTGCTGGCGACGCACCGCCGCTTTCCGTTCACGCCGCTGGTGTATCGCCTGTTGTTCGTCCACGGCCTGATCCTGATGCTGGGCGGCGCCTATACCTATGCCCGGGTGCCGCTGGGCTTTTGGCTCCAGGATGCCTTCGATCTGGCGCGCAATCATTACGACCGGATCGGACATCTGGCGCAGGGTTTCATCCCGGCGATGCTCACGCGCGAAATCCTGCTGCGCGTCACGCCGCTGCGCAGCGGCGGCTGGCTGTTCTTTCTCACGACCTGCGTGGTGCTGGCGTTCAGCGCCAGCTATGAATTCGTCGAATGGGGGGCGGCGCTGGCAATGGGGGCGGACGCCGATGCGTTTCTCGCGACCCAGGGCGACGTCTGGGATACGCAGTGGGACATGTTCCTTGCGCTCGTGGGCGCACTCGTCGCGCAAACCCTGTTGTCGCGCCTGCATGACCGGCAGTTGGCGAAACTGCCTACGGCGTCAGCCGCCTGACCAGCGTGACGCCGGCCAGCACCAGACCGCCGGCGACAACCCCGGCCAGGCCGGACAGCACCAGTGGCGTGATCGCGCCCAGCATGCCGCCGACCGCGGGTACGGTGCGGGTCGCCTCGGCGGCCGCTTCGACGAGCGAGGAGGCGCCGGGCAGGCCATGTACCAGGATGCCGCCGCCGACCAGGAACATGGCGGCGGTGCCGATTACCGACAGCGCCTTCATCATCACGGGGGCGGCGGCGAGGATCCCGCGCCCCAGTGTCTGCAGCAGGGGCGCGTCTTGCTGGCTGAGATAGAGCCCGGCGTCGTCGAGCTTGACGATGCCGGCGACCAGGCCGTATACGCCGACCGTCATGAGGATGGCAATGCCGGCCAGCACCGCGACCTGGCTGCCGAACGAAGCGGTGGCGACGATACCGAGCGTGATGACGATAATTTCGGCGGACAGGATGAAATCGGTGCGCACCGCCCCCTTGATCTTGTCGCGTTCCAGCGCGACCGGATCGGTCGCCGGATCGGCCAGTGCCCGGCTGAGTTCGGCATGATGCGCTTCGTCTTCGCCGGGCACGTGCAGATACGGGTGCGCCAGTTTCTCGAAGCCCTCGAAGCATAAAAATGCGCCGCCGAGCATCAGGAGTGGCGTGATCGCCCACGGCGCCAACGCGCTGATGGCGAGCGCGGCCGGGACCAGGATCAGCTTGTTCCGGAGCGAGCCCCTGGCGACCGCCCACACCACCGGCAGTTCGCGGTCGGCCTTGACACCGGCGACCTGCTGCGCATTGAGGGCCAGATCGTCGCCCAGCACGCCAGAGGTTTTCTGGGCGGCGACCTTGGTCATCGCCGACACGTCGTCGAGGAGGCTCGCGATGTCGTCGAGCAGCGCGAGCAGGCTGGCTCCGGCCATGACGGAGGCTTCAGTCGCCGAGCTGGATCCGGCCGGCTTTTTCCGCCGCCGCGAAATCCAGCATTTTCTGGATCGAGAGGCGAGCCCTGGCGCGAATGGATTCCTCGATATGGATCTCGTTGCCGCCATTCCCGCCCCCGGCGGGCGACTCCAGTACGGCGAGGAGTTTTTTAAGGCCGTTCATCGCCATCCAGGGACAGTGCGCGCAGGACGTGCAGGTAGCGCCTTCGCCGGCGGTGGGCGCCTCGATCAGGCGTTTGCCGGGGGCTGCGACATGCATCTTGTGGAAGATGCCGTTGTCGGTGGCGACGATGAATTCCGGATTGGGCAGGGTGCGCACGGCGTCGATCAGCTGGGTGGTGGAACCGACGACGTCAGCCAGCGCAATCACGGCTTGCGGCGACTCGGGATGCACCAGCACCGCGGCGTGCGGATGCTCGATGCGCAGCTGTTTCAGCGCCTCGGCCTTGAATGCCTCGTGCACCACGCACGAACCCTGCCACAGCAGCATGTCGGCGCCGCTGATCCGTTGCACGTATTCGCCCAGGTGCCGATCCGGCGCCCACAGCAGCTTGTGGCCCTGCTGATGCAGGTGCTTGACGATCTTGGCGGCGATGCCGGACGTGACCACCCAGTCGGCGCGCGCCTTCACCGCCGCGCTGGTGTTGGCGTAGACGACCGACAGGCGGTCCGGGTGGGCGTCGCAAAATGCGGCGAATTCGTCGGCCGGGCAGGCGAGGTCGAGCGAACAGTCGGCGCCCAGATCGGGCATGATGACGCGCTTTTCCGGGTTCAGGATCTTGGCGGTCTCGCCCATGAACTTGACCCCGGCGACAATCAGCGTCTTCGCCGGATGGGCGTGGCCGAAGCGCGCCATCTCAAGCGAATCCGAGACGCAGCCACCGGTTTCCTCGGCCAGGTCCTGCAGGTCGGCCGAAGTGTAGTAATGCGCCACCAGCACCGCGTCCTGTTGCTTCATCAGCGCTTTGATGCGCGCTTTCAGTTCGCTGCGTTCGGCGTCACTGAGCACCTCTTCGACCATCGGCGGCGGCTGGATCACGGGTTTGACCGGAACGGGGAAGGCAAGGCTCATCGGACGACTCGATGTTCAAAAAACAGGGTGTTCAAGTATAGCGCCGTGAGACGGGTGATTTCACATGGCGGTGCGGGTCGGCTGGAGCCTTGTGGGGGTTTTGTCTTATCCTTGCGCCCCTATGCAACAGTTGCTTCTGGATATCCGTCCTTCCGCCCGGCCCGATCTCGCCCGTTTCGTGACGGGGCGTAATCTCGAGCTGGTGACGCAATTGCAGGCGATGCTCGATGGCAGCATGGCTGAACGCATGGTCTATGTATGGGGTGCGCCGGGCAGCGGCAAGAGCTATTTGCTGGCGGCCTGGGCACACGCTTGCGCGACGCGCGGCATGGCGGTCGATGTCAGCGGCCAGCAGGCGACCGATGCCGTCATCGCGGATCGGGTCGAGGCATGGAATGAAGCGCAGCAGCACGCCGGCTTTACCGCGTTCAATCGCGTGCGTGAAGCGGGTGGATTGTGGCTGGCTGCGGGCAGTGCTGCACCGGCTGAACTGCCGCTGATGCCGGACCTGAAGACCCGGCTGGGCTGGGGGCTGGTGTTTCAGCTGCATGCCCTTAACGACGCCGAGAAGCGCGCCGCGCTGGCGCAGCACGCCGAAACCCTGGGTTTCCGGCTGGAACCGCAGGTGGCGGACTATCTGTTGAATCACACCGCGCGCGACATGCAAAGCCTGCTGCGGGTACTGGAAGCGCTGGATCGTTTCAGTCTGGAAACGCGGCGACCGATCACGCTACCGCTGCTGCGGCAACTGCTGTCTGGCGCCAGCCGGCCCTGATCAAGCCTCGTTCTCGCCCTTTGCCTGCTGCTCGGCGATGTCCTTGTGGACCTGCGCCATGTCCAGCCCCGTCACCTGCTCGATCAGCGAATCCAGCGCGTTGGCGGGAAGCGAACCGGCCTCGGAATAGAGAATGACCTGTTCACGGAACACCATCAGGGTCGGAATGGAGCGGATCTGGAAGTAACCGGCCAGGTCCTGCTCGACCTCGGTATTGACCTTGGCGAAGACGATGTCGGCGTGTTTTTCGGCGGCAGCTTCGAAAATCGGCGCGAACCCGCGGCAGGGGCCGCACCAGGGCGCCCAGAAGTCGACGACGACGACGTCGTTATCGTTGATGGTGGATTCGAAGTTGTCCTTGGTGAGTTCGATGACGGCCATGCTGATTCCTGCGAATAGAAAATAAAAAGGCGCGAAGACGAGTCTTCGCGCCTAGCGCCACCCTATCACGGATGGCCGGCCTCCGACAATGCGGAGGCGGTTTATCGGGCAGCACAGGCTGATCGAGCCGCT
>CAYVOR010000098.1:0-7462 GCA_964452995.1 uncultured Thiobacillus sp.
CGGCCTGTCACGCCGGGGGTCGCGGGTTCGAGTCCCGTCCACTCCGCCAACACCAAAAAGGCGAACGCGCGTTCGCCTTTTTCCATTTTCGGATTGAGTTTTCTCACGCTGGCATCGTGGCGACTACATTTAATCGCCTCGAAGCGAGACGCGAGGCGCAAAGTGCGCGAAAATCCGCACTGACGTTTTTTTCGGAGTAAAAGACCGTGCTCGAAGCAATCCGCAAGCATGCGAAGGGTTGGCTGGCCAAAGTCATACTTGGCTTGATCGCCATCACTTTCAGCCTGTTTGGAATGGAATCCTACATGAGAAGCGACAAAAGCAGCGGCCTGGTCGCCGAGGTCGGTGATGTGGGAATTTCACGCCAAGAGTTGACGCAGGAAATTCAAACACAGACTGACCGCATGCGCGAGGCACTTGGCCCGGCGTTCGATCCGGCCATCCCGGAGGGTGCTGATTTCCGCAAACAGGTGCTCGATAGTCTGATTGAGCGTAAGGCGCTGTTGCTGGAAGCACAGAAAAACAAGTTTATTGCACCCGACGCATACCTTGCGTCCGTGCTGGCGCAGATCCCGGCTTTCCAGCAGGACGGCAAGTTTTCCCAGCAACGTTATGAGGAGGTGTTGCGCCAGAATGGCCGCACACCCGCCCAGTTTGAAAATGAGTTGCGCCAGGGGTTCATGCTGGATGTCATGACCAGTCCGGTAACGCTTGCGACCTTCCCATCGAATACGTCCGTGACACAAATAGCCCGACTGGTCTCGCAAAAACGTGAAGTGTCCTGGGCAGACCTGCCAGCCTCCACCGTTGCTTCGGAGATCAACGTGACGCAAGCCGATGTGGAACGCGATTACGCCGCGCACAAGTCCGAGTTCACTGAGCCCGAGCAGATTCGTGTCGAATATCTGGTGCTGGACAAAGCCAGTGTGGCGGCGGGTATCACAATAAGCGACAAGGACGTGGCCGACTACTATGCGGTTAATGCGACGAAGTTTGGACGCCCCGAACAACGCAGTGCAAGTCACATCCTGATCGCGGCGGATAAAAACGCCGACGCGGCGACGCGTGCCAAGGCAAAGGCCAAGGCGACCGGACTGGTTCAAACCCTGCAGAAGGCCCCCGAACGTTTCGCCGAACTGGCACGGACCGAGTCGCAGGATCCGGGTTCGGCGGCGCAGGGCGGCAGCCTGGGGAGTTTTGGCCGCGGCATGATGGTCAAGCCATTCGAAGAGGCCGTGTTCAGCATGAAGCCCCATGAAATCCGGGGGCCGGTCGAAAGCGATTTCGGCTATCACATCATCCGGCTGGATGGCATCGAGTCCGCCAAACTGGTTCCTCTGAGTGAGGTGCGGGCCGAGGTTGTCGATGACCTGCGCAAGCAGCAGGCGCAGAAAGCCTTTGCGGATATGGCAGACAATTTCAGCAACCTGGTCTATGAAAACGCGCAGTCCCTGCAGCCTGCCGCCTCAGCGGCCAAGCTCAGCATCAAGCAAAGCGATTGGATGAGCGTCAAGACCGCATCGCCGCCATTCGACAATGCCACCCTGGGGGACGCGGTATTCAGCCCCGAATCGATCAAGTCCAAGCAGAACACCGAAGCCATCGAGGTGCGCCCCGGCGTGCTGGTGTCCGCGCGTGTCGTCGATCATCGTCCGGCCCGGCTGCGTCCGTTGACAGAAGTATCCGCGTCGATCAATGCCCGGCTGCATGCCGGGCAGAGCGCCCGCTTGCTGGCGCAGAAGGGCGAGGCGGCCATCAAAAAGCTGAAAAAAGGCGATGAGGCTGGCTTGATCTGGTCGGCCTTCAAGGTGGTGGGACGGCAGCCATTTGCCGAACTGGATGCGGCCGGCATCAAGGCCGTATTCAGTGCGAATACCGACAAGCTGCCGGCCTATACCGGCTTCGCACAGCCCGACGGCTCGTACCGGATTGTACGGATCAGCCGTGTGACGGAGGAGGGCACCCCGGATCCTGCGTTGCTGGCGTCGGTTTCCTCCGGCGTCGCGCAGGCGCAGCAGCGCGCGGACATGAAAGCGATGCTGGCCCTGATTACCGCGGGCCAGAAAGTGAAAATCAAGCCGAATGCGATCGAGGGAAGATAACGCAACGCGGTCACGCGACAACAAAAAAACGCGCTCTCGGGGCGCGTTTTTTGTTGCCAGGGGCAGAAGAGCGTGACTCAGTGCTCGGCGCCTGCGGTCGAGTTGAACCCGGCGTCGACGTAGGTGATTCCCCCTGTCATCCCGGATGCCAGATCGGACAGCAGGAAGGCCGCAACATTCCCTACTTCTTCTATCGTCACGTTGCGGCGAAGTGGCGCATTCTGGGCCACAAGGTCGAGTTTCTCGCCAAAATTTGCGATCCCGCTGGCGGCCAGCGTCTTGATCGGGCCGGCCGACACCGCATTGACGCGGATGCCCTTGGGCCCCAGGCTTTGCGCCATGTAGTACACGTTGGATTCCAGACTGGCCTTGGCCAGGCCCATGACGTTGTAGTTGGGGACGGAGCGGATCGCGCCCAGATAGGACATGGTCAGCAGGGCTGCCTGACGGCCTTCCATCATAGGCAAGGCTGCCTTGGCCAATGCGGCAAAGCTGTAGGAACTGATGTCATGGGCGATACGGAAATTTTCCCGGGTGATGCAGTCGAGAAAATCGCCGGCCAGAGCCTCTCGCGGCACGAATGCGATTGAGTGGACCAGGCCGTCCAGGCCATCCCAGTGCTTGCCGAGTTCGACAAACAGCGTATCGATCTGCTCGTCGCTGCCGACGTCGCACGGAAACACCAGGCTGGAGTCGAATTCCCTGGCAAATTCGACTACGCGATCCTTGATCCGGTCGCCCTGGTAGGTGAAGGCCAGTTCGGCGCCTTCGCGTCTGCATGCCGAGGCGATACCGTAGGCGATGGAACGATTCGATATCACGCCGGTGATCAGCAGGCGTTTTCCTTCAAGAAATCCCATGATGGTCTCGTCGAGTTGAGTTGCCCGGATTATAACGGCTGACGTTGATGGCGCGCTTGGGTACACTGGCGGGATGGTGCGTTTCGGAGCAATTTTATTCAGAACAGGCTTGCTGGCGATAGGTCTGAGCCTGATCGCAGGCTGCTCCGATAGCTGGAACGATCCCTACCCGGGTGCCGGTATGCACGCCAATGTGCTGTACAGCGCATTTTCGGAACGCCCCAAGCATCTCGACCCGGCACGCTCCTATAGTTCGAATGAAGTCGAATTTACCGGGCAGATCTACGAACCCCCCCTGCAGTACCATTTCCTCAAGCGGCCGTATACGCTGATTCCGCTGACCGCCGAGACCGTGCCCACACCGCGTTATCTTGACGCGGCGGGCAAGCCGCTTGCCGACGACGCACCTTCCAGCGCCATTGCCGAAAGCGTATATGAGATCCGGATCCGCCCCGGCATCCGTTATCAGCCGCATCCGGCCTTCGCGCGCGATGCAGCGGGCCATTATCGCTACCATGCGCTGAGCGCTGACGCCACGGCAGGCAAAAGGCAGCTCGGCGATTTCACGCATACGGGTACCCGCGAACTCGTCGCGGCCGACTACGTTTATCAGATCAAGCGGCTGGCGAACCCGCGCCTGAGCTCACCGATTTTCGGGCTGATGTCCGAGCACATTGTCGGCCTGAAAGCACTCGGCGATACCCTGGAGAAGGCATCCAGGGCGCATCCCGCAGCGGAACTGAACCTGAACGATTTTCCGCTGGCGGGTGCGGAAGCGGTGGATCGCTATACGTACCGGATCCACATCAAGGGAAAATACCCGCAGTTCATCTACTGGCTGGCGATGCCCTTTTTCGCGCCGGTTCCGTGGGAAGCCGATGTCTTTTACGCGCAGCCCGGCATGGCGGACCGCAATCTCACGCTCGACTGGCAGCCGGTCGGAACCGGCCCCTATTATCTGGCGGAGAACGATCCCAACCGTCGCATGGTGCTGAAGAAAAACCCCTACTTCCATGACGAGACCTACCCCACGGACGGCGATGCGGACGATCGTCAGGCCGGCCTGCTGGCGGACGCCGGCAAGCCGCTGCCGTTCGTGGACGAGGCCGTGTTCAGCCTGGAAAAGGAAACCATTCCCTACTGGAGCAAGTTTCTGCAGGGCTACTACGACAGTTCCGGCATCAGTTCGGACAGCTTCGACCAGGCCGTGCAGTTCTCGGCGGGCGGCAATCCGCAACTGACCGACAGCATGCGCGACAAGGGCATCCATCTCGTTACGGCTGTGTCGGCTTCGATCTGGTACGTTGGATTCAACATGCTCGACCCGGTGGTCGGCGGGCTCGGCGAGGATCGCCGCAAACTGCGCCAGGCGATTTCCATCGCATTCGACTACGACGAATTCATTTCCATTTTTCTGAACGGCCGCGGCATCCCGGCGCAGGGACCGATCCCACCCGGACTGTTCGGGCACGTTGACGGCGTGGCGGGGCTGAATCCGTATGTCTACGAAGCCCATGACGGCAAGATCGTGCGGCATTCCATCGCGACGGCGACAAAGCTGCTGGCCGAGGCAGGCTATCCGAATGGCCGCAACGCCACAACCGGCGAGCCGCTGGTGCTCTATTTCGATACCATGGCAAGCGGCCCCGACACCAAGTCGCGACTCGACTGGATGAAGAAGCAGCTCGACAAGCTCAATGTGCAGTTGGTCGTGCGCGGCACCGATTACAACCGCTTCCAGGACAAGATGCGCAAGGGCAATGCCCAGTTGTTCGAATGGGGCTGGAACGCCGATTATCCCGATCCGGAAAACTTCTTCTTCCTGTTGTATGGCCCGAACCGGAAAGTGGCCACCGGCGGCGAGAATGCCGCCAACTATGACAATCCGGAATTCAACCGCCTGTTCGAGCGCATGAAGGACATGGACAACGGCCCCGAACGCCAACAGGTGATTGATGCCATGCTCGGGATCGTGCGCCGCGATGCGCCATGGATTTTTGCCTACTATCCCAAATCCTTTGCTCTGCGCCATGACTGGGTGCATAACGTCAAACCCAACCTGATGGCCAACAATACACTCAAATACCGGCGCATCGACCCGGATTTGCGCGCTGCGAGGCGTGCCGCATGGAATCAACCCGTGCTGTGGCCGATCATGCTGCTGATTGGCGGGCTCGTTGCCGTCATCGCCCCGGCGGTCATTGCCTGGCGGCGGCATGAGAGGACGACCGCCTGATGTTTGCCTACATCCTGCGCCGCCTGCTGTACGCGATTCCGATCCTGATCGGCGTCAACCTGCTGACCTTTGTGCTGTTTTTCGTCGTCAATACGCCAGACGACATGGCGCGCCTGCAACTTGGCGCCAAGCACGTGACACCGGAAGCGATCACGCGCTGGAAAATCGAACATGGCTACGACAAGCCGCTTTTGCTGAACACCCAGGCAAAGGGCATGGCACAACTCTCCGACACCATTTTCTTCAAGCATTCGGCGACGATGTTCGTGTTCGAATTCGGCAAGGGGGACGATGGCCGCGATATTGGCAATGAGATCCGCACGCGCATGGGACCGAGCCTGGCGATTGCGCTGCCGGTACTCATCATCGGCTTGCTGGTCAACATCACCTTCGCCCTGCTGATGGTGTTCTTCCGCGCCACCTATCTCGACCTGTGGGGCGTGGTGCTGTGCGTCGCGCTGATGTCGATTTCGGGACTGTTCTATATCATTGCAGGACAGTTTTTCATCGCCAAATTGTGGAACCTGCTGCCCATCTCGGGCTACCACGGCGGGATCGACGGTTTGCGGTTCATCCTGCTGCCGGTACTGGTCAGCGTGGTCGCGGGAATCGGCAGCGGATCGCGCTGGTACCGCACGATCTTTCTCGAGGAAATCGGCAAGGACTACGTGCGCACCGCGCGTGCCAAGGGACTTTCCGAGGTGCGCGTGCTGTTCCGCCACGTGTTGAAGAACGGCATGATTCCGATCCTGACCGGCGTGGTGGTGGTGCTGCCGCTGCTGTTCATGGGCAGCCTCATCACCGAATCCTTTTTTGGTATTCCCGGGCTTGGCAGCTATACCATCGACGCGATCCAGGCGCAGGATTTCTCGGTCGTCCGTGCCATGGTGTTTCTGGGTTCCTTCCTCTATATCGTGGGGCTAATCCTCACCGATATCTCCTATTCCTGGGTGGACCCGCGGGTGCGGCTGCAATGAGCGTCCTGCCGATCGTCCTGTGGACCGACGCGCTGATTTTTCTGCTGCTGGCGATGGGTCTGGCCCTGGTGTGGTTCATCCGTCGCCACGCGCACCTGCGCGCGCCGTGGGCGGCCGTGGCGCGGCGCCCGATGGCGGTGGGGGCGGCGCTGGTGCTGGCCGTGTTCGTGGTGATCGGGTTGCTCGATTCGCTGCATTATCGCGAGCGGCTGGCCGACAGCCCGCCCGACAGGCCACAGTATTCCGTCGAGGTGCTGTCCGTATTCGATGCGCTGTTGGGCAGGCTGCGCACCCAACAGGAGAAAACCTATTCCGCGCCGCTGGCAATGCAGTTGTACGCCAAGGAATTCATCGAGCGCAACGGCGCCACCGTGCGCGATTACCCGCGCCTGAAATATGGTGGCGCGCACCTCGAACAGGCCGATGCGCGTATGCCGGACATTGTCCGGCGCATTCTTGCCGGACTGGCGCAGAGCCTGGCGGCCAGCCTGCTGCTCTTCGGCCTGCTGGCGGCATGGCGGGCGCAGCGCCGACAGATGCCAGCCGGGCGCTGGCTGATGGCCTGGGGAACGGGCCGTCTCGGCTGGCCTGGACGGACGGTCGTGAGTGTGCTGGCCCTGATTCTGATGCTGGGAACGGTGCTGGCCCATCTCGCCGCCGGCTATCACGTTTTCGGCACCGACAAGGTCGGGCAGGATGTGCTGTATATCAGCCTCAAGAGCATCCGCACCGGTCTCGTCATCGGTACGCTGACGACGCTGGTTACATTGCCGCTCGCGATCGTGCTGGGGATCGCGGCCGGCTATTTCCGGGGCTGGATGGACGACCTTATCCAGTATGTCTACACCGTGCTGAACTCGATCCCGGGCGTATTGCTGATCGCGTCGGCGGTGCTGATCGTGCAGGTTGCCATCGAAGCGCATCCCGATGTGTTTGACACCGCTGCGGCACGCGCCGACATTCGCCTGCTGGCCCTGTGCATCATCATGGGCGTGACCAGCTGGACCAGCCTGGCGCGCCTGCTGCGCGGCGAATCGCTCAAGCTCAGAACGCTCGATTATGTCGAGGCGGCGCGGGCGTTCGGCGTATCGCACGCGCGCATCATCAGCCGGCATATTTTCCCCAACGTGTTCCACCTCGTGCTGATCGCGATCGTGCTGGATTTCTCCGGTCTGGTGCTGGCCGAGGCCGTGCTGTCCTATGTCGGCGTCGGCGTCGATCCCAGCATGTATAGCTGGGGCAACATGATCAACGGCGCGCGTCTTGAGCTGGCGCGCGAGCCTGTCG
>CAYVOR010000099.1:0-7063 GCA_964452995.1 uncultured Thiobacillus sp.
GTCGATGCGGCGGGCGGTGGTAACTACCAAACGCTGATAAACGCGGCTCTGGCCGATCACATCAAGAGAGAGACTGAGCCTCTGGAAAGAACCCTTCGGCGGGTAATTCGTGAAGAGTTGCGTAAAGCCAGCTAACAAATCGCTCGAGCGCGGCCGTGAGGGATAAAGTGCCAACACAATGCGTCGGCGAGCGGCGCGCTCAGCTCAGACGTTATGCAGTTCCTTAGATGCGTAGCGCCACTCTTCGGCTTGATCAGCGCTGTCCCGGCGTTGGTTGACGATCCACAAATGCGTCCGCGCTAGCAATGGTGTTAGCGTGGCAAGTACAACCATGCGCAAGATTATCTCGATCCTCGTTGTTCTCGGCCTCGGTTACTTTGTTGTCGAAAGATGGGACACCACAGCCAGCTTCCACCACGATGGGCCGATTTCCGAATCGAGCATTGCCGAGGCTTTCCAGAATCAGAAAAGTGATGCCCTGGTTGAAGGGCGCGGCGAGGTCATTCGCGTTCTTACTGACGATTTGGACGGCAGCAGACATCAGCGATTTATCCTCCGCCTGGACTCAGGGCAGACGCTGCTGATTGCCCACAATATTGATCTGGCGCCACGTCTGCCTCAATTGAAGGCGGGAGATCTGGTGGAATTCCTGGGGGAGTACGAATGGAACGATCGGGGCGGTGTGATTCATTGGACGCACAAGGACCCGCAGGGGCAGCATCAGGCAGGTTGGCTCAAGTACCAGGGAAGGACATATCAATGAGCTATCTCGGCGAGTGGCTGCGTGGCAGATCGTTGCAGCGGCCTCTGGGTCATGATGTGCAGGGCGGCGTACGATAACTGTTCAAGCAGTGGTGGGTGCCGCGGTCGACGGGGATGACGTTGCAGCCCTGCAGCGCCGCATCGCCACAGCGTACGCCGGACCGTGAACTGTTACCCTAGCGCCATGTCCGCTTCCGGCCGTCACGCCCTGTCGCGCTCGCTGTACGCATTCGCGTTGCTGGCGCTCGTAGTCGGCCTGCTGGCGCGCCCACTGGCGGCCGTCGCCTGCGACGTCGAAGACTCGCGCAATGCCATCGTTGCGGAGCAAGGGGCCGCCATGGATTCCTCGACTCAGGACACCGGGGGCGATTGTTGCGCCAGCGCCGCCTGTGGCGAGTGCTGCGCTTCCGTGCCGCTGGTCACGGCGGCGATCGTGCGCCTCGCGGCCTATCTGCCGCTGCTGCCGCAGGTGCTTCCTGAGCCGCCGGACCAGTTCGATTCGTCAGCCTATCCGGTGAATTCCCGTCCTCCGATCCACGCCTGATGTTTCGTGCCGGCGTTGCCGGCAGTCGACCCTTTCGTGCTTCGGAGATTTCCCTATGTGGCTGTGCCTGGTGGCGCTCGTCGCCCTGGCGCTTGGCTGGTGCGGGCCCGCATCGGCGCAGGCGCCACAGAGATTGACCCTGGATGACGCGTTCGTCCGCGTTGCCGATTCTCACCCCGAGCTGCGCCTGTACGGTGCTCTTCGCGAGGGCCTGTTCGCCGGGCTCGATGCGGCGGCCCTGCATCCGCCGCTGGTCGCGGGCGTCCAGCTCGAGAACGCCTTCGGCAGCGGCGAAACCCATGGCCTCGACGCCGCCGAGCTGACGCTCACACTCGCGTCGGTCATCGAGCGCGGTGGCAAGCTCGATGCACGTCGCACGCTCGCGCAGAGCCGGATCGATGCGCTGGCGGTCGAACGCGAAACGGCCCGCCTCGACCTCCTGGCCGAAGTCGCACGGCGCTACCTGGCTGTGGTGGCAGCGCGTGAGGGCGGTGCAATTGCCGACAGCGACGTCGCCCAGCGCGAGCGCACCGTCACCGCTGCGCGCCAGCGCCTGCAGGCCGGTGCGTCCCCCGAGTCGGTGTTGCTCACGGCGCAGGCAGCGCTGGCCCGCGCCGAGCTCGAACGTGCGCGCAACGAGTACGGCGAACGGGTAGCCCGCCAGCACCTGGCGGCGCTGTGGGGCGAGCGGTCGCCGACGTTCGACGTCGCGGCGGCAGATCCGACCGTGCTGCCGGACATCGATGACGTCGATGCCTTGGCGGCACTGCTGGAGGCGACGCCTGAACTCGAGCAGTTCGCCAGCGCACGGCGTATCCAGGAAGCGCGTCTGCAGCTCGCACGCACCGAAGCCAGGGCCGATCTCGAATGGCAGGTCGGTGTGCGCTGGCTGCAGGCGAGCGACGACGCTGCGCTGGTCGGAAGCCTGTCCATACCTTTGGGGGCGTCGCGCCGCGCCCGGCCCGCGATCCGTGAAGCGGAGGCGGAGCTCGCCGCGCTGGGCGTCGAGCGCGAGGTCCGGGGCATTTCACTTTACTCGACGCTGGTCGAAGCGCATGGCCGCTATCGCGTCGCGCAACTGGAGGTCCGGCGGCTGCACGACGACGTGCTGCCGAGGCTCGCCAGGGCGGAGTCCGCAGCCGAACGCGCCTATCGCGGCGGTGCGATCAGCTACCTGGAGTGGGCGCAGCTGCAATCAGAGTACACCGCCATGCGGCGGCAGCGGCTCGACGCCGCGCTCGATGCGCAGCGTGCTCTCATCGAAATCCAGCGGCTCACGGGTCGGTCCTTCGTCGCCGGCCCGGCCGCTTCCACGCAAGGAAACTCCCCGTGAATGCCCGCCATCTGACTCTCCTGTTCATGGTGTCAATGTTGCTCGCTGCCTGCGGCGGCCGCGCGGGGCCCGAAGCCGGGCGTGGCCATGCAGATTCAGACGAGCACGGCGAGGAATCAGAGGCCAGCACCGTGATCGAGGCCGCCGTCGCCGAGGCCTCCGGCATCCGTGTTACACCTGCCGGTCCAGGCATCATCGCCGACGAGCACGAAGTGCAGGGTCTGCTGACGCCGGCGGAAGGCCGGGTCGCGAGCGTGACGGCGCGCTTCCCCGGCCCGATTCGCCGTCTTTCCGCCGGCGTCGGCGATCGCGTCAGTGCAGGCCAGACGCTCGCGGTGATCGAGAGCAACCTCAGTCTGACCGAGTACGGCGTCACCTCGCCGGTCTCCGGCGTCGTGCTGGAGCGCAATGCCGCGGTGGGCGCGGTGGCGGGCGAGGGCATGTCGCTGTTCGAGGTGGCCGACCTGTCGTCGCTGTGGGTGGACTTGCATGTCTTCGGCTTCGACGCGCAGCACATCACGGCCGGGGTGCCGGTGACCGTGACACGCCTGAGCGACGGTGTGACGGCGCAGACGCGGCTGGATCGCGTGCTGCCCGGCACCGCCACGGCCAGCCAGAGTACTGTCGCACGCGCCACCATCGCCAATGACGACGGACTGTGGAGGCCGGGTTCGGCGGTGCGTGCGCGGATAACCGTCGATCGCAGCGAGGTCGCGCTGGCCGTGCCGCTGGGTGCGCTGCAGACCGACGAGGGCAATCGCGACGTGGTCTACGTGCGCGAAGGCGACCGGTATGAGGAGCGCCCGGTCGCGCTGGGCCGTCGCGATGCGGGGCACGTCGAAGTCACCGCAGGGTTGCACCTCGGCGAGCTGGTCGTGGTCGAGCAGAGCTTCCTGGTCAAGGCGGACATCGGCAAGTCCGCGGCTGCACACGAACACTGAGGCCGACAATGCTCGAGAAGATCATCGGCGTTTCCATCCGGCATCGCTGGCTGATGCTGTTGTTGACCCTGATTCTGGTCGGAATCGGTGCGTGGAGTTTCACCCGGCTGTCGATCGACGCCACGCCCGACATCACCAATGTGCAGGTGCAGGTCAATACGGTGACGCCCGGCTATTCGCCACTCGAGTCCGAGCAGCGCGTGACCTTTCCGATCGAGACCGCGCTCGCCGGCCTGCCAGGCCTCGACTACACGCGCTCGCTTTCGCGCTACGGCCTGTCGCAGGTGACCGTGGTGTTCAAGGACGGCACCGACATCTTCTTCGCCCGCCAGCAGGTCGCCGAGCGACTGCAGGAAGTGCGTGCGCAGTTGCCCGAGGGGCTGGAGCCGGCCATGGGCCCCATTGCCACCGGCATGGGCGAGATTTTCATGTATTCCGTCGACGCGGCGCCCGATGCGCGCAAGGCCGACGGCGGTCGCTACACGCCGACCGATCTGCGCACGCTGCAGGACTGGGTCATCCGTCCGCAACTGCGCAACGTGCCCGGCGTGACCGAGGTGAATGCCATCGGCGGTTACAAGCGGCAGATCCACATCACGCCCGATCCGGTGAAGCTGCGTGCGCTCGGCTTCACGCTGCAGGACGTCGTCGCTGCGGTCGAGGCCAATAACCGCAACGTCGGCGCGGGCTACATCGAGCGCAATGGCGAGCAGCTTCTCGTGCGCGTGCCCGGCCAGGTCGCCGACGCGCAGCAGCTTGGCCTGATCGTGCTCGACCGCCGCGGCGGTGTGCCGATCCGCGTGCGTGACGTGGCAGAAGTGGGCGAAGGGCAGGAGCTGCGCAGTGGTGCGGCCACGCAGGACGGTCACGAAGCGGTCATCGGTACCGTCGTGATGCTGGTCGGCGCCAACAGCCGCCAGGTCGCGCAGGCGGCGCTGGCGAAACTGGAAGAGGCCAACGCGAGCCTGCCCGAGGGGGTTGTCGCCACCCCGGTCTACGACCGCACGGCGCTGGTCGATCGCACCATCCACACCGTTGCGAAGAATCTCGCCGAAGGCGCGCTGCTGGTGATCGTCGTGCTGTTCCTGCTGTTGGGGAACATCCGCGCGGCGCTGATCACGGCGGCCGTCATCCCGCTGGCGATGCTGTTCACGCTCACCGGCATGGTGCGTGGCGGCGTGTCGGGTAACCTGATGAGCCTGGGCGCACTCGACTTCGGCCTGATCGTCGATGGCGCGGTCATCATCATCGAGAACTGCCTGCGACGCTTTGGCGAGCTGCAGCGTGGGCTCGGCCGCGTGCTCAGCCGCGAGGAGCGCTTCGAGGCCACCGCCGGCGCCACCGCCGAGGTGATCCGCCCGAGCCTGTTCGGCGTGGGCATCATCGCGGCCGTCTACCTGCCGATCTTCGCGCTGGGCGGGATCGAGGGAAAGATGTTCCACCCGATGGCGATCACCGTGGTGCTCGCGCTGACCGGCGCGATGCTGCTGTCGCTGACTTTCGTGCCGGCCGCCGTCGCGGTGTTCCTGGGCGGCAAGGTCGACGAGCACGAGAACCGGCTGGTGGCCTGGGCCAGGCAAGGCTATGAGCCCCTGCTGCGCGCGGCGATCCGCCTGCGCGTGCCGGTGATCGCCGCCGCGGCGGTGCTGACGATACTGTGCGGCCTGCTGGCCACGCGGCTCGGCAGCGAGTTCGTGCCGAATCTCGATGAAGGCGACGTGGTGGTGCAGGCACTGCGCGTGCCCGGCACGAGCCTGGGCCAGTCCGTGCGGATGCAGCTCACGCTGGAGAGCGCACTGAAGGCGGTGCCGGAAGTGGCGCGCGTCTTCGCAAGGATCGGCACGGCCGAAGTCGCCAACGACCCGATGCCGCCGTCGATCGCCGATACCTTCGTGATGCTGAGGGAGCGCAAGGACTGGCCGGATCCGGGGAAACCGAAGGCCCGGCTGCTCGAGGAAATCAACGCGGTCATCGCCAAAGTCCCCGGCAACAACTACGAGGTCACCCAGCCGATCCAGATGCGCACCAACGAGCTGATCTCCGGTGTGCGCGCCGATGTCGCGGTGAAGATCTACGGCGACGATCTCGACCAGCTCGTGCGCACCGCCGCGCAGGTGCAGGCGGTCGTGGCGAAGGTGCCGGGTGCCGCTGACGTCAAAGCCGAGCAGGTCGCCGGCCTGCCGCTCCTCACGATCGAACCCGACCGCCTTGCGCTCGCCAACTACGGCCTCAACCCTGGCGATCTGCAGGACACAGTCGCGATCGCGATCGGCGGTCGCGGGGCGGGGCAGCTGTTCGACGGTGATCGCCGCTTCGACATCGTGGTGCGCTTGCCCGAAGCGCTGCGCGAGGATGTCGCCATGCTCGCCGAGCTACCCATCGCGCTGGGCGAGGGTGGCGAGGCCGACGAAGCCGCTGGCGTCGCGACTTGGCAGACCGGCGCACCGCGCACGGTCCCGCTGCGTGAAGTGGCGCAAATCGAGTCGCGGCTGGGGCCTAACCAGATCAACCGCGAGAACGGCAAACGCCGTATCGTGGTCAGCGCCAATGTGCATGGCCGCGACCTCGGTGGCTTCGTGGCCGACGTGCAGGAAGCCGTCGCGCGCGAGGTAAAGGCGCCGGAAGGTTACTGGGTCGACTACGGCGGTACGTTCGAGCAGCTGATTTCGGCCAGCCGGCGCCTGTCGATCGTGGTGCCGGCGACGCTGGCGCTGATCTTCGGCCTGCTGTTCATGGCGTTCGGTTCGGCGAAGGACGCCGCGATCGTCTTCAGTGGCGTGCCGCTGGCGCTGACCGGAGGAGTGCTGGCGCTGTGGTTGCGAGGCATCCCGCTGTCGATCTCCGCCGCTGTGGGCTTCATTGCACTCTCGGGTGTGGCGGTGCTCAATGGCCTCGTGATGATCAGCTTCATCCGCAAGCTGCGCGAGCAGGGCGACGCGCTGGACGACGCCATCGCCGATGGCGCGCTGGGCCGCCTGCGCCCGGTGCTGATGACGGCGCTGGTGGCCTCGCTGGGTTTCGTGCCGATGGCGCTGAACGTCGGCGCGGGTTCGGAAGTGCAACGCCCCCTGGCCACGGTGGTGATCGGCGGCATCGTGTCGTCGACCCTGCTGACCTTGCTGGTGCTGCCGGCGCTGTACCGCTGGCTGCATCGCGACACCGTGTCATCGGCGGGTATTCGACAGGTTTGAGGGCGCTCAGATCGAGTGCAGGGACGTATCTGCGTATGCGGCCTGATGGTTCATTCGCGACGCTGTACTCTACCGTTCGTGAACCTCAACACAGTACTGCCGTCGGGCAAAGCGCAGTGCCCGTTTCATTCGCACCGCGGTGAGGAGGAGATGTTCCTGATCCTCGAGGGCGGGAGTGTCAGGCGTATCCATCCGGGGCCGCGCCTCCGTGGAGATCGGGATGAGCCGTAGACATTGCGGATCGTGCCTGTGCGGCGCCGCCAGCTTCGAAATTGAAGGCGACTTCGACCAG
>CAYVOR010000100.1:0-6958 GCA_964452995.1 uncultured Thiobacillus sp.
GTGAGCAGTGAGCAGTGAGCAGTGAGCAGTGAGCAGGCAGGATTTTTCCCGCTCACTGCTTACCGCTTACCGCCTCTCCCCTCACCCAGCCCGCCGTTCCCTTCTGGATGAACTCGATCGGGTAGCCGTCGGGATCCTCGATGAAGGCAATGACCGTCGTGCCGTGCGACATCGGGCCAGCCGGGCGCAGGATCTTGCCGCCCTTCGCTGCGGCAGCGTCGCACGCGGCGCAGGCGTCGTCGACCTCGATGGCGATGTGGCCGTAGCCGCTGCCGACTTCGTATCGGTCGACGCCCCAGTTGTAGGTCAGTTCGAGCACAGCCGATCTTTCTTCGCTGTCATAGCCAACGAAAGCCAGGGTGAACTTGCCCCCGGGATAATCCTTGCGGCGCAGCAGGTTCATGCCGAGCACGTTGGTATAGAAATCGATTGAGCGGTCGAGATCACCGACCCGCAGCATGGTATGGAGTATTCGCATGGTAAAGACCTCAAAACAATTTGTCCGCGAAGTACGCGAAGGGTCGCGAAGAAAACCCTGATTGGCGATTGAAGTCATTCCTGAAGACTGACTCGCCATACGATATTGATCCTGATTTTTCCTTCGCGTTCCTTCGCGTACTTCGCGGATGAAACGCCCTCAAGAACTCAAACCTGAAATAGCACCCCACTCATTGTGCGCAACTCGGCGCGCCGCGCAAGTGCATCGGGACACAGCGCGGCAACCTGTGCCCAGAAACGTGGCGAATGATCGAGATGAACGAGGTGGGCGAGTTCATGCGCAGCGACGTAGTCGATGAGCGTGAGCGGTGCCTGCACCAGCCGCCAGTTTAGACGGATATGGCCGCGCCGGGTGCAGCTTCCCCATTGCGTCTGCGCGTCGGACAGGGCAAAACGGCTGGGTGCGCGGCCCAGCTTGCGTGCGACGCGCGTGAGCCGCCAGGCCAGCAAACGTTCGGCGCGGGCCAGCAGCCAGTCGCGCACCAGTTCATTGGCATCCGCATTCAGCGGCGCATAGATGCGCAGCGTATCGCCATGCCGGCGTACCTCGTGGAATAGCGAGGCCCGAACCTCGAGTTTCAGCCTGCGCCCCAGATAGCGCAGCTCGTTCGCCAACGTCGGGGCGGACTGCGGCGCGCGCGTCTGCATGCGCACCCAGGTGCGATGCAGCCAGTCGCGTTGCTGCTGCATGTAACGTTCGATCTCGGCGCGCGGGGTCCAGCTCGGCGCGTGGATGCGCACCTCGCGCGGGGTCACCGTCAACCCCAGCGTGCGACGGCGGTGCGAGCGGCGCAACTGATAGGGGACGGCGGCGTCGCCGATCTGCAGGACGCCGCTATTGGCGTGCGGCAGCAGGAGGGAGCCTCGCCATTTCGGTTTCGATCCAGGCTTCGACCGCGCGCGTGAGCTCGGCCGCGCTCCTGCCTTCGGTGGAAATCGCCGGGCCGATGCGCACGGTCACCGTGCCAGGACGCTTGATGAAGGCATTCTTCGGCCACACCTCGCCGGCGTTATGCGCCACCGGCACGATGGGCGCGCCGGTTTCCGCCGCCAGCCAGCTGCCGCCGATGCCGTAGCGGCCTTTTTCGCCAGGCGCGACGCGCGTGCCTTCGGGGAACACCAGCACCCAGAATCCCTGCGCGAGTTTCTCCCGGCCCTGGCGGACGATCTGCTTCAGCGCCTCGCGCCCGGTGCTGCGGTCGATGGCGATGGGCGAGAGCATGCGGAATGCCCAGCCGAAGAACGGCACCTTCAGCAGTTCCTGCTTGATGACCGGCGAGACCGGCGGAAACAGGAACAGGAAGGCCACGGTTTCCCAGGCCGACTGATGCTTGGCGAGAATGATGGCGGGTTGCGCGGGCAAGTTCTCGCGGCCTTCCACCTCATAGCGGATGCCGAGTACCCAGCGTGCCAGCCAGATCACAGCGTGGTTGTAACCGGTGATCAGGCGATAGCGCGTGTGCGCCGGAAAGGGAAAGCTGAACAACGCCACCCCGCTGAAAAAAATGGTCAGCGTGGTCTGCAGGACCGCAAAAATCACCGACCGGATCAGGCTCATGCCGCGGTCTGGAGCAGGCTGTCGACGGCCTCGCCCAGGTCGGCATAGACCGGTGTATTCTCTGGCAGCCCGCCCGCCGCCAGGGTCCGCTCGCCCTTGCCGGTGCGTACCAGCAACGGGCTGGCCCCCACGCTGGTGGCCGCCAGCAGGTCGCGCAACGAATCGCCTATCGCCGGAACGTCGCGCAGATCGCTCCCATAACGCGCCGCGATCTCGTCGAACAGCCCCGGCTTGGGCTTGCGGCAGTCGCAGTTCATGTCGGCCGCATGCGGGCAGTAGAACACCGCCTCGATGCGCCCGCCCGCCTGCGCCACCGCCTTGTGCATCTTGGCATGGATGGCATTGAGCGTCGCCATCTCGAACAGCCCGCGCGCCAGCCCCGACTGGTTGGTCGCCACGACCACGCGCCAGCCCTCGCGCGTCAGCCGCGCGATCGCTTCCAGACTGCCGGGAATGGGTTTCCATTCGTCGGGAGACTTGATGAACTGGTCGGAGTCGAAATTGATGACGCCGTCGCGGTCGAGAATGATGAGCTTCATGGATGAAATATTACGCCGCCAGCCGCGACAAGTCCGCAATCCGGTTCATGGTCCGGTGCAACTGGTTCAGTAGCGCCAGCCGGTTGGCTTTGAGGGCGGGATCGTCGGCGTTGACCATCACGCTGTCGAAGAAGGCGTCGACCGGGGCTTTGAGCGCGGCGAGTTTTTGTAGCGAGGTCGTGTAGTCGCCCGCAGCAAAGGCCTTGTCAGCATCAAGTCCAATGGCTGCAACTTTGACCACCAAGTCTTTTTCCGCGTCCTCGACGCAGCGTAAAGGATCGGGCTCGTCGCCCACTTCGCCCTCGGCTTTCTTCAGGATGTTACCGACGCGCTTGTTGGCGGCGGCGAGCGCTGGAGCTTCCGGCAAATCTGCAAAGGCTCGTACTGCAGCGAGTCGCTTGGGAATATCACCCAGGCGTTGAGGTTTGAGGGCGACGACTGCATCGACTTCCTGTGCCGAGTAACCCTGTTCACGCAGCATTCCCGAAAGGCGATCGAACATGAATGCCGCAACCTGGCCCGCATCGTCTTCAGAAAAGCCACGGATACCTGCCGCCACAAAAAGCAGCGCATCGAGCTTTAATGGCAAATCGCGTTCAATCAGAATGCGGATTACGCCCAATGCATGACGACGCAGTGCGAATGGGTCTTTGTCACCGGTGGGCTTTTCACCAATCCCAAACATGCCCACCAGCGTCTCCAGCTTGTCCGCCAGTGCCACGCACATGCCGACGTCGCTACGTGGAAGTTCGTCGCCGGCAAAGCGTGGTTTGTAGTGATCTTCAATGGCGAAGGCGATATCGTCGGACAGACCATCGTGCTGCGCGTAATAGCGGCCCATGATGCCTTGCAACTCCGGGAACTCACCGACCATATCGGTGAGTAGGTCAGCTTTGGCAAGTTTCGCCGCCGTGCCGACTGCCGATTCGAGTTTTTCGTTGCCGAGCATTGCTGCAATCCCAACGGCAATAAGTTCGACCTTGTTGCTACGTTCGCCTTGTGTTCCAAGTTTGTTGTGATAGACCACTTTCGCCAGTCCTGACACACGGCTTTCCAGCGTCTTCTTGCGATCCTGGTCGAAGAAAAATTTGGCATCGGCCAGGCGCGGGCGCACCACACGCTCATTGCCGCCGATCACGGCGGAAGCATCGGCGGGCGAGATGTTGGAGATGATGAGGAAACGGTTGGTCAGCTTGCCCGCCGCATCCAGCAGCGGGAAGTATTTCTGGTTCGCCTTCATGGTGAGAATCAGGCACTCCTGCGGCACTTCGAGGAAGGCTTCCTCGAACTGGCCGACCAGCACGTTGGGGCGCTCGACCAGCGCGGTGACCTCGTCCAGCAGGGCGGCGTCCTCGACCGGCTTGAGGCCGAGCGGCGCGGCGGCGGCCTGCAACTGGCGGGCGATCTCGGCGCGGCGCTCGGCGAAACTCGCGATCACCGCGCCCTCATCCGCCATTTGCAGGGCATAGCAATCGGCGTGGGTGATCGCCACGGGATCCACGCGCGCTTCGAAACGGTGCCCCTGCGTCATGCGGCCGGCCTCAAGACCGAGCAGCGAGACGGGTACCACGTCGGCGCCGTGCAGCGCAATCAGGCCGTGTGCGGGGCGCACGAAATTGACTGTTTCCCAGCCCTCGCCTGACGGATCGGGATAGGTCATGACCTTGGGAATGGGCAGCTTGGCCAGCGCGTCATCCAACGCTACTTTCAGGCCTCCTTGCAAACCCATTCCTGGCTCAAGAATATCCAGAAACAATGCTTCGGTCTTGCCGTCCGATTCACGCTTGAGCGCCGGCATATTGTCTGCATCGTAGCCAAGCGGCGCCAGTTTCTTGAGCAATGCTGCAGTAGGCGAGCCATCCGCAGCCAGCCCAACATTGACAGGCATCAGTTTCATCAACTTGCGCGTGTCATCGGCTTGCGCAACGACCGCTTCGATATGTACCGCTAGTCGGCGCGGTGAAGCGAAATTCGAAACTTTTGCATTGGCTCTGGCGAGGCCTTGCGCGACAAGGCTTCCGGAAAGCGCTGCCGCAAAGGCCTCGCCCAGTTTCTTCAGCGCCTTGGGCGGCAGTTCTTCGACAAAGAGTTCAACGAGCAGATTTGCGGTGGTCATGCTGCAGCCGCCTTCTTCTCAGTCTGTTTTTCGATTTGCGCCAGCACTTCATCCGCCCAGCCCTTCGGCGCCATCGGGAAGCCGAGCCGCGCCCGGCTGTCGAGGTAACTCCTGGCCACCGCCCGTGCCAGATTGCGGATGCGACCGATGTAGGCGGCGCGTTCGGTCACCGAGATCGCGCCGCGCGCGTCGAGCAGGTTAAAGGTATGCGCGGCTTTCAGAACCTGTTCGTAGGCCGGCAGCGCAAGCTGTGCCGCCATCAGTTCCTGCGCCGTCTTTTCGTGCGCGCCGAACGCAGTGAGCAGGAAATCGACGTCGCTGTATTCGAAGTTGTAGGTCGATTGCTCGACCTCGTTCTGGTGATAGACGTCGCGATAGGTCAACCCCTCGGTCCACACCAGGTCGAATACGCTCTCTACCCCTTGCAGGTACATCGCAAGCCGCTCGAGGCCGTAGGTGATTTCGCCGGTGATCGGCCTGCAGTCGATGCCGCCGACCTGCTGGAAATAGGTGAACTGCGTCACCTCCATGCCGTTCAGCCACACCTCCCAGCCCAGCCCCCAGGCGCCTAGCGTGGGGTTCTCCCAGTCGTCCTCGACGAAGCGCACGTCGTTTTTCTTGAGGTCGAACCCCAGCGCCTCGAGCGAGCCCAGATACTGCTCCAGTATGTCCGCCGGTGCGGGTTTGAGCACCACCTGGAACTGGTAGTAATGCTGCAGGCGGTTGGGATTGTCGCCGTAGCGGCCATCCTTGGGCCGGCGACTCGGCTGCACATAGGCGGCTTTCCACGGCTCGGGACCAAGCGCGCGCAGGAAGGTAGCGGTGTGCGAGGTGCCGGCGCCGACTTCCATGTCATAGGGCTGCAGCAGCGCGCAACCGCGCTCGGCCCAGTAGCGCTGCAGGGTGAGGATGATGTCCTGAAAGGTGGGTTTCACGGCGAATCTGCGGCTTTTCGGGAAAGCGGCATTTTAACGTGGTTGGTGGGGGTTTTCGTTGTTGTGGCTGGGAATGATGCTGGGTTGCTGACCGTTGGCCGGGGGTAGCCCGACCAACGGTCAGCAACCCGACGCTACCTCAGACTTCCAGCCCCTCAATCTCCCCCGATACCTCCAGCCACTCCCCCTCCTCAATCGCCAGCTCGTCAATCACATGCTGAAGCTGCTTCCCCGTCTCGGTAATTTCCTCCACCGAAAGCGTCTCACCCAAACGTGCCTCAAACACAGCTTTCTCTGCCTGCAGCGCTGCCATGCTTTTCTCAAGCTTGTCCAGCTTCTGCTTGAGCGACTTGATCCTGCCCGATGACACCGGCTTTTTCGCCGCAGCCGGCGCAGGCTCCGCCTTAACCACCGGCGCTTCTGCCGCCTTGCCCGCTTCCTTCAGGCTTTCGCGCACGCGCTTGCCTTCTTCCAGCAGATAGCGCTGGTAGTCGTCGAGGTCGCCATCGAACGGTTCCACGCCGCCACGGCTGACCAGCCAGAATTCGTCGCACACCGAGCGCAGCAGGGCGCGGTCGTGGCTGACCAGCATCAGGGTGCCTTCGAATTCGTTCAAGGCCATCGCCAGCGCTTCGCGGGTGGCGAGATCGAGATGGTTGGTCGGTTCGTCGAGCAGCAGCAGGTTGGGCCGCTGCCACACGATCATGCACAGCACCAGCCGCGCCTTCTCGCCGCCGCTCATGGTGCCGACCGCCTGCTTGACCATGTCGCCGCTGAAGTTGAAGGTGCCGAGAAAATTGCGCAGATCCTGTTCGCGGCTGCTGAACTGGCCGGCGCCGCCGTTGGCGATCGTGTCGCGCGCCAGGCGGATCATGTGTTCCAGCGGCGTGTCTTTGGGGCGCAGGACGTCGAGTTCCTGCTGCGCGAAGTAGCCGATGTTGAGGCCGCGGCCTTCGATGACCTCACCGGCAACCACCTTGAGCTCGCGCGCGACGGTCTTCACCAGGGTCGACTTGCCCTGGCCGTTGGCGCCGAGGATACCGATGCGCTGCCCGGCGAAGACGGACTTGCTGACGTGCTGCACGATCACCGTCGGCGGGGTGCCAGGCGGCGCATCGGCGGGCGGCGGGTAGCCGAAGCTGGCGTCGTCGATGGTCAGCATCGGGTTGGGAAGGTTAAGCGGCTCCTTGAACTCGAAGGTGAAGTCCGCGCTCGCCAGCATTGGCGCCAGCTTCTCCATGCGGTCCAGCGCCTTGACCCGGCTTTGCGCCTGCTTGGCCTTGCTGGCCTTGGCCTTGAAGCGATTGATGAA
>CAYVOR010000101.1:0-6950 GCA_964452995.1 uncultured Thiobacillus sp.
GCATGCCGCAGATCGAGGTCACTTTCGACATCGACGCCAACGGCATCCTGCACGTATCGGCCAAGGACAAGGCCACCGGCAAGGAGAACACCATCCGCATCCAGGCCAGCTCCGGCCTGTCCGAAGAGGAAATCCAGCGCATGGTCAAGGACGCCGAAGCCAACGCCGCCGAAGACCACAAGGCCGTTGAGTTGGCGACCGCACGCAACGCGGCCGATGCAATGATCCACTCGGTGAAGAAGTCCCTGACCGAGTATGGCGACAAGGTCTCGGCTGACGAAAAGGCCGCGATCGAGGCCGCGGTGAAGGAAACCGAAGATGCCGTACGCGAAGGCGACAAGGACACCATCGAGGCCAAGACCAATGCACTGGCGACTGCCAGCCACAAGCTCGCCGAGCATATGTACAAGGACGAGCAGGCTCAGGGCGGCGCCCAGCCGGGTGCCGCTGATGCGGGTGCGGGCAGCCATGCGGCGGACGACAACGTGGTCGATGCCGAGTTTGAAGAAGTGAAGGACAAGTAAGCGCGTAAACGGTGAGCGGTAAGCGGTGAGCGGTGAGCGGTGAAAATCGCTCACCGCTTACCGCTTCTCCGATTCACTCCTTACTGCTCATTGTTCACCGTTTATCATTATGTCAAAACGCGATTATTACGAAGTACTTGGCGTCGCCAGGAATGCCTCGGACGAAGAAATCAAGAAGGCCTACCGCAAGCTGGCCATGAAGCATCACCCCGACCGTAACCCGGATGACAAGGACACGGAGGAGAAATTCAAGGAAGCCAAACAGGCTTACGAAATCCTGTCCGATTCGGACAAGCGGGCCACCTACGATCAGTTCGGCCATGCCGGGATCGACCAGCAGGGCGGCATGGGTGGCGGCGGTGGCTTTTCCGACGCTTTCTCGGATATCTTTGGCGACATCTTCGGCGGGGGGGGCAGTCGTCGCGATCGCGTTTATCGTGGCGCCGACCTGCGCTACAACCTTGAAATCGAGCTCGAAGAAGGCGCGCGCGGCACCGAAACCAAGATCCGCATCCCCACACTGGAAGAATGTGACACCTGCCACGGCAGCGGCGCCAAGCCCGGTACCACGCCGACCACCTGCACCACCTGCGGCGGGCACGGACAGGTCCGCATCCAGCAGGGTTTCTTCTCGGTGCAGCAAACCTGCCCACGCTGCGGTGGCACCGGCAAGATGGTGGCCGACCCCTGCTCCGCCTGCCATGGCGAAGGCCGCGTCAAGAAGCACAAGACCCTGTCGGTCAAGATTCCCGCCGGCGTCGACAACGGCGATCGCATCCGTCTGGCCGGCGAAGGCGAAGCCGGCATCAACGGCGGCCCGCCCGGCGATCTCTATGTGGTGATTCATCTCAAGGAGCATCCGGTATTCAAGCGCGACGGCGACAACCTGCATTGCGAGATGCCAATCAGTTTCGCCACCGCCGCGCTCGGCGGCGAAGTCGAAATCCCCACACTGGACGGCCACGCCAAGATCAAGATTCCCGCCGAAACGCAGTCCGGCAAGGTGTTTCGCCTGCGCGGCAAGGGTATCAAGGGCGTGCGCAGCCATGCGCCGGGCGACCTCATGTGCCACATGCTGGTGGAAACACCGGTGAACCTGTCCGAGCGCCAGCGTGAGTTGCTGCGCGAGTTTGAATCCCTGAGCCCCGGACGCAATAACAACCCACGTGCACAATCGTTCATGGATAAAGTAAAGTCATTCTTCGGACAGTGATCCGGTTTCACCCCGTGGCAGGCTCTTTCCGTAGGCGAGGGAGTTGGCTGCGGACCATTACGATCGGCCACAACGCCTTTCTCACTTTCACCAGTCGGAGGAAATCCCCATGCGTAAACTCTCTTTGATTGCTGCGAGCTGCACCGTATTGTTTGCCTCACCTGCGATCGCTGCAGACGCGCCTGTCATCGTCAAAATTCCCCGGCTCACCGTCGAGGCTTCCGGGAAACTTGCTAATGCCGCGATGGAGGCCTGCCGCAAGCAAGGCATCCAGATCGGGGTGACCGTGGTCGATCGCAGCGGCGATGCCATGGTGGTGTTACGCGACACGCTGGCGTCGCGCATAACGCTGGAGATCAGCAGGCAAAAGGCATATACGGCAGTCAACTTCAACGCTAGCACATCGTCGATGGTCGATCGCTTTACCCACCCGTTCTCGGTCGGCAAAGTCGAAGGACTCGTGTTTGCTGCCGGCGGCGTGCCGATCGAGGCGGCCGGCAACATCGTCGGCGCAGTCGGCGTCTCCGGCGCGGCAACGGGCGAACAGGATGAAGCCTGCGCCCGCGCGGGCATCCAGGCGATCCAGTTCGAACTGGAAACCGCCGGTCTTTGACGCGCTGGCTGGGGTTCGAACCAGCCATTCAAGACAAGCCGCGAGGCTTGTCCCTGTTTCATCGCCCCGTGCCCGGATTGTCATATCCCGGCCACACCGCACTGGAAATGTGGAAATCAGGTCCGGACGGCGGTAAACAGGTCAAAGAAATTCTGTGTCGTCGCTTCACCCACCGCTGCGGCCGTCATGCCGCGCACTCGCCCGATTTCTTCCGCCACATGCATCACGAATCCCGGCTGATTGATCCGGCCGCGATGCGGCACCGGCGCCAGGTATGGCGAATCGGTCTCGATCAGCATGCGTTCCAACGGAATGGCCGCAGCCACCTCGCGTAGTGCCGTAGCATTCTTGAAGGTCACGATGCCGGAAAACGAGATGTAGAACCCCATTTCGACGGCGGCTTCCGCCACTGCCAGGCTTTCGGTGAAGCAGTGCATCACCCCGCCCGCTTCGCACGCCTGCTCCTCGCGCATGATGCGCAAGGTGTCATCGGCAGCAGAACGGGTATGGATCACCAGCGGCTTGTGACAGACCCGTGCTGCGCGGATGTGGGTTCGGAATCGTTCACGCTGCCATTCAAGATCGCCGGTCAGCCGGAAATAGTCCAGTCCGGTCTCGCCGATCGCCACGACCTTGGGGTGGTCGGCCAGTGTGACCAGTTCCTCCACCGACGGCTCGGTGCAGTCCTCGTGATCCGGGTGCACGCCTACCGATGCATAAACGTTCGGATGCGCTTCGGTCAGTGCACGAATTTCGGGAAATTTTTCCAGTTCCACGCTGATACACAGCGCGTGGCTCACCTGGTTGGCCGCCATCAGATCGAAGATCTCGGGCAGTTTGTCGGCGAGATCAGGAAAATTGATATGGCAGTGGGAATCGACGAACATTTCAGATACAAGATTGAAGCGACAAGATGCATGATACAAGGCGCTTGTAGACGCCATGTTTTTTTAAGAGACCAGCCACTCTGGCAACTTGAATCTTGCACTTCACATAGTGTGAGTAGGACGCACCGATTTTAACGAACCGCCGAGCAAACCTTCAATCTTGTTTTGCGCAGCCTTGCCGCTTTCGTTGAAAGCGAATTGCACCCCCACGCCCTGGGTACGGCTGCCATGTGCGCCGGAAGGCGTCACCCATATCACCTTGCCGGACACCGGCAGCTTGGCGGGATCGTCCATCAGTGTCAGCAGCATGAACACTTCCTCGCCCATCTTGTATTGTTTGCTGGTGGGGATGAACAGGCCGCCGCCCTTGATGAACGGCATGTAGGCGGCAAAGAGCGCGGACTTTTCCTTGATGGACAGGGAAAGCACGCCGGGGCGTACCTGGCCTGTCACATCGTTTGCTGCTGCATTCATCATCAATCCTTTTCAATCAAACACGTGCCGGTACTGGATCAGCCAGCCCTGGAGTTGCAACGCCCGGTTGAGCGGATGCGCCAGTGTCCGGCCTTCGTTCGCCTGCGTCCTGGCAAGCGCCAGCAGTTTTGCCAGATTTGCCCGGCTGCCCAGCTGCGTCAGCGTTTCGGCAAAATCACGGTTGAACTGTACGCTACCCTGCAATCTGACCACCAGCAGATCACCGAGCCACTTGTACGCCACGTTGTGCCAGGTCTGCGGGCTGACCGTCTTCCAGCGTTCGCCCAGCGTCACGGGGTCGAGCCGGTCGGGATCTGCCAGGCCTTCCAGCAGGGTGCGGCGCTCGTCCAGTTCGGTCCCGTCGGCCCAGCGCTGGGCGTCAAGCGGCGTACCGCCGGATAGTGCCAACAGATTCACCGCATCGTCCACGCCCTGCCCGGCCAGCCATTGCGCCGCCTGGTCGACCGGCGGCAGGCCGATATCGATCCGGGTACAGCGGCTGCGTATGGTGGGCAATAAACGGCGTGGTTGATCCGAAACCAGTACGAATACCGTATTTAACGGTGGTTCCTCAAGTACCTTTAACAGCGCATTGGCCGCCGCCAGGTTGAGATTGTCCGCCGGGTCGACCAGCACCACCCGATATCCCGCGCGGTAGGTGGACAACTGGACGAAATCGACCGCTTCGCGTGCCTGTTCGACCTCGATCGCCGTGGCCATGCGGGTCTCGCCTTCCTTGCCGGTTTTTTCCTGCAGCGTCAGCACGCGGAAATCCGGGTGCGTGGCGGTCTCGAACCAGTGACAGGCGGGACACCGGCCACAGGCCGCGCCATCTGGAAGCGGTGCCTCGCACAGCAGCGCCTGTGCCCAGGCCCGCGCCAGCGCGCCCTTGCCCACCCCGCGCGGCCCCGCCAGCAACAAGGCCTGCGCCGGACGTGTCCGCGTAGTCAGCAGGCGCCGCCAGGTCGCGTCAAGCCAGGGATACGCTGCGCTCACCCCAGTCCTGTCAACAATTCACCGATCTCGGCCTGCAGATCGACGATGCTGCGGCGCGCATCCAGTACCCGGATGCGTGCAGGCTCGGCCTGTGCCCGCTCGAGATAGGCATTGCGCACGCGGCCGAAGAAGCGGTCGGCCTCGCGCTCAAAGCGGTCGGCAGCGCGCGCAGCTGAGCGCCGCGCTTCTGCCACCTCAGGCGGGACATCGAACAGCAGGGTAAGGTCGGGCGAAAAACCGCGCTGCACCCAGGCTTCGAGCGTGGCGACACGCTCCGTCGCGATGCCACGCCCGCCGCACTGGTAGGCATAGCTGGCATCGGTGAAGCGGTCGGACACCACCCATGCACCACGATCGAGCGCGGGCAGGATGACCTCGGCCAGATGCTGCTGCCGCGCCGCGAACATCAACAGCAATTCGGTGTCGGCATTCATATCGCGGTGCAATAACAACTCGCGCAGGGTCTCGCCGAGCGGCGTGCCGCCGGGTTCGCGGGTGACGACCACCTCCCGGTCCTGCTGACGCAACCAGTCAGCAACAAATCCGAGGTGTGTGCTTTTGCCCGCGCCATCGACACCTTCGAGAGTGATGAATTTACCGGGTGTCATCGTCGTGATGAGCGCTGAAAACGGTTGACCGCGCGGTTATGCGCGTCAAGCGTACTGGAAAAGACATGGGTGCCGTCGCCGCGCGCGACAAAGTACAGCGCGTCCGTCCTGGCAGGATTCAGTGCTGCCTCGATGGCCGCCTCGCTGGGCATGGCGATCGGCGTCGGTGGCAGTCCGGCACGGGTATATGTGTTGTAGGGCGTATCGCGTTGCAGATCGATCTTGCGCAGGTTGCCATCGAAGCGCTCGCCCAGACCATAGATCACGGTCGGGTCGGTCTGCAGGCGCATGCCGAGCCGGAGCCGGTTCAGGAAGGTACCGGCAATCCTGGGGCGCTCGAATGCCACGCCGGTTTCCTTTTCCACGATCGATGCCATGATCAATGCCTCATACGGTGTGCGGTACGGCAGTCCGGGTGCCCGGTTCTCCCAGGCGGCCATGAGCTTCTGGTGTTGTCGGAGGTAAGCGCGGCGTAGCACGCCGAGATCGGCAGTATGGGGCGCATAAAAATAGGTGTCGGGAAACAGCAGACCCTCGATGTGGCTTTCTTTGGCACCGATGGCCTGCAGGATTTCGGCTTCACTCATGCTGGCGCTTTCATGTTTCAACATGGGCTGTGCGGCAAGCGCGGCACGCACCTCGCGCCAATTCCAGCCTTCGATGAACTGTACCATTGCCTGCGAGGCTTCGCCGCGCTGGATCAAGGCATACAGTTCCAGCGGCGTCAGCGGTTTGTCGATGACATAGACGCCCACCTTGAGCGCTCCCGCCTTGCCCAGTACACGCCCGAGCAGCCAGAACACCTGCGCATTGCCGACCACGCCTTCACGCTCGAGCAGGGTACTCAAGCTGCGTAAATTCGTGCCGGGCGCGACATTGAGGGTTTTTGGCAGAGGCTCGATCTGCAACGGACGGTTGCCGTACCAGGCCAGTCCGCCCGCGCCCATCAGCGCAAGCAGCACAGCGAGCGCAATCAACCGTTTAATCAACGTCTTCATTCAAGGCACTATTCAAAAGCGTTGTCCAGCCCGCGGGCAACCATGTCGTATTATCCAGCCTCGCCACACGGCGCACGCCGATGACGCTGTTGCAGATCATCACTTCGTCGGCAGCGAGTATATCCGCCGGCAACAGGCGTGCCATATGGATCGGGATACCCCGTCGCGGTGCGGCCCGCAACAGGCGCGCCCTGGCCACGCCTGCCACACCGCATTCGGCCAGATCCGGCGTATGCAACTCGTCATTTCTGGCGATCAGCAGATTGCTCATCACTCCGCCGATCACCGCGCCGAGGTCATCGCACAGCAGCCCTTCGAGAATCGCGGGATCGGTCCATTCTGCACGCGCAAGCACGTTCTCAAGACGGTTCAAATGCTTGATCCCCGCCAATCGCGGCTGTCGCGCCAGTCGCAAGGTGCACCAACGCGCCACGATCGCGTCCGGCGCATCGATCTGCGCGTGCGCCGGCAACGGTGCGGAGAAAACAATCCGGGTGGCCGCCTGGTCCGGTGGCGGTGCGTAGCCGCGTGCGCCGGCACCGCGCGTCAGCACGATCTTGACAACCCCCGCTCCCGCCATCGCCACGCGACAGACTTCGTCGTGAAGCACGCCTTCGTCGGGACATGACAGCATCAG
>CAYVOR010000102.1:0-6670 GCA_964452995.1 uncultured Thiobacillus sp.
GGCAGCTCGGCATCGTACGCCGCCTGTCACGCCTGAGCGACGACACCAGTTCGGTCGGTATCGAAACCCTGGCCGAAAAGCCCGCCTTGACCATGCTGTACAACACCGTCACCGCGGGATATACCGTCAACGGCTTCGATAACAGCGGCACCAGCCTGCCCCATCCCGGCCTGTGGCTGGACGGCGAGCGGAAGACCCTCATCCTCGATCCGATCCATTTCACGCTGGGCAAGGTATTCCAGATTCAGGGCACCACAGAACACAAGTTCATCGCCCTGGGCAACCCGATCGAACGCAGCGAAGGCTGGACCCGGGTAGCCGTCGAACCGGTCAGCAGCTGACCGCGCCTCAAGTCCCGCTCCTCCAGCGCCGCTAACGTTTATTCGTAGCGGCGCGAGCCTGGTTCCGAATGTGTCATCCGGTTTAACTTTCACCGGGTCTCTGGCACAATCGTCGAAAACCCGACACGCACGCAATAATTTCCCCGTACGCAGATACGGGCGCGTTATCGGCACCTATAGACCTGGAGGACATGTGGTCCAAACCAACAAGCCTAGCCTGCTGATCGTCGACGACGATCCGCTGATCTCCGACACGCTCACTTATGTTCTGAGCAAGGATTTCGACATCTCCGCCGCCGAGTCGCGTACCCAGGTAAAAAGCCTGCTGATGCAGCTGGACGAGCCACCGCAACTGGCCCTGGTTGACCTCGGCCTGCCGCCGCAACCCCACAAGCCCGACGAAGGCTTTGCCCTGATCGCCGATCTGCTGAGCATGTCCCCCAGCATCAAGATTCTGGTCCTGTCCGGCCAGAGCGACGAGGCCAATGCGCGTCACGCGCGCGCGCTTGGCGCGATCGATTTCGTCGCCAAGCCGTGCGAGCCCGAGCGGCTGAAATCCCTGCTGTTCAACGCGCTGCTGGTGCAGGATGCCGAGCGCAGCGCCGACAAGGCACCCGTCCCCGCCAAGGATTCGGGCATCGTCGGCGACAGCCCGGCGATGGACAAGCTGCGCGAACAGATCAAGCAGTACGCGGCGGCCCCGTTCCCGGTGCTGATCGAAGGCGAGTCCGGCAGCGGCAAGGAACGTGTCGCCTCCGGCCTGCACCAGTTGTCGCCGCGCTCGCACAAGCCCTATCTGGCGCTCAACTGCGCGGCGATCTCGCCGACGCTGGTCGAGCCCACCTTGTTCGGCTACGCCAAGGGCGCCTTCACCGGCGCGACCAGTGCGCGTGCCGGCTACTTTGAAGAAGCCGAGAACGGCACGCTGTTCCTTGACGAGATCGGCGAGCTGCCGCTGGAACTGCAGGCCAAGCTGCTGCGCGTGCTGGAAAACGGCGAATACCAGCGTGTCGGCGAAACCCAGCCGCGCTTTTCCAACGCCCGCGTGGTCACCGCCACCAACCGAGACCTGCGCGCCGAAATCAAATCGGGGCATTTTCGTGCCGATCTCTACCACCGGCTGTCGGTGTTCTCCATCGCCGTGCCGCCGTTGCGCGAAATGGGACAGGACAAGCTCACGCTGCTCACCCACTTCCGCGATTTCTACGCCCGCGAAGCCAAGAGCCAGCCGTTCTCGCTCGACGCGCGCGCGCAGCAGATGTGGGAGGACTACCATTTCCCCGGCAACGTGCGCGAACTGCGCAACATCGCCATCCGCCTGACCACCAAATACCCCGGCATGGCGGTCAATGCGCAGCAACTGGAGGCCGAACTCGACACCGATCAGGCCTATCCACAGGAAATCCCACTCGCCAGCGATGGCAAGGCGCTGATCGAGCTGGCGCGCAAGCAGTTGCAGACGCTGGCCAACTTCAACCTCGACGTCACCCTGCGCCAGTGGGAAAAGGCCTATGTCGAGGCCGCGCTCAACATGACCCATGGCAACCTGTCGCAGGCCGCCAAGCTGCTCGGGATCAACCGCACCACGCTATACAGCCGCATGCAGACCTACGGCGCCGAATAAGCCGACTGTGTACCTTGACTATTTCGGCCTGAAAGAAGCGCCCTTCCGCATCACGCCGAATACCGAATACTGGTATGCCGGCGGCCAGCGCGGAGAAATGCTCACCGCCCTGCTCTACGCAATCGGTCAGGGCGAAGGCATCATCAAGGTCGTGGGTGAAGTCGGCAGCGGCAAGACCATGCTGTGCCGCAAGCTGGCGGCGCAGCTTCCCGGCACCATCGACAGCGTCTATCTCGGCAATCCCACCCTGTCGCCCGACGACATGCTGGCGGCCATCCTCTCCGACCTGGGACTCGACGCCGCCGCAGAAGGCCGTCAGGCCCGGCTGGCCCAGCTCAATGCCGCCTTGCTCGCCCGCCACGAAGCAGGGCGGCGCGTGGTGGTGTTCGTCGAGGAAGCGCAGGGCATCGCGCTCGACAATCTGGAGTTCCTGCGGCTGCTGACCAATCTGGAAACCGCCACCGACAAGCTGCTGCAGATCGTGCTGTTCGGTCAGCCCGAGCTCGACGTGCAACTGGCCGATCCGCGCATCCGCCAGCTGAAGGACCGCATCACCCTGAGCCTGAATCTGTCCCCACTGACCGAACCCGAGGTTGCCGAATATCTGCGGGCGCGGCTCGCAGTGGCCGGCTATCGCGGTCCCGACCTGTTTTCATCGGCCCTGATCGCGCAGTTGACGCGCCTTTCCGGCGGGCTGTCGCGCCGCATCAACGTGCTGGCCGACAAGACCCTGCTCGCCGCCTATGCCGGACAAACCCACACGCTCACCGCGGCGCATCTGGACGCCGCGGCAGGCGACGCCGAAATCCAGTCGCCTACCCGAATCGCGCATTCTGTACGCCTGCCGCGCTGGACGTGGCTGAGCGCCGGCCTGGCCGCCGGGCTTGGCCTGCTTGCGTTCGTCGCCTGGCAGATGCGCGCGCCCGCGGTCCAGCCGCCTGTCGCGCCGCCCCAGTCAGCGGTAACGCCCCGCCTGCCCGCTCCCGTTACGGTCAGCCGCGTAACCGAACTGGCACGGCAAACCCAGCGCTGGCTTGCCACCGCCGCGCCCGGCATTCATGTGATCCAGGTCGCCTCGGCTAAAGAAGCGGCGCAGGCAGCCGTATTATTGGGGGATTTGAACGCCGTTACGCCGCAACCGGTCAGGGTGCTGCATGGCATGAGCCAGGGCGCGCCTGCCTGGATGATCCTGGCGGGCGAATTCCCTGACCGGGACGCGGCCATGGCGGTCATGCGCACCTTGTCCGCCACGTCAACTGGCGTTCATGCTCGTCAGGGTGCGCCGTTTCTGCGCACGGTTGGCAAAATGCGCAGCGTAGTCTTGCCAACGGGATAAAGGTCGCGATGAATGCTGTGTTGAAACGCTCCGTATCGACGGGCCTGGTGCTGTCCAGCCTCGTGCTGGCGGGTTGCGTCCCCCCGCGCGCATTCGACACCTCGCCCGGCCATATCACCCACCCCAGCCCGACCGCCGCCCCCGCCGGCCCGCCGCCTGCACCCGTCAAGGCCATCCCCGCTTTGGCCCCGCCCAGGCTGGCTGCGCCGGTACCGACCTATACCGTCGTGGTCAACGACGTACCGGTGAAGGATCTGCTGTTCTCCATCGCGCGCGACACCCAGTACAACATCGACCTGTATCCCGGCATCACCGGCAATGTCTCGCTCAATGCCGTGCAGGAGCCGCTGCCTGCCATTCTCGACCGCATCGCGCGGCAGGCCGGCCTGCGTTATGAAATGAACGGCCGCACGGTGTCGATCATGCCCGACACGCCCTACGTCAAGACCTATAGCGTCAATTACGTCAACGTTGCCCGCAACACGACCTCCAGCGTCGGTGTGGCGGCGCAGATCGCCAGCACCGGCGGCGGCATCGGCACGGGAACCGGCAGCACGTCGTCCTCGACCAGCGCGGGCAACTCCTCCACCACCACCGTCGCCAGCCAGTCGAACAACGACCTGTGGACGGTATTGGCCGACAATATCCGCACCATGCTCGCCGGCACGCGGGCCGTCACCCAGAGCAGCGAGGAACGCGCGGCCCGCCTGGACGCGGAGAAAGCCGAGCGCGCCGAACGGGTCTCGCAGGCCGAGGCGGCCAGCAAGGCCGGGGCAGGGGCCGCCAACCTGTTCACCGCCGCGTTCGCCAACCAGCCCGCAGGCGACGGCAAATACGACGTGGCGGTCAATCCGGTCGCCGGCACCGTGACCGTCCTCGGCACCTCCAGGCAACAGGAACTGGTGCAACAGTATCTCGACCGCGTCATGCAGTCCGCGCAACGCCAGGTGCTGATCGAGGCGACCATCGTCGAAGTTACGCTCAAGGATCAGTTCCGCGCCGGCATCGACTGGTCGAAAGCGCTGCAAGGCACCACCGGCTGGACGATCAATACCTTAGGCGGTGGCACCAATGCGCTGGCAGGCACACTTTCGCCTTTCATCCAGGCTACCTACACCAACACCGGCAACAACGGCTTCACTGCCGCCATCGACCTGCTGGAATCGTTCGGCAAGACCAAGGTGCTGTCCAGCCCCAAACTCATGGCGCTGAACAACCAGACGGCACTGCTCAAGGTGGTCGACAATCTGGTGTATTTTTCCGTGCAGTCGCAGCAGGGGGCGTTATCGTCCACGGGTTCGGTGCTCCAGCCCGCCACCTTCACGACCACCGCGCACACCGTACCCATCGGCGTGGTGATGTCGGTGCTGCCGCAGATCAACGAGAACGGCGTGGTGTCGCTGACCGTGCGCCCCACCATCTCGCGCAAGGTGGGATCGGTGGACGACCCCAATCCCGACCTGGAAAAGGCGGGCGTCAAGAATTCCATTCCCGTCATCCAGGTGCGCGAAATGGAATCGCTGCTACAGGTCCGCAGCGGCCAGACCGTCGTTCTCGGTGGCCTGATCCAGGACGACCGCAACAACGCGCGCGACGGCATTCCCGGCCTGTCGCGCCCCGAGGGCATCGGCGCCCTGTTCGGCCAGCATGAACGTACCAACAGCCAGACCGAACTGGTGATCTTTCTGCGGCCCACCGTGGTGTCCAATCCCACACTGTCCAGCGAGACACTTCAGCCGTTCCAGCGACTGCTTCCCGATGGCACGCGGAGCCAGCCTTGAGCCTGCTGCTCAAAGCGCTGAAACAGGCTGAAGCCGCCAACCCGGGGCGGCTGGCGCCGGGCCAGCCCGACCCCGACCACCCGATCGAGAACGACCTCGAACTGGAGCCGATCCTTCCCGGCACGGCGAAGGCACGCGAATGGGTCGAGCCGCCCGGCCTGCTGTTCGGCAACAGCGAGTCCACGACCGGCACGCGACCGACGCGGCGGCGTTGGCCACAACTTTCGCTGGTGCCGCTCACCGCGCTGCTGGCTGTCCTGGTCGCGCTCGGCTATGGGGCGTATCTCTACTTTGCCCTGCAACCGCCGGCAGCGGTTCCGCCGCCCGCGCGGGCCAATATCCCCGCCACGCCTGCCGTTGCAGACGCTCCCCCGCTGCCGCAACCAGTGACGGCCGCATCGCCTGCGATACCCGAACGTCACGTCGAAGCGGCCGCTCCCACCCGCTCCGCCGCCCCTGCCGACTCTCCCCGGCCTGCAGCCAGACCCGCACCCAGCGGGCCGCCGAACACGGCGATGCCCACGGTGCCCCAGTTCCAGCCCGACCCCCAGACGAATCTGCTCACCCAGGCCTACGCGGCTTATCAACGCGGCGCGCTGACCGAGGCGCAACGGCTGTATGCCCAGGCCGCCACGCACAGGCGCTCAGTGGATGCGCTGCTGGGGCTGGCGGCGATTGCCAGCGCGCAGAATCGCGATGCCGATAGCCAGCGCCTGTATCGCGAAGTGCTTGAGCTCGATCCCCGCAATGCAGCCGCCCAGGGCGCCCTGCTCGACCTGCAGGGCAATACCGACGGCCAGGCCACCGAAAGCCGGCTGAAAATGCTGATCGAACGCAGTCCGAGCCCGCAGCTCTACCAGACGCTCGGCAATCTCTACGCCGAACAGGGACGCTGGAACGACGCCCAGTCGGCTTATTTCGAGGCCTACCGGGGTGCGCCTGACAATGCCGATTATGCTTTCAACCTGGCGGTCAGCCTCGACCAGTTGCACCAGTACCCGAACGCGCTGGCCTATTACGAAAAAGCGCTCGCCGGAAACGGCGTGCACCGATACGACCGGGTCCAGGCCGAAGCGCGCGTCCAGCAGCTGAAGTCGATCCGGTAGAGCCGTCATGGAGCGTCGCAAGAAACTCCGCATGGGCGAAACCCTGGTCACCCAGGGACTGATCACCCTCGACCAGTTGCGCATCGGATTGAAGGAGCAAAAAACCACCGGCCTGCCGATCGGCCGTCAACTGGTTGCGCTCGGCTTCATCACCGAGGCGGTGCTGCGCGACCAGCTCGCCAACGCGCTCGGCAGCCAGGGCATCGATCTCACCCAGGTGGTGGCCGACCCCGAAGCGCTGCAGCTGGTGCCCGAAGAATTCGCCCGCCGCCACCACCTGTTGCCGATCGCCCACGATGCCACGCGCAATGTGCTGACGCTGGCCACCACCGACATGTTCAACGTCGTCGCGCTCGACCAGTTGAAAGCCGCGCTCGGCGGGGCGCTCGAGATCGACACCCTGCTGGCGGCCGAGGCGCAGTTGCTCGAATGCATCGACAAGTTCTACGGTTTCGATCTGTCGCTCGACGGCATCCTGCGCG
>CAYVOR010000103.1:0-6601 GCA_964452995.1 uncultured Thiobacillus sp.
GGCGGTGGAATAGTTGGAGACCAGGAACAGGGCGACCTTGGCTACTTCGTCATCGGTGACGATGCGGCCCAGGGGGATGTTGGCGACGATGGGCGCCATGACCTGCTCTTCCGAAATGTTGTGGGCGGCGGCAGCGCTCTTGGCGTAACCTTGGACCGGCACGCCCCACATCCAGCCTGGATAGACACTGTTGACCCGGATGTTGTGGCAGCCGACTTCCCGGGCCAGGTACTTGGCCGCCACCGTCAGCGCCCCCTTGGAGGCGGCATAGCCGGCCTCGCTGGGGAAGGGTTTGCGGGTGGCCATGGTATTTACCATGGCGATGGCGCCGCCCCCGGTTTTTTTCATGGCCTGGATGGTTTCCTGGGTCAGGTTCATGGTGCCGATCACGTTGGTGTCGAATACGCGGCGCCAGTCCTCTAGGTCGGCGGTTTCCACGGGCTCGAAATTGCCGTGGAACACCGCGCTGTTCACCAGCCCGTCGATACGGCCGAAGCGGGCCATGGTGGCTTCCACCAGGCGCTTGCAGTGGCTGCGGTCGGTGATGTCGGTGGTCTGTTTGAGCACTTCGCAATTGGGCGCGACCTCTTTCATACGCTGCTCGGCGTCGTCCAGATTGGCGGCGGTGCGGGCGGAAATGGCGACCTTGGCCCCCTCTCGGGCGGCCTCGATGGCCAGCTTGATGCCAAGACCGGGGCCAATGCCGGAAACGATAATGACCTTGTCCTTGATCAGCATGGTGGTTCTCCTCGTTGTTGTGGTGGCTGGGTTATGGCTGACGATTCAGGATATAGCGTTCCCGATAGGCCGCGAAGTCCCGCTTGATCTGCGCCTCGGACAGGCCGAAGTGCTCCATCGCGTATTCGTGGACCGGCCGTTTCTCCCGGCTGTTGGCGTCCAGAAAGGCCTGGATCTTGTCCCTGGTATCTGCCGGGAAGGGAACGTCGAGGAAACCATAAATGGTACGGATCACTTTCAGGGGCTGGGTCAGGGTGTCGGCGAACCAGATATCGAGGAAGCGCCCGGGTTCGCAGCGGTCGCGATAGCACATCGTCTCCCGGGTGCCCCGGGCCCAGATGTCCGACCATTGGCGTCCGGCCCGGGCCGGATCAGGGGTGGCCATGTAGAGCTTCCACAGATTGTCGGCGAAGCTGGCGATGGAGGGGATGGTCTGCAGCGGGTCGCGGTGGGTCTGGATCACCCGGGTGCCGGGGAAGACCTTGAACAGCACGTCGATCTGGCGCAGGTGGTGGGGGGCCTTCAGCACCCAGTCGTCGGCCGCCTCGCCGCGCTGGCGTTTCTGCCACTGGACGAACTTGAGTATCCGTTTCAGGTATTCGTAAGCCGGGGTCTGGTCGTGGTTCCACATCCATTCCGTGTAGCTGGGAATGTCGGCATAGGAGTCGAAGAAGCTCTGGAAGGAATGTTCCAGCAACATGCCCTCCTCGTCGGCGGCGGCGGCGTCGAAGGGATGGATGGAGAGCAGGGTGGGATTGGCCTCCACCATCATCTTCACCTCGGCCTTGGCCATGTCGAGGCGCGGGTCGGCATGGCCGCTCCCCGGTGCCGTCAGCGGCACGGGGAAGCGGGTCTCCCACCAGAACATCGGGTAGAAGCGGTGGTCGCAGCTGAGAATGCGCTGCAGCAGCGTGGTGCCGGTGCGGGGCAGGCCGACGATGACGATGGGGCCGCCGATCTCTTCCTGCTCGATCTCGGGATGGCGGGTGTAGTAATCCTCCATCAGCAGCCGGTTGTGCAACATGCCCGTGATGCGTTCGGTTATCAACCGAGTGCCGATTTCAGACAGTCCGCCCTCGTCGTTCAGGGCCTTGAGCAGGGCAGCCAGGGCCGGGCGGAAACGCTCGTCGCCGAAGTTGCTCAAACCGCCGGCACGGCGGCTGGCCTCGGCAAGCAAGACGTCCATGATCAATCCCATATTCATGCCTTTTTCTTTGCTTCGCTGATTTTGGCGACGCGGGTCCGGATCGCGGCGGGCTGGCCCTTGGCGCCGATCAGGCGGAACAGGCTGGTGCCCAGCGGATGCCCGGCGGTGGTCAGCCAGTTGGGATGTCCCGGGTCGTGCCGGGCCATGACGATGGTGATGCTGCCATCCGGGTTGTACCGGGCGCCGTGGCTGTTCACGTGGACCCGGTGGTAGCGGTAGTCCAAGGATTCCATCCAGTAGTTGTCCACCTGGAAGTTCCAGAATTCGCAGGGCGGCAGGGTGGCGTCGATCACCATCGCCTCGTCCTCCGCCAGTTCCCAGTAGCCGTGGTAGTAGATGATGTTGGGGTCGCCGCCGACGGCCTGGCACATGGCCTGGTTCCCCGGGGGCAGGGTCTGGAAATGGTCGCGCTTGAACAGCGCCGACCAGTCGCAGAACAGGCGGGCGGTGTTTTCCGCATAGCTGGCGGCGGCCATCAGGCTGGCCGCGAAGCGGGCCGGGTCCAGGGGGGCTGGCCCGCCCGTGGCGCCGATGCGTTCGATGCGGAGTTGGGCGGCCGCTTCCCGGCTGCGCTCATGGAAAGTCTGGCGCACCAGCAACTGGTGGCTCTCCGATTCCATCGGCAGCCAGTTGCCGGAGGCGGGGTGCCGGCAGGAAATCGTGATTTCGAAATTGCCGCTCCCATCCACTACGAGGTCGTTGCCGTCGAGAAAACCCGTACCTTCGAGCTTGCTGCCCGCCTTCTCGTAGCCGCCCTTCTTGGTGGCGAAGTTCAAGATCGGCACCGTGCCGCGCTTGCCGTGAATGCGGTACTCGTGGGTACCGTTGAGTCGAGCGGCCTGATAGATGTTGTCCGGATTGTCGGCGCCGATCTTGATGGTCTCGTGCGAGGGGATGACAAAGATCGGAAAATCCGCGTCGGCTCCTTCCACCATCATCTCCAGGCCGGCCCGCACCAAGCGCGATAGGTAGCGCATTCCTTCGGCCTGGTCGAAGGCAGTGTGCGGCGTTTCCGGCCGCAGCAACTGCTGTCCGGCGCGTTTCAGAGTGTCGCAGTACTGCTCCCAGAGTTGGCCACTGATGATCTGCTGTTCGATGGCTGTGGTCATGGATGCTCCTCGGGTGGTTTGCTGAAATCGGCGGTCCCGCTGTTTCTCGGGCTATGGACGCCGCCGCTTGCTGCCATACTGTCTTTCCCCGTCAATCTGCAAGGCATATGGAAGTTTGCAAGGATTTCCCGGTCTGGCGTGAACTCTCGGCCCGGCTGTTTCCCGGCACCCGCATCGCTGATGTGGCGCCGGAGAATTTCCATGGCGCCTGGTCGGCATGGCCGCTGGGGGAAATCGGTTTTCACGAATTCTTCGTCTCGGCGCCGATCGTCATGGATCGCCACGCTGCTGGCCGGACGGCCGATGCGCCGCCGGTGCTGACCCTGTTCCTGGTGCAAAGCGGGGTGCTGCGCCACCGCCAGTTCGGTCGCGAGGCGGCCTTCAGCACACGGGCGCTGTCCCTGGTGGACGGCTGCTCCCCTTACGCGGCCTGGCAGTCGGCGAACTTTCACAGCCTGGTGGTCAACGTGCCGACCGCCATTCTTCAGACCCGTCACGGTGATCTGCGGTCGGCCTGTGTCACGCCGCGCAGCGCCCATTTCGGCGGCGGCAGCGTGCTGTGGCATTTCCTGCTCAACATCTGGCAGCGCCGCGACGAGATTGCGTCCGGCGAAGTGCTCGCGCTGTCGGCGGCCCTGCTCGACCTGATGGGCGTGCTGTTCCGTCCCGACGCGGTGGCGGATTCCGGCGTCCTGGCGCGCAACCGCACCCGGCTGCTGGACCACATCAGCGCCCACTTGCCAGACCCCCAGCTCGGCGTCGCCTCGATCGCTGCCACTCTCGGGCTGTCCACCCGCCATGTGCATACGCTGATGGAGGCTACCGGCAAGACCCTTTCGCGCTACATCCTGGAGCAGCGTCTGGACCAGAGCATGAAGGCGCTGGGCAACCCCCTGCTGGCCCATTTGACGATCACGGAGATCGCGCTGCAGTGGGGATTCAACGATATGTCCCATTTCAGCCGGGTGTTTCGCGGCCGTTACAGCGAATCGCCGCGCGCCTGGCGCCAGCGTCTGGCAGGCCAGGCGCGCGGCGATTGAGGGCGGGGACGCAAGAGAGATCATGGCGCCCATTCTCGCCGCTCGGGCGGGCACCAGACTTGTTCCATCGGGAGCACTGACTTGTCCAGGCGTGCTGATCGCGACCGCACTGCTCTACTGGCATACGCGCTGCCTGCGCAGCACGCTGCACGTTCGGGCGCCTGTTCCTTGCCGGCTTCACCGCACTGGCCTCCGACGGTGTCGGCTTTGCGGTGCCGATGACCATCCAGATCCAGGTGATCGTGACGACTGCAGAGCACGGCTGTACCGACCCGGAGACCCTAGTTTTACTGTGTTAAAAACATGAACTACTTTTACTGTGTCTCAGGCTTCTCGGTGACGGAGGGAGTATGGGCCACGGCATGGACCATTTCGAGGCATTCGTGGCATCGATAGCCAGCGTGCTGGGGCATGCGGATCGGCATGAACCGTTCAGGCATTACTGCACGGGGTTGCTGCTGCCCGGAGAGCGCAAGAGCGTCGAACCGATGGCGGCACAGGTTGCCCCTGACCGGGTGCGCTCGAAGCACCAGAGCCTGCATCACTTCGTGGCCGATGCGCCGTGGTCGGACGCAGCGCTGCTCGGGGCGGTACGCGGGTACGTGCTCGATCGGGTGCGGCGCCGTGGCGGCGCGCCCGAGGCAGTGCTGATCGACGACACCGGTATGCCGAAGCAGGGACGACACTCGGTCGGTGTGGCACGCCAGTATTGTGGTCAGCTGGGCAAGCAGGACAACTGCCAGGTGGCGGTGAGCGTGTCGCTGGCCAATGAGCACTACAGTCTGCCGGTCGGGTACCGGTTGTATCTGCCGCAGGAGTGGGCGGAAGACGCTGAACGCCGGCGCAAGGCCAGGGTGCCGGAAGATGTCGCGTTTGCCACCAAGCCACAGATTGCGATCGCGTTACTGCGTGAGCTGAAGGAAGCCGGCGCGTTACCGCCGCTGGCGCTTGCGGATGCGGGGTACGGCGTCAACGGTGCGTTTCGGCAGGACCTGCAGGCGTTGGGTCTGGACTACGTCGTGGGTATCACGGGCAGCGTGAATGTGTGGCCTCCGGGTGTCGAGCCGGGTTCTGTGCCGGTGTACCGTGGCAGAGGACGCCCGCCCGTGCGCCGTCTTGCAGATGCCTCGCAGCGCCCTGTTTCGGTAAAGACGTTGGCCCTTGGTTTGCCACAGACCCGCTATCGACAGGTGACCTGGCGTGAAGGGACGAACGCGCCGCTGCGCTCCCGGTTTGCGGCGCTTCGCCTCCGCTGCGCGCGGCGCGAGGGAGAGCACGCCGAGCTCGGGCCGGAGCAGTGGTTGTTGATCGAGTGGCCGAAGGGCGGGCGTGAGCCGGAGAAGTATTTCCTGAGTACGCTGCCTGCAGCGACACCGGTACGTGAACTCGTGCGGCTGGCGAAGCTGCGCTGGCGCATCGAGCGCGATTACCAGGAGCTCAAGCAGGAGCTCGGACTCGGACAATTCGAAGGGCGTAGCTGGCGTGGTTTCCACCATCACGCCAGTCTGTGCATCGCCGCCTACGGATTCCTGGTCGCCGAGCGGATCACGGCTCCAAAAAAAACGCTGCATCACCCGATATTCGGCGAAATCCCTGCCTTACCCGAAGACTACCGGCCGCGCGGCGCCCCTGCGCCGGCAACGCCATCTACCCGACTCGATCGCGACGCTGCGTCTGGAGCTTGCCGCCATGCTGATCGCAACTCTCGGTAGATGCCCGTGTTGTGGAAGAACCAGTCGATCTCGGTTTATGACACAGTAAAATTAATCCAGATGTCCAAAAAAAGGGGCGCCCTGTCCTGACGGAACAAGGCACCCCGGTAGTTGCATTAACTATTCCTCCTTCGAACGAACGGCTCGCGCTATTCGATCGGTTGTGGTTCTCTCAGCGTGAGACTGGCCCATTTGTGAATGCGAGGCGCGCCTGGCGGGGATTGGAGGCCGATCTGGAACGATGGGGGGAAGAGCTCGACAGTGAGGCTGTGGCCCTATGTCAGGATGTATTAGGCATCCAAATCGGCGATATCGTGTTGGTTGAGTCCGGTAAAAGCACCGTGCGACTCCAAGTTGAAGGAATGAATGTATATTCATCCGCTGAGCGTGTCATGTTCGGTGTGTGGGGGACGAGATTTCGCAAAGATGGCCTGCCCGGGAAACGCTCCGAGCATTTTGGCATTGTTGTCGAGACTGACTGAAACCTCTTAGGTGGTATCGGGGGAGATACGATAAAATAGTCAGCGCCAGCATTTCACCTTTTTCTGGCTAGTAGAGGGGAGGCGTCACCATAGGGTTAGTCGTCTTCCCCCGGGCAGCCTGGTGCTGACCGCTGTTGAGCGGGGCTATCAGTAAAAAAATGAAATTATTTTTAAGAAATTTCTGAGCATGGTATTTTTCATGGTATTACCGATTGTCAGGAAAATAAGCCATGGATAATAAAAGATAAAAATGGCTTATTTACAATAGAGTGGGAGTGACTGGCACTCACAGGCAATGTCTGGCACTGGCTGG
>CAYVOR010000104.1:0-6286 GCA_964452995.1 uncultured Thiobacillus sp.
ATCAGGCAGGGGGCCCGAACGCCGGCACAAACGCCTTCAGCATCGACGAGATCTCCGGTCCGGCCCGCCTCAATTCCTCAAGGTGTGCGGCCGACAGGTCCAGCAAAGCCGCCTCGCCCTTTGGTGTCAGCACCAGCAACGCACGGCGTGCGTCCCGCCCATCGTGGTGACGAAGCAACAGGCCATTCTGCTCGAGCCGATTCACCAGTTCCACCGCACTGTTATGCCGGACCAATAACTGGTTGGCCAGGTCGCCGACGGTGACGTCCGCTCCAGACGGCATGCCCTTGATCGCGAGCAAGGCCTGATGCTGTTTGGGCGTCAGGCCTGCCGCGCGCGCGGCATTTTCGCTGAACGCCGTAAAGCAGCGCAAGGCATAGCGGAATTCCGCCAGCCGTTCATAGTCTTGTTGTGTGGGCGCGGCGCCAGGCACACGCGCCTTGCGGGAAGTTCTGCTCATGCGGCGCAGGTCGCCAGGGCGACTTAAAAGTCAGGGATTCCGGATTGTCTCATGCTGGTCACTTGTATCGTTATACGATACATTTGCAGCACGTGCACGTTCTGCCTCATCAGCCAGTTTCGGAAATTCCATCATGGCATCACCCCAGGGCCCTTCACGCGATCCCGCTCCCTTACCACTATCCGCTGCGCTGGATCTTACGATGCAGGCGGCGCGGCTTCCGGTCGATTACCCGACGCTCAGTCGCCGCATTCTGTGGATGTCCCTGCTGGCGGTCGTCCTCGGCCTGGCGGCGGCGTTGGTGGCCCGCTTTCTCACGGCCCTGATCGGCCTGCTCACCAATCTTGCGTTCTATGGCCGCGTCTCGCTGGACTTTGTGTCACCGGCAGACCATCAGCTGGGCGCCTGGGTCATTCTCGTTCCCGTCGCGGGCGGGGTCGTGGTTGGATTGATGGCTCGCTTCGGGTCCAGGGCAATTCGCGGCCATGGCATCCCCGAAGCGATGGAGCAGATACTGACGAACGACAGCCGCATTCCGCCGCGCATGGTGTTTCTCAAACCGCTGTCGGCCGCCATTTCAATCGGAACCGGTGGCCCCTTCGGTGCTGAAGGGCCGATCATCGCCACGGGGGGCGCACTGGGTTCACTGCTGGGCCAGTTGCTGCACATCACGCCGGACGAGCGCAAAGCCCTGCTCGCTGCCGCGGCGGCGGCCGGGATGGCGGCCATCTTCGATTCTCCCATCGCCGCTGTCGTGCTGGCCGTCGAACTGCTGCTGTTCGAATTCAAGGCGCGTTCACTGATCCCGGTATGCGTCGCCGTGGGTGTGGCGACCGCGATCCGCGAAATGGCACTGGGCAGCACAGCTGTCTTCGCGATGCCCGCGGTTTTGCCGCAAACCGGCATGGCGCTGGCCATTTACGTTTTGATTGGTCTGTTGGCCGGCGTGGCCAGTGTAGGGGTGACAAGAATCGTTTATGCCATCGAGGATGCCTTCGAGGCATTGCCCGTGCACTGGATGTGGTGGCCCGCGCTCGGCGGCATCGCGGTCGGTTTCATCGGATGGTGGCAACCCCTCACACTGGGCGTTGGCTACACGAACATCCAGGCCGTTCTCGGCGGGAATCTGGCTATTTCGGTACTGCTCGTTTTGTGTTTCGCCAAATTCGTTTCCTGGGCCGTCGCGCTCGGAAGCGGCACCTCCGGCGGTACGCTGGCGCCGCTCTTCACGATTGGCGGCGCATTGGGCGCATTGCTCGGTCACGCCGTCAACATTGCCCTGCCGGCTGCACAGGTGAACATTGGCGTCGCCGCACTGGTGGGAATGGCTGCCATCTTTGCAGGCGCATCCCGGGCGCTGCTTGCGTCGGTCATCTTTGCGTTCGAGACAACGCATCAGGTGGCCGCGCTGTTGCCGCTGCTCGGCGGTTGCGTCGCCGCCTATCTGGTATCGGGTCTCAGCATGCGCACGACGATCATGACGGAAAAAATCGCGCGTCGCGGTATTCGCGTACCTTCCGACTATCACGCGGATTTTCTCGATGGCATTCGTGTCGCCAATGCCTGCACTCGCGAGGTCGTTTGCCTGCATGCCGCCGACATCGTGGCCGATACCCGGCGCTGGCTGCTGACTCACACGCTGGCTGCAGCTCACCAGGGTTATCCGCTCCTGGATAAAGCGGGCCGCTTGTGCGGGTTCCTCGGCCGGCGCGATATTTCGGATCCCGTCGTCGCGGACGATGCGACGCTCGGCAGCCTTGTGCGCCGTCCGCCCGTCGTCATCACCGGCACCCATACATTGAGCGAGGCTGCCGATCACATGGTCACCGAACAGGTCGGTCGCCTGGTCGTGGTCGACCCGGCGGACGAAAACCGGATCATCGGCATACTGACCCGGCGAGATCTGTTTTCCGCGCATGCCGAGCGCCTGCGCCAGCTGCATTCACCGATGCGTCATCTCAATCCGTTCACCCATTGATGCGGCCAATGGACGCCTGAGTTTTCAGCTGGCGGCAGGGCGGGCTGTTTTGCACCGATCGGCGCGCCACCCGCCTGCTACGCTTAGACGTGAAGCCTCGCAGAAATCCCGCCGCACGGACCGGGTCTGCATGGTCGCTGGCAACTGGAGAAAATATCAGACATGGCCGTCCCGCGAAACAAGACCCGACGTCCATCTCACGGCCCTTCTGCAGCGGGCGCGGAACAGGCGCGCGCCATTGCGCAAGGCCACGACACCCCGGAATGGCGGCGCTGGGGGCCGTACCTCAGCGAACGCCAGTGGGGGACCGTGCGCGAAGATTACAGCACGGACGGCGACGCCTGGAACTATTTCACCCACGAGGCGGCGCGCAGCCGCGCGTATCGCTGGGGCGAGGATGGCATCGCCGGTCTGTGCGACAAGTACCAGCATCTGTGCCTGGCGGTGGCGCTGTGGAACGGCCAGGACCCGTTCCTCAAGGAACGGCTGTTCGGGCTCACCAACAGCGAAGCCAACCACGGCGAGGACGTGAAGGAGCTCTACTACTACCTCGACGCCACGCCGACCCACTCCTACCTCAAGATGCTCTACAAGTATCCGCAGCGGGCGTTTCCCTACGCACTGCTGGCGGAGGAAAACCGGCGCCGCACCCGCGACATGCCGGAATTCGAACTGGCCGACAGTGGCGTGTTCGACGACGGCCGCTATTTTGACGTCTATGTCGAATACGCCAAGGCGGACCCACACGACATCCTGATGCAGGTCACCGCGCACAACCGGGGCAGGCAGGCCGCGCCCCTGCATATCCTGCCGCACCTCTGGTTCAGGAACGAATGGTCGTGGGGCGATCCGGGCGCCAGGCCGGAATTGTCGATCGGCGACGCGGGCGCCGTCGAGGCGCGCCATGCCAGGCTCGGAACCTATTACTGCTATCTGGACGGTGCCCCCGAACTGCTGTTCTGCGACAACGAAACCAACGCGCCGCGCTTGTATGGCACGCCCGGCACGGGTTACTTCAAGGACGCGTTCCACGATCACGTGGTCGACGGCCGGCACGATGCGGTCAACCCGGCGCGCACGGGCACCAAGTCTGCCGGACATTACGTTTTCGAGGTGCCGGCCGGTGGCAGCGTGACCGTTCGCCTGCGCCTGACGAAAACCCCGCTCGACCAGCCGTTCGAGAATTTCGCTCAAGTGCTGGCGCTGCGCCACGCCGAGGCCGACGCCTACTACGACGCACTGCAGGCCGGCATCGACGATGCCGACGCGCGGCTGATCCAGCGCCAGGCCCTCGCCGGCCTGATCTGGAGCAAGCAGTTCTACTACTTCGACGTCCCGCGCTGGCTGAATGGCGACCCCGGCCTGCCGCCGCCACCTGCAGAACGCAAACAGGGGCGCAACCGCGATTGGGGTCACCTCAATAATGCCGACGTGATTTCGATGCCCGACAAGTGGGAATATCCCTGGTACGCGGCATGGGATCTGGCCTTCCACTGCATTCCTCTGGCCATGATCGATCCGGAATTCGCCAAGAACCAGCTGGTTCTGATGACGCGCGAGTGGTACATGCATCCCAACGGTCAGATGCCCGCGTACGAGTGGGCATTCGGCGATGTCAACCCGCCGGTTCATGCCTGGGCCGCGTGGGAGGTCTACCGGACCGAACGCGACGCCAACGGCGGCAAGGGCGACACGGCTTTCCTCGAGCGCATCCTGCACAAGCTGCTGCTCAACTTCACCTGGTGGGTGAACCGCAAGGACCCAGCCGGGCACAACGTTTTCCAGGGCGGCTTCCTCGGTCTCGACAACATCGGGCTGTTCGATCGCAGCACGCCGCTGCCGAACGGCGGCACCGTCAACCAAGCCGACGGCACCAGCTGGATGGCCATGTACTGCCTGAACCTGATGCGCATCTCGCTCGAGCTTGCCCAGACCAACCCGGTCTACGAGGACATCGCGACCAAATTCTTCGAGCACTTCCTCTACATCGCCAAGGCCATGAACAACATCGGCGACCAGGGCATCGGCCTGTGGGACGAGGAAGACCAGTTCTTCTACGACGTGCTGCGCTTTCCGGACGGCCACATGCAGCCCTTGCGGGTGCGCTCCATGGTCGGCCTGATTCCGCTGTTCGCGGTCGAGATCATCGAGCCGGAAATGCTCGAGCGCCTGCCGAATTTCAAGCTTCGGCTCGAATGGTTCATGAAAAATCGCCCGGAGCTGGCCGCGCTGGTCTCGCACTGGACGGAGCCCGGGCGCGGCAACCGCCGCCTGCTGTCACTGCTGCGCCCGCATCGCATGCGGCGCGTGCTGCAGCGCATGCTGGATGAAAACGAATTCCTGTCCGACTACGGCGTACGCTCGCTTTCCCGCGCCCACCTGGATCAGCCCTATACCTTCCCGCTCGACGGGCGCCTGATAAGCGTGAGCTACCAGCCGGGTGAGTCGGAGTCCGGCCTGTTCGGCGGTAACTCCAACTGGCGCGGGCCCATCTGGTTCCCGGTCAATTATCTGCTGGTGAATGCCCTGTACCACTTCGCGGATTTTTACGGTCCGGAACTGAAGGTGGAATGCCCGACCCGTTCGGGCCGTGAGCTGAGTCTCGATCAGGTCGCCGGGGAGCTGACGCGCCGGCTCACGACGCTCTTTCACCGGGATGAACACGGTAACCGCCCGCTATACGGGGACGCCGACAAACTGCGGCGCGACCCCCACTTTCGCGACCATCTCCTGTTCCACGAGTATTTCCACGGCGATAGCGGCCGCGGCATGGGCGCCTCGCACCAGACTGGATGGACCGGCCTGGTGGCGAAGCTGCTGCAGCCCCGCCAGACGCCCCCGGAAACGGTTCTGCCCGGGCAGTAGTTTCATCGGCACGACGGGCTACCAGAAGCTTTACAAGGAACTGGGATACAGCGTCGCCGCCGTGTGGGCCGCTTAGAAGCGATAACAAAAAGGCCAACCTGCAAGGTTGGCCTTCTTCAAATCTAAAGAATTTTACGGATTTGGAAAAATCTAGTTTTCAATGAGATCCTACATTTTTAAACGTCCAGGTTCCGCACGCCCAACGCATTCGTCTCGATGAAATTGCGCCGCGGTTCCACATCGTCGCCCATCAGCGTGGTGAAGATCTGGTCGGCCGAGATCGCATCCTCGATCTGCACTTTCATCAGCCGGCGTACCTTGGGGTCCATGGTGGTTTCCCACAACTGAGCCGGGTTCATTTCGCCCAGCCCCTTGTAGCGCTGGATGCTCATGCCGCGCTTGACCTCGGCGAGGAACCAGTCCATTGCCTCGCGGAAATTCTGCACCGGGGCTTCCTTCTCGCCGCGTTTGACGCGGGCGCCGAGGCCGATCAGGTCGCGCAGCATGTCGCCGACCTTGACCAGCTGGTTATAGTCGCCGGATTCAAGCAGGTCGGCTTCGAGGAAATTCACGTAGGCATTGCCGTGGGCATGGCGCGTGATGCGCAGGCGATGGCTGTCGGTCTCGCTCAGGTATTCGGCCGCCACTTCGAATCTCTGCGCATCGAGCGCCGCGCCTAGGCTGGCCTCGGCCATCATGGCCGCGCCGCTGTCGGCCAGCGACAGGCGCGGAATGCGCATCAGGGTCTGCAGTACCTCATCCGGCAGCAGGCGCGCGAGACGTTCGCTGACGGCTTCGGCAAGAAAGTATTCGCGTGCCAGCGTCTCCAGTGCTTCGCCAGAAATCGGCAGAGCGCCATCCATCGGGGTCAGTTCGGCGTCCTTCATTGCCTCGGCCATCAGGTGTTCCTTCAGCGCGTGCTCGTCCTTGATATAGCGCTCCGAGCGGCCATGCTTGACCTTGTACAGCGGCGGCTGGGCGAT
>CAYVOR010000105.1:0-6255 GCA_964452995.1 uncultured Thiobacillus sp.
TAGATTACGAGAAAATTCCACTTCTGACTTCAGTTAATTTGTGGGGGGATTACCCACCAGATGACGGCAGTCTTGATGGGAAGTTTGTCTCCTATCTTGAGCACCCAGACAAATGGTCGCACCATGATCCAGTTCTATTCCAAGAACTGAAGGAGCTGCTGGATGCTCATCCAGAGCGACAAGTTAGCTTAATACATCAAACGAAATTGTTACCGGATGCCAATTTTTTCGATTCCATCACCCCGGATCGTGCCGCAGAACGTAGCGAGTGGTTTAGTTCGCTTGTCGAGTCAGCACGAGGTCATGATTTTGTTTTTCTTGATCCGGATAACGGATTGGAAGTGAAATCAAAGCCATACGGGCGACAGAACTCATCCAAGTTCCTCTATTGGCGAGAGGTAGAGGCACTTTGGGCGCACGGGAAATCCCTCTTGATTTATCAGCACTATATTCGTGAGAGCCGGGTCGAGTTCACTCATCGGATGTTAGAAAGTCTGAGGGTGGCCACACCTGGTTCGTTAGTAGAGGCATTCTCAACGCCGCACGTCGTTTTCCTTATGGCTTTACAGCCGCCACACCAAGGATTCCACAAGGCCATCGTAGACTCAATGTCGGCAAGCTGGAAGGGGCAAATACAGCACTGGGATTAGACTGAGGCCCCGCGCGAAGATGGCGACGTCCGCCCGGCTCTAGAGCCTAGGCGGGCGTTGTGCGCAAGCGCGGTTACGAATTTGTTACGGATGAGGATTCTGGGCAGCGTCAAAGGGAACTGGTCTTTACGAATTTTTGCGGCAAAGAATCCACGCGACGGCCGTTCTGCCTCCGATCAAATGGAGACTCGCATTTACGAATTTGTTATCACTCAACAGCTAGGCTAATTGGCCAATAGCGGAAGTTCATGCTGGTAGCCATGAGCGGCTATGCATCGGCCTGAACGGACCGTCATGGGGACAACCGCGACGGTCCGGTTTGCGTGTTGAAGCTGACATCCGGCGATAAGCATGAGGGGTTGCACAGACCGCGGATGTTGTTTTGCAAGACTTGACCCAGATACTTTGGATAGGCGGGTGGTAAGGGTGGTTTCCTAGTGATCAAAGGCGTTAACACAGGATGGCTATGCGTTGCGTTCGAGAACATAGGAAATAATCGGCGCTGCACTAGCGCAAAGCCGAACATCTCGGTCTGCACTTGGTGATTTCTCTCCATGCACAAGATTGCACCGCACCTGATAAATAATCATGAAGACTTCGGACAGCTTGGTCTTGGCATCGGCGGTAACTTTGAACGCCTGAATATTGAGGGTGGTGTCCCTCCCATTCCCTCGCATGTCTATGACCGGTTGTGAAAGCAAGTACTCAATGTTGTCGGAATTTTTGTTGAGCGCATCTTGCGCCTGGTCAAGCGTAATACTTGCGCTGAGATAACTCCTTATGCGGTCTCGCTCCTGACCGCTGCCAATTGAGGAGAACAGATTATTGAATCCGCACCAATAACTTGAAAAGGCATCAATGGGATCGGTCATTTTCTTCCCGCGCTCAAACCACTCGCGTGCCTTCACGGTAGGCCTCCTGGAAAATAACGTACGTGAATCATACGGGCCAGCTTTACTGTCCACTTGTAATTGCCGCAAGACTCGAGCGCTATTCGTTGTGCTTAATATGCAATTCGCCTACGCTCAACGAATATCGTGCTTACTCCAACCAAGGCCAGCGCCAAAAAAAAGGACTCCTCGCCAAGGGGAAGGAACAATGTCAAGAGCAATGCGCTCAATACCAAGGCCATCGCCAACAGCGTGTTTCGACGTAAGTTGCGCGTCGCATCAAATTTTTCTTCGACACTCATTGCAGTACTGCGAGCATATCCCTCTGCCTGTGCCCAGTCTCGCTCCAATTGAATTGCCCATAGCAGGCCTGCGACGATTCCTGCCACAGTGGCAACGAATGGTGACACTTCAATTGAGAGACGTGGCCTGACTGTCGTCAGCCAGTTGCTCACGGAGAATTCCGTAAACAAGACCACGTACAGAAAGAAGCTGGATACCAACAACCCTAAGATCAACGACGAGAAAATAATCTTTGTTCGAATCTTTTCCGCACGCGGGCTTTCGAGATGACTTTTTTCCCATGGTGACTCCACAGGAAGGCGAAAGGCATAGAATGCAATAGCAGCAAAGAGGGCGTACAAGAGAAAACCAAGAATGGGTACGCCGACAATCATGGCTATCAACTTGAGCGTCAGCATATTGAATTCCCTCTGATGGGTTTGTGGTTGCTTATTAGGGGCGGGTCACTATAAGGTCAGCCAGAATTCTCAACTCCCGGTATGTTCGTGACCTCACGATCGAATATCTTGGCAAGCGTTTCGACCGAATACTGCGCATGACGCAGGTTCCTGCCGGTCCGATAGATAACCGAGATGGCATAGGGCTTTGCCAGCGATACAGAATACACCCGGTCAATTCCGGTTAGCACAGTAGCAAAGTCTTCGCCGTTCGCTCGCGAAAGGCCTAGGCTGGACTTGTCGCTTTGAGTGATCTCGCCATCTCCCGTGGTGTCCTTTTCCGAGTACACGTAATACAGGGCTACCGTGACGATGTTCGTGGTGTTTGTCTTGTTATCTATGTCCTGAGCCTGGAGTTGGATTGCAGTATGGATCACGCGGCTCTGGTCGGGAAACAGCCACCGGGCTGCCTTGTCATCACCCGCGAGAAACAGGATGTTACGCGTGTCGTGTTCGTACCCGCTGTAGATACCGGATCGTGTCTTGCTGGCGGTCAGCTTCAGCATCTGGGTGTCGGCGCCGGGGATATCCTTGACGTCTTCGAGTCTGAAGTTCAGTTTTTCACTGGAGTCACCTGACTTGGCGGTAGCGACCACATCCCGGTTGCGTTCCTCGTCGCTCGATCCAACTCCCCAGAGCATAAGCAGCGTAAACGCGATCAGTCCGCCGAACAGGAGCAGGCTGTTGATGCGGCGGATATCCCTTGAAACACCACGTTTGATGAACGACAACGCCGTTCCATAGTTGGAGAAATGTATCCCTGCGTGGAGCCCATCACCCAACCGACAAGAAAAATTGTCTACAAAAACTTAAGCCATCCAACAAACCACGTACGCTGACACAAAATATTGTTCACGAACCATCTGCAAGCTTTTGATTTGTATATGTCATGACTGACACTGATTATTGTCTACTGGCAGTGTAAGCGTTGTCGTGTTGCGAATTCTATCAGGCCAGCCTGTCAGGCGCCCGTGGCTTCCAGCAGGATGCGCGCGGCGGATTCATCCCAGCCATGCAGGCTGACCTTGAGCATGGCCACGCCTTCCTCGCCCAGCACCACGGCTTCCACCACGCCGGCCACTGCGGCCAGTTTCGTTTTCAGCAACGCGGCCTGGTCCGCGGGCATCGTTCCGACGCGGAACATGCGGGTCTTGATCGCGGGTGGCGTGGTCATCGACAGGCTCAGCGCCAGCCAGACTGTCATCAGAACGACGCAGAACAGGAACACGGCGTAAAAACCGACATGCTGCGCCAGCCAGCCGCCGAAGACGCCCCCGAAAAACAGGCCCAGCGCCTGCGCGGTATTGTAAACGCCCATCGCAGTACCCTTGGCTGACACAGGGGCAATCTTGGAAATCAGCGACGGCAGAATGGCTTCGAGCAGGTTGAAGGCGGCAAAATAAAAAAACAGCGCCCACACGATGCCCCAGAAATGCCCAATACCGAACGCGAGCCCCAGCTGGGCCAGCAGCATCAACACCACCGCGCCGATGAACACGGGTTTCAGTTTGCCGTATTTTTCGCCATAGATGATGGCGGGCAGGATCAGCAGAAACGAGCCCAGCAGTACAGGCAGGTAGACCATCCAGTGCTGGGCCGGCGGCAGGCCGCCATCCTTGAGCGCTACCGGCACCACGACGAACATTGCCATCTGGGCCGCGTGCAGGGCAAAAATGCCGAAGTCGAGGCGCAGCAGCTGGGCGTTGTGCAGCACGTCCTTCAGCCGCGCCGGGCTGGCCTGGGCGTCGGCGTGAAAATGACTGCTTCGGGGATCGGGTACCCAGGCTTTCACCACCCAGATGGCGCCCAGCGCCAGCACGCCGGTCAACGCGAAGATCCCCGGCACGCCGATCAGATGATTGAGCGCCGGTCCCGCCACCATCGATACTGCAAACACGAGACCGATGGTCGATCCGATCATTGCCATCGCTTTGGTGCGGTGTTCTTCACGTGTGAGATCGGCCAGCATGGCGGTGATGGCGGCAGAAATCGCACCGGCGCCCTGAATGGCGCGACCAGCGATCGTCCAGTAGATATTGGGCGCCGCAGCGGCCACAAAGCTGCCGATCGCAAACAGGATCAAGCCAAAAACAATGACTTTTTTGCGGCCGATGCGGTCGGATGCCATGCCGAACGGAATCATCAGTATCGCCTGGGTCAGGCCGTACATGCCGAGCGTCAGTCCGACCAGGGTGTGGTTTTCGCCGCCTGGCAGGTGTTCGGCATAGAGCGCGAATACCGGCAGGATAAGAAACATGCCCAGCATACGCAGACCGAAAATCGCTGCCAAACCCGATACGGCGCGTTTTTCAACGCCCGTCATACTTTCGGAAAGGTCGATTTGGGACACGTCGTGGTACGGCGGATTCGTGAAGTCCGTTATATTAGCAGGTTGCGAATTACGTCTCCCGCCCCTGACAATGGAATTCATCCGCATCCGCGGCGCCCGCACGCACAACCTGAAGAACGTCAACCTCGACCTGCCGCGCAACCGGCTGGTGGTGATCACGGGGCTGTCGGGCTCGGGCAAGTCCTCGCTGGCGTTCGATACACTCTACGCCGAAGGCCAGCGCCGCTACGTCGAATCGCTGTCGGCCTATGCGCGGCAGTTCCTGCAACTGATGGAAAAGCCCGATGTCGATCTGATCGAAGGTTTGTCACCGGCAATCTCGATCGAGCAGAAGGCGACCAGCCACAATCCGCGCTCGACCGTCGGCACCGTCACCGAAATCCACGACTACCTGCGCCTGCTGTACGCCCGCGTCGGCGATCCGCAATGCCCGGAGCACGGCATCACGCTCGCCGCCCAGACCGTGTCGCAAATGGTCGACGCCGTGCTGGCGCTACCGGAAGACACCAGGCTGATGATCCTGGCGCCGCTGGTGGTGGGGCGCAAGGGCGAGAACCTGGAACTCTTCGCCGAACTGCGTGCGCAGGGCTTCGTGCGGGTGCGGGTCGACGGCAAGGTCCACGAGATCGACGCCGTGCCCAAGCTCGACAAGAACAAGAAGCACACCATCGAGGTCGTGGTCGACCGCCTGAAAGTGCGCGCCGACGCCAAGCAGCGGCTGGCCGAAAGTTTCGAGACTGCGCTGCGTCATGCCGACGGCCGTGCGCTGGCGGTGGAAATGGACGCTGCCAGGGAACACCTGTTCTCCGCCAGATTCGCCTGTCCGATCTGCAGTTACGCACTGCCCGAACTCGAACCGCGCCTGTTCTCGTTCAACAACCCGATGGGCGCGTGCGACACCTGCGACGGTCTCGGCCAGATCACCTTCTTCGATCCGGCGCGTGTGGTCGCCTTCCCGCACCTGTCGCTCGCCTCCGGCGCGATCAAGGGCTGGGACAAGCGCAACCAGTTTTTCTACATGATGCTGCAGAGCCTGGCGATGCATTACGGCTTCGATCTCGACACGCCGTGGGAATCGCTGCCGGCGCGCATCCAGGACGTGATCCTCAATGGCAGCGGCAAGGAGGCGATTGCCTTCCAGACGCTGGCGCCGCGTGGTGGCCACACGACCAGGAGCTATCCGTTCGAAGGCGTGCTCGCCAACATGGCGCGGCGTTATCACGAATCCGACTCGATGGCGGTGCGCGAGGAACTCGCCAAGTACCAGAACAACAAGTCCTGCCCAGCCTGCAACGGCACCCGCCTGCGCGAGGAAGCGCGCCACGTGATGGTTGGCGGCGTGCCGATCTATCGGGTCAGCGCCATGCCGCTCAAACAGGTGCTGACGTTTTTCGAAACCCTGACACTCGAAGGTCACCGCGCCCAGATCGCCGACCGGATCGTCAAGGAAATCGTCGCCCGCGTCGGCTTCCTCAACAACGTCGGGCTCGACTACCTGTCGCTCGACCGCTCCGCCGACACGCTCTCGGGGGGCGAGTCGCAGCGCATCCGCCTGGCATCGCAGATCGGTTCCGGCCTGACCGGCGTGATGTACGTGCTCGACGAGCCTTCGATCGGCCTGCACC
>CAYVOR010000106.1:0-6048 GCA_964452995.1 uncultured Thiobacillus sp.
ACCAATGCCGCTTGATCGGAAAATTCTCGACGTCCAGGATTGCGATGTGTTTCATTGGTGCATCGAGCGAGAGCGTGTGACGCGAGAGCACCGAAATGCCGAGGCCGCCCACGACGGCCTGCTTGATGGCCTCGTTGCTGCCGAGTTCCATGCGCACCTTGGGGGCGACCTTCCTGGATGCGAACAGCCTTTCCACTGCCGCGCGCGTGCCCGAACCGGGTTCACGCACCAGAAACGGTTCTTTGGCGAGGCGTGACAGCGAAATGTTTCTGGCCTTCGTAAGAGGATGGTTGGCCGGCGCCAGCACGACCAGCTGGTTTTCCAGAAAGGGTTCGGCCGTTGCGTCGATATCTTCCGGCGGCTGACCCAGGATGTACAGATCGTCCTGGTTGCTGGCCAGTCGTTCGAGTATCCGTTCGCGGTTCGATACCTTGAGCGATACGTCCACCCCCGAATGCTTCTGGCAGAACGGTCCCAGCAGGCGCGGCGCAAAATATTTCGCGGTTGTGACGACGGCGAGTCTGAGCGTGCCTTTCTTGAGTCCCTTCATGTCGTCAATCGCCATTTCGAAGCGTGAAAAGTGCTCGAAGATGACATCGCAGGTTTGTTGCAACTCGCGGCCGGCATCGGTGAGATACATTTTTTTACCGATCTGTTCGAACAGCGGCAGGCCCACGGCATCCGTCAGTTTCTTGATCTGCATCGAGACAGTCGGCTGGGTCAGAAAAAGCTCTTCCGCCGCGCGCGTAAAGCTGCCCAGACGGGCAATGGCCGAGAATACTTCCAGTTGTCGCAAGGTACTGTGACGCATGCTTGATCCCCCGTGATTGTCTTTCGTCTATCGAATGGATTGAAAAGTTTGACTGTTATTGATGCGCTCTATTTTGCATGATTAAAACACCGTGTTGACGCAACACCTTTTCATCAAAAAGGTTATCGCCGCTGCAACATCGCGCACGGCCTGTTCAATTTCATGGAGAAAATCATGGCATCGCAAACAATCAAGGAAGGCAAGGAGCGTTACAAGTCGGGTGTGATCCCGTACAAAAAAATGGGCTACTGGGAGCCGGATTACCAACCCAAGGACACCGACGTGATCGCGCTGTTCCGCATCACCCCGCAGGAAGGCGTCGATCCCGAAGAAGCAGCTGCCGCCGTCGCCGGGGAATCATCGACCGCGACGTGGACGGTGGTATGGACCGACCGCCTGACCGCCTGCGAACTGTATCGCGCCAAGGCGTATCGCGTGGATGCGGTGCCCAACACCGGCGCCGGCACCAAGAACGAGGCACAGTATTTTGCCTACATCGCCTATGACATCGACCTCTTCGAGCCCGGCTCGATCGCCAACCTCACCGCGTCGATCATCGGCAATGTATTCGGCTTCAAGGCGGTGAAGGCGCTACGTCTTGAAGACATGCGCGTCCCCGTCGCCTACCTGAAGACCTTCCAGGGTCCGGCGACCGGCATCGTGGTCGAGCGCGAGCGTCTCGACAAATTCGGCCGTCCGCTGCTGGGCGCCACCACCAAGCCGAAGCTCGGCCTGTCGGGCCGCAACTACGGCCGCGTGGTGTACGAGGCATTGAAAGGCGGCCTCGACTTCGTCAAGGACGACGAGAACATCAACTCGCAGCCGTTCATGCACTGGCGCGACCGCTTTCTGTATTGCATGGAAGCCGTGAACAAGGCCTCGGCCGCCACCGGCGAGGTCAAGGGCCACTACCTCAACGTCACGGCCGGCACCATGGAAGAGATGTACGAACGCGCCGAATTCGCCAAGAGCCTGGGCTCGGTCATCGTCATGATCGACCTGGTCATCGGCTACACCGCGATCCAGAGCATGGCAAAGTGGGCGCGCAAGAACGACATGGTCCTGCACCTGCACCGCGCCGGCAACTCGACCTATTCGCGCCAGAAGAACCACGGCATGAATTTCCGCGTGATCTGCAAATGGATGCGCATGGCGGGCGTCGATCATATCCATGCCGGCACCGTCGTCGGCAAGCTCGAAGGCGATCCGCTGATGATCCAGGGCTTCTACGACACCCTGCGTGATACGCATACGCCGATGAGCCTGGAAAAAGGTCTCTTCTTTGACCAGGACTGGGCATCACTCAACAAGGTCATGCCGGTCGCTTCCGGCGGCATCCACGCAGGCCAGATGCACCAGTTGCTGACCTACCTCGGCGAAGACGTGATCCTGCAGTTTGGCGGCGGCACCATCGGTCACCCGCAGGGTATTCAGGCCGGCGCCACGGCGAACCGCGTCGCGCTTGAAGCGATGGTGATGGCGCGTAACGAAGGCCGTGACATCTGGAACGAGGGGCCGCAGATTCTCGAGGCCGCCGCCAAATGGTGCACGCCGCTCAAGGCCGCGCTCGAAACGTGGAAGGACATCACCTTCAACTACGCGTCGACCGATACGCCCGACTTTGTTCCCACCGCCACGGCCACCGCGTAATCCGGCCACCTTCAACGCATACGAGGAAATCACATCATGATGACCAATCCAGGCAATCGCCTCACACAGGGCCAGTTTTCATTCATGCCCGATCTCACTGACAAGGAGATCACCGCGCAGATCAAATATGCGCTGAACAACGGCTGGGCCGTCAACGTCGAATACACGGATGATCCGCATCCGCGCAATACCTATTGGGAAATGTTCGGCCTGGTCATGTTCGACCTCAAGGACCCAGCCGGGATCCTGATGGAGATCAACAATTGTCGAAAGACTTTTCCCAACTGCTACATTCGGGTCAATGCGTTCGACAATTCCCGCGGCGTCGAATCACCGCGCATGTCCTACATCGTCAACCGGCCGAAGAAGGAACCCGGCTTCCGGCTGACGCGGCAGGAAGGCGCTGGCCGCACCGTCCATTACACCGTGCATTCCTATGCGACGGATCGGCCGGAAGGCGAACGCTACACTTGAGTGGTTCGGCGACGGATCGTGTTCCGGTCCGCCGCCGGTTTTCAACGAGATGATCAAGGAGTCTGTATGGCTAGCGTTCTGATGCCCCTGGCGGAAGGATTCGAGGAACTGGAAGCGGTGAGCATTATCGACGTGCTGCGTCGCGCCGGTATCAAGGTGGTGGTCGCGGGTCTCAGGGACGGTCCGGTCAAGGGATCGCGCGAGACGGTTGTGGTTCCCGATGCGTCGCTCGATGCCGTCATGAACCAGGACTTCAACATGGTGGTGCTCCCGGGCGGCATGCCCGGCGTCAGGCACCTGCACGACGATGCGCGCATCAAGACCCTGCTCGACCGCTACACGCAAAAGGACCGCTATACCGCGGCCATCTGCGCCGCGCCGTCGATCCTCGCCGACTACGGCTACCTCAACGGCAAGAATGCAACCAGCAATCCGAAGTTCCGGGATCAGGTCGCGATCGATGGCGTCCACTATCACGAAAACGCGGTCGTCACCGACGGCAACATTGTCACGTCGCGCGGTCCGGGTACGTCCATCGACTTCGCGCTCGCGCTCGTCGAGCAGCTCGCGGGCCGTGCCAGGCGTGACGAAGTGGAATCCGGCCTGGTGCGGATGCATTAGGAGAGCTTTTCAACATGGCTATGGCGAAAGAAAACATGGAGATTGCGTCACTGGACGCACCGTCGGTCACGGATGACACGCTGGTCGACCTGGAAGCTGAATTCCAGGCCTCCAATGTCCAGGAAGTGCTCGACAAACTCGACCGCGAACTGATCGGGCTCAAGCCCGTGAAGACGCGCATTCGCGAAATCGCGGCGCTGTTGCTGGTCGACCGCCTGCGCAGGCAGTTCGCGCTGACATCCGAGACGCCGACCCTGCACATGTCGTTCACCGGCAACCCGGGCACCGGCAAGACCACGGTCGCCCTGCGCATGGCCGAAATCCTGCACCGTCTGAACTATGTGCGCGAAGGCCATCTGGTATCGGTCACGCGCGACGATCTGGTCGGCCAGTACATCGGGCACACGGCGCCCAAGACCAAGGAGGTCATCAAGAAGGCGATGGGCGGCGTGCTGTTCATCGACGAGGCCTACTACCTCTACAAGCCCGAGAACGAGCGCGACTATGGCGCTGAATCGATCGAAATCCTGTTGCAGGTGATGGAGAACAACCGCGAAGACCTGGTCGTGATCCTGGCCGGCTACAAGGATCGCATGGACAAGTTCTTCTACAGCAACCCCGGTATGCGTTCGCGCATCGCCCACCACATCGACTTTCCCGACTACAGCGCGGAAGAGCTCCTCGCCATCGCCAGGCTGATGCTGGCGGCACAGAACTATCGCTTCAGCACGGAGGCGGGGAAGGCGTTTTTCGAGTATCTGACGATCCGTATGAAGCTCGAACATTTCGCCAATGCCCGCTCGGTGCGCAACGCGCTCGATCGTGCGCGCCTGCGCCAGGCCAACCGCCTGTTTGCCAGCCCCTCGAAAACCCTGTCCAAGTCCGACCTCATGACCATCGAGGCCGAAGACATCCTCGCAAGCCGCGTCTTCAGTGAAGGCCGCACCGACAGCGACTTTGGCGGGTCGCCATGAAAGGGTCGCGCGCCGTGCGCTCCGGATGATAGCCATGAGCCTCCTTCCGGACGATCCGCAAGCCCTGCGCGTTATGCCGAAAACGATACCGGCGACGTGCTATAACCGCGTGCGGCTCGCCCTGATCCGGCTCGGCAAGCCCCTGCGACTCGACCTGCCCCGGCATCGCGGGCTGGAAATGGTGCTGACCGATGATGCATGGCGCTGCATCGACACGCTGCGCGAGGACCAGCTGGTCCTCGTCTGGCGGACCTTCGACAGCAGCGGCCGCGACGACCTCACCCAGTCGGTCACCTGCGAACTGCACCTTTACCACCACTGCGCGGGACTCGTCATGGGCTCCATCCTGGGCGACATGGAAGAAGCACTCGACGTGCGGATCGCGCCGAATGGGCAGGCATGACAAACCCATTGATGCCCGCATCCGATACCTCCTGATCGTCACGTTCAAGCATTCCGGTCCATGATCCGCGTTCTGGACGGAACCGCATTCGAAGAGCCACGCCGCAACGCGTGGCTCTTTTATCTTGAGCTGCTGTAATGATTCTGCTGCAGAGAGGAGAGGACGCGTCGTCCAGGCATTTCCTGGCGCGCCTCTCACGCAGCTTGGCCTATATTGGGAAGATGCGTCTGTACGCAGGCGAGATGGCAAACCATCCTGAAATTTCGTGAAGGGAGCGTGATCTTGGGCAATCGCGTCAAACGACCTTCAGATTTCCCGGGCCCGGACATTCTTGCCCCGCAGATCGCACGGAGCTTTCATCAACTTCCGATTTCGCTGCTCGCCAATCTGGCAAACGGACTCATCCTCGCAGCGGTTTTGTGGGGCGCCATACCCACGACTGTCCTGTTGGTCTGGTTAGGGTTGCTGATCGCCGTTACGGCGGTTCGGTCTCTCAGCTTGCGGGCGTTCAGACATGCCGCCCTCAGCGGCGAGTCGGATCAGGCTGTGTGGACAAGGTATTTTGTGGCAGGCGCATGCGCGGCCGGGATGGTGTGGGGTATGTCTGGAATACTCCTGTTTCATCCCAGCTCCTTTCCCCATCAGGTCGTCCTCGTTTTTGTGCTGGGGGGCATGGTGGCCGGAGCCGTTCCGCTGCTATCGTCCGTTGGCCACGCGTATTGGTGCTTCGCAATTCCGGTCATGGTGCCCGTCAGCATACGGATGATGTGGGTGGGCGACCGCGTCCATCTCATCATGGGACTGATGTTGATCATCTTCGGTCTCGCCATGCTTGCCACGTCCGGCCAGGTGCGCCGTCTGTTTCGCGACGCGGAAAGATTACGCCGCGAGCTGTTCTCGTCAATCGAGGTGGAGCAGGCGCTGGAATATCTGGTCCGTCTGGACAGCCTGACCGGAATCTCAAACCGGCGGCTGTTCGAGGAAGAACTCGGTAGAGAGTGGGCAAGGGCAAAACGCGACAATGAGCCGTTGTCGCTCATCACGGCCGATATCGATTACTTCAAGGAATATAACGACCACTATGGGCATCCAGCCGGCGACCTGTGTCTGGTGGA
>CAYVOR010000107.1:0-5982 GCA_964452995.1 uncultured Thiobacillus sp.
GCCCTGTCTCCCGAAGGCTTCGAGGAATTCACGATGTTCCTGCTGCGACTCTACGGGCTGGAACTGGAACGCGTCGGAAAAAGCGGCGACAAGGGCATTGACGGCATCGGCTTCGCGCCGATCAGCCCGGTGATGTCGTCCCGCGTCGCCGTACAAGTCAAGAAATACGACCCCAACGGCAAAGCGGTCTCACGCGAAGAAGTCTCCCTGTTCCAGAACGATGCCAAAAAGCGCGGTGCGGAACACGCGATCTTCGTGACCTTGGGGCGCTACTCCAAGGCTGCACGGGCAGACGCTGTGAATGGCTCTCCGACGGTGAATTTGATCGATGGCGACAAATTGACGGAGCTCATCCGGGAGAAAGAGCTTGGCGTGAGCATGCAGCCAATCGTCAACCCGGAGTGGTTCAACCGTTTCGATTTGGTGCAGCCCGGCAAGCCCGCCAGAAAAGGCCGGTCCACGTCAGGCAATCAGCCGTAAGCGCGAGTAATCAGCTCATCCAGCGCGCCAATGATGGCGTCGCCGTGTGCGGCGAGTGAGGCGACGGGTTCGCCGAGCTTGTCCTCCGGCACCGAGCCGATATCAATCGGATGCAGCACCACGGTGATGCCATCGACAACAAAGGCCGGATTCAGCCGTCTGGCATAGACCGGCACATCAGACGTCTTGCGCACCAACGGGACAACCACGCGCCGACGGCTGTCATCGTAGATGGTCGATTGCACCACGACGACGAACGGGATGGCATCCTTCTGCCGCCCCGGATTGCGATGGACATCGAACTGCGCCATCTAGAAGGCACAAAACTCATCGGAAAGGCTGCCGTGCTTCTGCGTGAACTCACCCCAAGCCTGCGCTGCACGGCGCAAGCTGGCGGCATCGGTGTCGCGCATCTGCTCCTGCCGGGCGACGAACTGGGCGAGCAGTGCTTCGACCTCACCAGACAGGTCTTGCGTCAATTCGTTCGCCTTTTCGACCAAGTCCTGATTGAGCGAGAGCTTGACGGGACGCTTCGGCGCACGCGGGTCATAAGCGGTTTTCACGGCATCCATTCCCATTCGGCGGGTTCTGTGCAGCCTAAGCGCGCGAGCGCCATGCCGCAACTTCCCAGCACAACCCCCTCGCCACGGCTTGTTGCGGGACAAGTACACATGGAATGATGCAGCGACCTCCCCCGGACCCTGCCGTGGACACCACCCTGCTGATCGCCGCTGCCCGTTCTGGCGACAAGATCGCCGAGGCGCGGCTGTTCGATTCGGTCTATGCCGATCTGCACCGAATGGCGCAGCATCACCTGCTGCGCAGCGGCACCGACATCGCGCACGCGCAGTCGCTGGTGCACGAGGTGTACCTGCGCATGGCGCGTGGCGACGATGCACCCAACGACCGCCGACACTTCTTCGCGCTGGCCTCGCGCGCGATGCGCCAGATCGTCATCGACCACGTGCGCAAGCGCGGTGCCGCCAAGCGCGGGGAAGGGGTCGCGCCGCTGTCGCTGGATGACGTGCGCGAACCGGCCCTGATCGCCGTGCTGGCCGGTCAGGATGACGAGTTGCTGAGCCTGGACGCTGCGCTGCAGCGTCTGGAGCACTTCGACGAGAGCCTCGCGCGGCTGGTGGAGCTGCATTTCTTCGGTGGCCTGGGCTTTGTCGAAATGACCACCGTGCTCGATCGGTCCGAGCGTTCCCTCAAGCGCGACTGGCGCAAGGCCAAGGCGTTCCTGTACCGGGATCTGGCCCATGCCACCGCCGGGTGACGCCGCGCACTGGCATCGCCTGTCCGCCGCGCTCGACGAGCTGCTTGATCTCGATACCGCCGAACAGGGCGAGCGCCTCGATGACATCGCGCGCGCCGATCCGGCCTTTGCCGGCGAGCTTCGCGCCCTGCTCAACGCCGAATCCGGCGAGGGCCTGTTCGAGCGCGGCCTGGGCGCACTCGCGCACGAGGCGCTGGAGCAATCGGCCAGTGCATCAAAAGGCGGAACGTCCAACGCCGCGTCGGAGCAGGACGCCGTCACCATCGGCCACTGGCGGCTGATCGAACCGCTCGGCCGCGGCGGCATGGGCGAGGTGTTTCTTGCGCAGCGCCACGACGGTGATTTCACCCAGCGCGCGGCGCTCAAGCGCCTCAAGCGCGGCATGGACAGCGAGGACATCCTGCAGCGCTTCCTGCAGGAACGCCGCATCCTCGCCAGTCTCGCCCACCCCAACATCGCGCGCCTGCTTGATGGCGGCATGGATGGCGAGGGGCGGCCCTACATCGTCATGGAGCATGTCGAGGGCACGCCGATCACCGACTGGGCGCGCGAGCACGGGCTGTCGCTGCGCGAGCGCCTGACCCTGCTGCGCAAGGTCTGCGATGCCGTGGCTTATGCCCAGAGCCGGCTCGTCGTTCACCGCGACCTCAAGCCTTCCAACATCCTCGTGGACGCACAGGGCGAACCGCATTTGCTGGATTTCGGCATCGCCAAGCTGCTCGACGACGCGCCCGACGCGCACCACACCCGCACCGGCCTGCGCGCACTCTCGCCAGCCTATGCCGCACCCGAACAGATCCACGGCGAGGCGATCAGCACCGCCACCGACGTGCACGCGCTGGGCGTGGTGCTCTACGAAATGCTCGCCGGTCAGTTGCCCTATCGGCGCGAGCGCGGGCTCACCACCGGCGTCGGTGCCGGGGGCGAATACGCCTCGCTGGTCCGCCCCAGCCAGGCGCTGCGCCAGCTTGAGCCCACGCAGCTGACGCAGCGCTGGGGCGAGGGAGCACCGGAACCGGCGAGGCTGGCCCGGCTCGTCGCGGGCGATCTCGACCGCATCGTGCTCGCTGCGCTGCGCCCCGAGCCCGAGCGCCGCTACGCCTCCGCCGCCGCGCTCGGCGCGGATCTGGGCTTGTATCTGGACGGCCGCCCGATCAACGCGCGGCCGGACACCTCCGGGTATCGGATTCGCAAGTTCGTGCTGCGCCATCGCCTCGGTGCCGCCGCGACCGCGCTGGCCCTGATCGCCCTCGTCGCCAGCTTCGGCACCGCGCTGTGGCAGGCGCGCATCGCGCGCGATCAGGCACACGAGGCCAACCGCCAGCGCGCCCTGGCCGAGCAGCACCTTGCGCGCGCCGAAGCGCAGGCTCGGCGGGCCGAGGAAACCAAGCGTTTCGTGGTTTCCCTGCTCAAGGCCGGCAATCCCGAGCTCTCGCGCAGCGGCGCGCAGACCTCGGCCGTGGACCTCATCCGCGACGCCGCCTTGCGCGTCGACGCACTCAACGACGCACCCGACACCCAGGCCGAACTGCAGGTCGCCATCGGGCACGGCCTGATTTCACTGGGCGCTGCCGACGAAGGGCGAACCCGGCTGGATGCCGGCATCGCGCAGCTGCGCACCCTGGGCGAGGCCGCCTGGCCTGCGCTGGCTGATGGCCTGCATTACTCGGCCATGCACGACACCGCGACCGGGCGACTGGCGGCGGCGATGGCGGACAGCAAAGAGGCATTGGCGATCTTCGACCGCATCGGCCCGCGCGCCGATCTCGCCCTGGGCCGCATCGCCACGCTCACCACACTGGCCAAGAACGTCCAGTTCAGCGGCGACCTTCCCGCCAGCCAGGCGCTTTACGAACGGATACTGGCCGAACGCGAGACCCTGCTCGGCCCGGACGATCCGCGCCTGGCCGTGGACTGGAACAATCTCGGTGCCACCGCCATCCGGCGCGACCGCTACGCCGAGGCCGAACACGCCTATGCGCAAGCCAGCCGTCTACTGGCGCTCGATCCGCAGGCTCCCGAATCGCGCCAGGCCTGGCTGCACCTGGGCCGCGCCAACGCCCTGTTCGGCCTGGGACGTTTCGACGAGGCCGATGCCACAGGCCTCGCCGCACTGGACATCGCCGAACGCACCCTGCCCGCCGATCACCCGATCAGCGCCAGCATCCGCACCATGCTCGCCCTGCTGTATCGCCACGCCGGCAGGCTCGACGAGGCCGCGGCGATGGCCGAGCGCGCCCGCGCCACTTTCGCGGCCACCAACGCCAGCCAGCTGGGCTGGACCGAAGCCCAGCTCGGCCTCACCCTGCTGGCGCAAGGCCGCGATGCCGAAGCGCTCGACGTTCTCGTCGCCGCGGAAGACCATTTCGCCAGCCGACGCAACCGCGAAGAGGCCGACTACTTCCAGGTTCGCGCCGCACTCGCCTTCGCGCGCCTGCGCCGCGGCGATGCCGACGCGCTTTCGATGCTGGACGAATCCCTGGACGAACTCATCGGCCGCCATCCGCACCCGAGCAACGCGCTGGCCGAGACCCTCACCCTGCGCGCCGAAGCCGCCGCCCTGCTGGGCCACGATGATGTGGCGCAGTGGCGCGAACGAGAGCTTGAAATGCTAACCGCCCTGCTCGGCCCCGAGCACCCACGCCGTCTTGCGGCAAAGCAGCGGTCGAACTCGGCGGGGCTTTCATAGCAGGCTGCGCGGGAACACCTGTTTCTCGTGGACAGGCTTGCCATCACACCCGTGCGGGCCCGCTTTCACGCCCCCTATTCCGCGTCATTGCGGGCTTGACCCGCAATGACGCGACATCAAGCCGCTTGCGCGAAATCAATTGTTCCCACAAGAACGCGGCTTCTGAAAAGCCGGCAGGACAGCCGTTCTTCACAGCAACGCTGCCCGAAGGGTGCAGCACAGGGTTGCGGCATGAAAAAAACTGGCACGACTTCCGGTGAACCTGCGTTGTTAGCGGCAAGCCCACCTTCCGAAGGATTTAGCCATGTTCGCCGTACGTACTGTTTTGCGCCCTGCCGCGTCATGGTCAGCCACGTTCACTTTGCTGCTGGCCCTGGCTGCACCCGGCGCGATGGCGGCAGAACGCTGCGTCAGTACCGTGGCCCAGTTCAATGCGGCGGTGGCCGTGGCCACCAACGAACCTGTCGTGATCAAGATGACGGCAGGCATCTGGAACATGACCGGCAGCATCATCGATGGTAATGGTGGCAGCCCCACGTATCCGGATGTGGAGGAGTCCATCAGCATTCAAGGCGGCTACGGCAGCGGTTGCACCACGCGCAGTGAAAGCCCTGTTGCCACCGTGCTGACCGGCACCAACCTGTTCGTCAGCAACTTCAGGGCCGATGCGCCATTGCGGATCGAGCGATTGACGCTCCGCAACCTGAACTCGCTGTACCTGATCAGCGATGAAACCCTCACCCTGGAGCGGGTCTGGCTCGATCACGTCGGACACACCCAACTGGGTGCGAGCCGGGTGATCCTGCGCAACAGCCTGATCACCCACAGCGGCGGCGTCCATCCAGGCGGTGGCTGGCTCAGCGATTGCGCGGTCGAGATCCGATCCTATGGAATGGAGACGGCCCGCATAGAACACAGCACCTTTTCCCAGAACAACGGCAGCGGTGCGCTTTGCGTGACCCGTGCCGACGCGGAAGAGGCCGATGCCTGGCGCATGTTCGTGACCAACAACGTGTTCTGGAACAACACGCGCGACATCCGGCTGCGCAAGCGCGTGTCCGTGCCGAACATCGACGCTCTCCTTTACAACAACATCCTGGGCAACGGCATGGACGCCAACCGCCCCTTGGCTGCCGCCCCGATGCAGACCCAGTACGTCAATCCGCAATTCGTGGATCCGGCCACCGATGACTGGCGGCTGGGCGGCGCATCGCCGGGCATCAACAGCGGGCGCAACGATGTCAATCTGCTCAGCCAGAAGGATTTTGCCGGCAACACGCGCTGGCAAGGCGCAGCCCCGGATCGCGGCGCATTCGAATCCGACATCGGCTCCACCGCCACCGTGCTGACGGTCACCAACACCAATGACACCGGCGCGGGATCGCTGCGCCAGGCGCTGATCGACGCCAATGCCGCACCCAACGTCAACCGGATCCACTTCAACATTTCCGGTGCCTGCCCGCGCGTCATCACGCTGGCTTCGCTGCTTCCCACCATCGCCGAGCCAGTTGTCATCGATGGCTATACCCAACCCGGC
>CAYVOR010000108.1:0-5965 GCA_964452995.1 uncultured Thiobacillus sp.
CCAGCATCGGGGCGGTCGGCACCTTTGCCGTAGGCATTCTGTTCTACGGCGATGCTACCTCGCTTGCGCGCTACCTTGGCGTTGCGTTGATCATCGCCGGCGTGGTGACACTCAAGCTTGCCTCCCATTGAGCTTGCACCGACTCCCCGCCCGGGAATCATCCATGATGGCTGCGCTCGCGCAGCCATTTTTTTGACTTCTCAGGTCTGCCATACCGAAACGAAGAAAGTGCGTCCGGCATGATCCTGGGGCATCGGTATGCTGCGCCAGCATGTTTCAGGTGATCTGGAATTCCATCTGCTCGTGCAAGCCGACGTCGCCCGTTATGACCATGCCAGTCAGGGAGACCGCGCACAGGAATGCGAGAGCGCATATCACGCCAAGCAGCTTGGCATCCCTTGGATTGTCGTTCTTGATTTCCACGACGGCGAGATACAGGAAGATGACCGTGAACAGCCAAGGAATTGCCAGGAACTGAAGTATCGTCATTACCAACTCATTCAAAAATACGGGTAGCTTTCACTGTTCGTCGAACGCCGGCGAATTCTTGACCGTCTTCAGATTCTCATGAATGATGCGAGAGAATCTTCGATGGGTCCAATAATTGATCCCCCAGTTGAGCATCACGACGAACCGGTTTCCGAATCCGATCAGGAAGAATATGTGGATCGTCAGCCAGAAAAGCCAGGCGATGTATCCAGACAATCTGAACTTGCCGACGTCGACGACGGCTGCCATGCGGCCGATGATGGCGAGGCTGCCTTTGTCGTGATAGTCAAAGACGGGTTCCTGCCGTCCCGCGAGCCGCGCCTTCAGCAACTCCGCGACGTAGGCGCCCATCTGTTTGGCCGCGGGCGCCACGCCCGGCACGGGCCGCCCGTTGACTTCGATGCTGGCCAGGTCGCCGGCCACGAAGATATTTCCGTGGCCCGGTACGCTCAGATTCTTCTCGACCTTGACCCGGCCGGCCCGGTCAAGCGGCACGTTCAGCCGGCGACCTAGCAGGCTGCTGAAATACTCCCCCTGCCAGTCCACGTCCAGCCTTGCTCGGACGTTGAGCAGATATCAACTTGAGAGCGCCAGAGCAGCCCCATCATCCATGCGCGGAGCCGACACCTTCACCGAGAGCCTGTTCACCATGCGTCGCCTGGATGATTTCGTGCCCGCCATGCATCCGCTGCGCCCCATCCGCGAGATGGTCAATCAGGCGCTGATGAAGATGCAGCCGCTGTTTGCCCGCATGTACGAGGCCGACATCAAGGGCGGGCGCCCCTCCATTGCCCCCGAGAAGCTGCTGCGCGCCATGCTGCTGCAGATTTTCTACAGCATCCGATCCGAGCGCCAGCTGATGGAGCAGACCCACTACAACCTGCTGTTTCGCTGGTTCATTGGTCTGGCCATGGACGATGCCGTGTGGGTGCCCACCGTCTTTACCAAGAACCGCCAGCGGCTGATCGAGCACGATGCAGTCATCGAGTTGTTCAATGAAGTGCTGGCCATTGCCCAGAACAACGACTGGCTCTCGGGCGAGCACTTCAGCGTCGATGGCACCCTCATCCAGGCCTGGGCTGGCCACAAGAGCTTTGTGCGCAAGGATGGCTCGGATGGGGACGGCGGCAACTTCAAAGGCAAGCGCCGCAGCAACGACACGCACGCATCGAGCACCGATGCCGATGCACGCCTGTACCGCAAGGGCAATACCGCCAGCGAACTGCGCTATATGGGCCACAACCTGGCCGACAACCGCCATGGCCTGGTGGCCAGCGCCATGGTCACCACCGCCGACGGATACGCCGAGCGCGAGGCGGCCAAGGCCATGATCAATGATGCGCGTCAAGCCACCGATGATCCGGATGCCGAGATCACGCTGGGCGCCGACAAGGGCTATGACGCGCAGGAGTTCATCGAGGCGCTGAAGGAGATGGCAGTCGCACCGCATGTGGCACAAAACACCTCGGGGCGAAGCTCTGCGGTGCCCGATGCGATTGCTGCCAGCGCTGGCTATGAGATCTCGCAGCAAAAGCGCAAGCGCATCGAGCAAGGCTTTGGCTGGGGCAAGACGATTGGGCCGATTCGCCAGGTGATGGTGCGTGGCCTCAAGAAGGTCGATCAGCTGTTCGTGCTGACCATGACCGCCTACAACCTCACGCGCATGCGCACCTTGGGACAGGTGCGTCCGCAGCCGGCGTGAGGAGCGAGAAATGCGGGAAAACGCCCTTGTAGTGCCCAAAAGCGGCCTGCGAAGAAGAAAAATTCCGGGATGCGCAAACATGATGAGCAAAAGCACCCACTCGGTGCAGGGACCCTCGCTCGATTGGGTGGTATTTCAGCAGCCTGCTAGTGGTGATGCTTGTACGCCAGCCGCCCAGATGACGGTTCTGCAAGGAACGAACGTGCCGTTGAGGCTGTAGCCATGCTGATTGATTTCGGTCACGCGGCAATTTGTCACGACCTCTACGCCCAACCGGCGCAGTTGCATTTCAGCCTTGCTGGAGAGTTCGTCCGAAAATGCCCCGAGGATTTTCGGGCCGGCCTCGATCAACCGAACCGTCGCCATGCCTGGGTCGATGGACCGGAATTCTCCCCGCAGCGTGTGCTTTGCAATGTCCGACAAGGCACCTGCCAGCTCGACACCTGTAGGCCCGCCACCGACGATGGCGAAATTCAGCCACGCCGCTTTCTTCTCAGGATCAGGTTCGGTTTCCGCGTACTCGAACGCCTCGAATATCTTGTTCCTGAGATGCATGGCATCTTCGAGTGTCTTGATGCCGGGGGCATGCTTCTCCCATTGCGGATTGCCGAAATAGGCGTGTGTTGCGCCGGTGGCGATGAGCAGCGAATCGTATTCAAGCTCCCGGCCATCATCCAGAACGACGACGTTCCTGTCAGGGAACACCTCGATGACTTCTCCAAGCCATATTTGGACGTTGCGCTGTTTCTTGAGGATGTGGCGCAGCGGGACGGCAATGTCGGGAGAGGCCAGCTCCGCGCTGGCGACCTGATAAAGCAGCGGCTGGAAAAGATGGTGGTTGCGCCTGTCTATCAGCGTAATCTGTATGTCTGCGGACTTGAGGCTGCGGGTGGCCCACAATCCGGCGAATCCGCCTCCCACGATGATCAGACGATGCATATGCTCAACCTTCCGCTTTTCTGCGCACGCTTGCTGCGGCTCGATGCTTGCCGTTTTCCGAATCTCGCTTCGGGCCGGCAAGCAGTTCAAAGATGTCTCTGGCGATTTCGCCAGCGTCCAGGGAGCCTGTGTTGACCAGGCCAAAATTCTTGAGAAAAAAGAACCCTTCCGTGGCGAGGAAGCCCAGCAACGCGCGCCCGCGTGCTTCGACCGGGATGCGTTCTATTTCCTGAATGCGTTTTTCGTACCAGCCGATGATGCCGCCGAGATGGTGCGGGGATTGGAGCAGCGCTGCCAGCAGTGCAGCGGTCCGGGCGCCAGCCAACTCATCTTCGCCGAACGTGTTGGCGATATGCGCTTCGACGGCGCTCATCGGCGTCGCTTGATCGGCCCGAAGCTCGGAGATGCGTGATTCGTACTGCGCGATCCACCGCATCAACAGCGATTCGATCAATATTTCCTTGCTGGCGAAGCACGACTGCACTCCACCCTTGGAAATTCCAGCGGCCTGGGCGATGGAGTCGAACGTCAGGCTCGCCGCGCCTTTCTGGCTGACCAGAAGTTCCGCGACATCCAGCACCCTATCGCGGTCAATTGTCTTTTTTCTTCCCATACGTCGCTCCGTAGGATGCCGTGCGCTGGATGCGCACGGGTTCGCGTTTCAGTGCCCGGCCGTGAGTTTCAGACCCGCGACTGCGCCGATCAGCGTGACCAGTAGAAGCATCCGCAGCAGGTTTGCGGGTTCGTGGTACCAGATCATCCCGACGACCACGGTGCCGAGCGCACCGATGCCGGTCCACACGGCGTAGGCCGTACCGATTGGGACGGTTTTGGTGGCCGCCTCCAGGCAGAACATGCTGGCTGCGATGCAGACAAGAAAGCCCAAGGTCCAGGGAACATTCCTGAATCCATCCGTGTAGCGCATGCACGTGGTGAAGCCAATTTCTAGAAGTCCTCCGCAGAAGACGTAGTACTAACCCATGACAACAAACCTTTGAAATAAAAATACAACCGTATTCGTATGTTATACGAATACGGTTGTATTGGAAAGTCCTTGCTTTATTTGGGGTGTAACGGGCGCCTCCTTCGGGAGGGCAGGACGTGCCCGCTCTTATCAGGCAAGACCCATCCCCCGTGATCGGCCAATGTCCCAGGATGTCCCGCTGCCCCGAACCGTCGCAACGATCTGCTGCCCCAACCGCTGTTCGATCACCGGCCGCCACGGCACCAGGCTGAATCCCATGCCGTCGTCGAGCATCGCGTAGCGCCCGCTGGCGAGCATGACGGAACGCCGGTAAATGCCGGCAACGCGCTGCCCGTCCGCCACGGGGCGATGCTCCAGGCCGGTTTCCGCCGCAATGTCCTTCGCGGCCTGCGCCAGCTCCCGATTGCGCAGCGTGCCCAGCAGGTTGCGGGCGAGGATCACACGCTGCCCGCGTCGCTCGGCCAGTCCTTGTTCGGCCAAGAAATCGGCGCGCTCCTGCATGGCCTGCTTGGCATCGCCACCAAAGCCCAGGTCGCCCAGCCCACGGCCGCCGCCGATCAGTTGCTGGTCGAGCCAGGTCGCGCCGATCACGCGGGCCTGCCGCTCGATCGGCAGGTGCGATTTCAGCTCCACAGCCACGCCGCCCAGGCGCTGCGCGTCGTACTGGCGGCCACGCTCGGCTAGGTCGTCCGGCACCTTCCACAGCCCTTCGACCACACGCTCCACGATGCCGGCCCGGCGCAGGGCTTCCAGCCGCCGGACGTGGGCAGCGACGACTTCCTGCGGGTCGCGTCCGGGCGTGGCCCGGCCCTGTTCGATGGCCAGGTGATGGTCGGCACGGTACAGGCCATCGCTCGCCAGCGCGGCGATGTTCTTATCGGCAGCGCGCACGTCGGCCGAACCCTTCACCTCCACCACCGCGCCCGTCGGATAGTTGGCCAACTCGTCGCGGGCATTCAACGCGACGTAGTGAGCCTTGCCGTCCACGCCGTCGATGACCAGAAAGCCCCGGTCGCGCAACTCGTCGGCCAAGCCCTTGGCGGCCACGCGGCCAATGACGGTACGGCCATCCTCGCCCGGCTCGAACACCGCCAGCTCGCGCGGCTGACCGCTCATGGCCCGCTGCATGGTGCGGATGATGTCGCCACGCTCGCCAAGGGCGCGCAGGGTCTTTTCCGCATCCGCATGGACGGCCCAGGTGCCCGGCTGCGTCTCGTCGGCCAGGCCCAGGCGCTGCAAGCGTTGCAGGCGGCCGATCAGCAGCAGGCGCTGGCGTTGCAAGCGGGGTTCGTTGAGCCGTTCGGCATGCACCAGGCCATCGTCGCCGGCCTCGCGCTTCAAGGTGCGATCCAGGCTCGTCCACCGCTCTTGCTCCACCTCGCGCTGCAAGGTCTGCTGGATCTCCAGCTCGGTGCGCGGCCCCAGCCATTCGGTCGCCAGTTCGGCGGCGCGATGGCGGAAGCCATCGGCGATGTAGTCGCCCGCGATGATGAGGTCTTTGCCGGTGTCGTCGCGCCCGCGCACGACGATGTGCGTGTGCGGGTTGTCGGTGTTCCAGTGGTTGACGGCCACCCAATCGAGGCCCGTGCCCAGGTCGGCCTCCATGCGGCCCATGAGGTGCCGCGTGTAGGTGCGCAGGTCTTCCAGCTCCGCGCCATCCTCGGGCGAGAGGATGAAGCGGAAATGGTGCCGGTCGTCGGCGCAGCGTTCCTTGAAGGCGTCGAGGTCAGCGGTATCGGCCTGCGGCCCGTAGGCTTGGCCCGGCTCGCCGTCGCGGCCCACGCCATCACGCTCAATGTAGCGCAGGTGCTTGGCGAGCGATTGCGGGCTGGCCCGTTGGTGATTGACCA
>CAYVOR010000109.1:0-5819 GCA_964452995.1 uncultured Thiobacillus sp.
GCGGGCTGGCGCCCATGGCGATGGCCGTCAATCTTTCGGCCGTGCAGTTCCGCCATCCGCGTCTGCCTGAACGGGTCAGCGAGATCCTTGACGAGGCGGGGCTGCCGCCGCAGTACCTGGAACTGGAACTGACCGAAAGCGTGGCGATGGACGACGCGCCGGCGGCCATCGCGGTCATGAACAACCTGCATGCACGCGGCGTCCGCATGTCGATCGACGACTTCGGTACCGGGTATTCCTCGCTGAGTTATCTGAAACGTTTCAAGGTCCATCGTCTCAAGATCGATCAGTCCTTCGTCAGGGGAATCGTCGAGGATCCGGAAGATCGCGCCATCGTCAGCGCCATCATCAGCCTCGCGGAGAGCCTGGGTCTGCTCACGATTGCAGAAGGCGTCGAAACCGAGGGGCAGCTGGCTTTCCTGCGTGAGCAGGGGTGCAAGGAGGCGCAGGGCTATTACTTCAGCAAGCCGCTGGAGGCCAGCCGGTTCGAGGCGTTTGCGCGGGCCACGTATCCTGCAGCCTGGTCAGGATGATCTGTTTCCGTTCAAGACGCAGACAAAAACGGAGCCATGCGGCTCCGTTTCTGGTTTGAATGAGGCCGGCCAGCCGGCCGGCACCAGGTTTACTTGTTCTTTTTCTTGTTCGCGATCATGTCCTGGATGATCGGCGCCAGGATCAGTTCCATGGCGAAGCCCATCTTGGCGCCCGGCACCACGATGGTGTTGCGGCGCGACATGAAGGAGTTCGGGATCATGTTCTGCAGATACGGGAAGTCGACGCCATCCGGATCGCGGAAGCGGATCACGATGAAGCTTTCGTCCGGCGTCGGGATGTCGCGCGAGATGAAGGGATTGGAGGTGTCGACGGTCGACACGCGCTGGAAGTTGATATCGGTGCGCGAGAACTGCGGGGTGATGTAGTTCACATAGTCCGGCATGCGGCGCAGGATGGTGTCGACGATGACGTCGGCCGAATAGCCGCGCTCGGCACCGTCGCGGTGGATCTTCTGGATCCACTCGAGATTGACGATGGGCACCACGCCGATGCCGAGGTCGACATGCTGGGAGACATCGATGTCGTCGGTCTTCACCAGACCGTGCAGGCCTTCATAGAACAGCACGTCGGAGTCGGCAGGCACGTCTTCCCACGGGGTAAATTCACCGGGGTTGAGGCTGGTATTGCAGCGATTGTTGTACTCGGCGGCTTCTTCGTCGCTGTGGATGTAGTAGCGCTTCTTGCCACTGCCGGTCCTGCCGTAGGTTTCGAACAGTTCGGCCAGTTTGTCGAAGCGGTTGGCGGCCGGGCCGAAATGGCTGAACGACATGTTGCCTTCGGCTTCGGCCTTTTTCACGGCGTCCTTGAATTCGACTCGCGACAGCGCATGAAAGCTGTCGCCTTCGATTACGGCGGCGTTGATCTGCTCACGGAAAAAAATGTGCTCGAATGCGCGTTTGACGGTCGTGGTGCCGGCGCCGGATGAACCCGTGACTGCAATGACGGGATGCTTCTTGGACATGCTGGGACTCCCTGAAGAGGGTTGAGAATGAAAGCGAAAACGCGCCATTTTACCCGCCCTGAGGAGGGCTTGTCATCCATATGGCGTGGCATCGCTGCCGGGCGCTATGGCGCGAATTCCAGTCGTTCCTCAACTTTCTGCAGCGCGGCGGCGGCACAGGCGGCATCCTTGTCGCCGCCGGGCGCGCCCGATACGCCAATTGCGCCGATCAGGCTGCCAGCGGCGCGGATCGGCAGGCCGCCTTCCATCACGATGAGACCGCCGATATGGTTGAGCTCGGGACGGATATCGCCGCGCGCGGCACGAAACTCGCCGGAATCGATCCCTGACATGATGCTCATGCCGGCCTTGCGTTCGGCGATTTCGAGCGTAGGGCGCGCCGCCAGCGTGTCGCGCAAGGCGGCCTGAACATTCCCGGCGCGGTCGAGCACGACGGCGGATACGTTATAGCCGTTTCCGCGGCAGGCTTCGATTGCGTCCATGGCGATGTCGCGTGCGAGTTCAAGACCGATCTGTTTGACCGGCACGACGTCGGGTTGGGCGGCCAGGACTGCTGTCGGAAAGATGAGAGGAATCAGCACGGGCAGCAGCAGGTTTTTCATGAAGTCTCCTCAGGGGTAAAGGTTCTTGATGTGATAGCCACGCATTTCCAGCAACGCGGGTACGCCGTCCGCGCCGGTCAGGTGGAGGGCGCCGATGGCGACGAAGGGCTGGCGGCCTGCGGCGAGCAGGCGGTCAATGCGCCCGGCCATGCGGTGGTTGCGCTCGGTAAAAAGTTTTTGCTGCATCCAGCGCGCCGAGCGCGGGTTCTCGTGCATCGATTTCTGCGCTTGCTGCTGCAGGGCATGCGCATCGCTATCGAGCCAGGCATCGACGAGCGCCTGGGTGTCGCCGCGTAGCTTGCCTTGCTCCAGCAGTTGGAGCGTTTCATCGAGAAAGGCGAGCTGTTCCTTATGCGTGGTGCTGTCAAAAAGCGCCAGCTGAAAGTCGATGCTTTCCAGTTCCTCAATCGGTTTGTCGAAGCCCTGCGCCAGCGCGATCAGGTACAAGTCGGTGGCATAGACAGGGTCGAATCCCTGTGCCTGCATGGCCACCATCATCAGTGACAGGGCGGCCATCCAGGGCTTGTAGGCCTGAATGGTTTCACGCGGGAGCTGCAGGACGTCGAGCTGGACCTGCAGCCGTTTCCGCAGGGCGGGCGTCAGCAGGGAATCGAGACGCTGGCTGTCGCGCAGGATGGCATGACGCTGCACGGCGGTTTGCATCCTGTCGTGCCGGGTGGCGTCGAGTTCGACCACCAGTTCGCTGGATTGCGCCAGAGCCTGGGTGACGACGAGATCGAGCGGGAAAAAGTCCGGCCGGCCGACGTGGATCGTGCCGAAAAGATAGGCGGTTTTCCCGTCCCGGCTGACTTCATAAAGCAGGCCTCGGCTGGGGGCGGACCTGAGTTGCTGCAGGGCATCGGCCGGCGCGGTCGGCGGATCTGCCGGCGGCTGATCCGCCCAGGCGAACTGCCATCCGGCCAGCAGCCACAGCAGGATCAGGCGGAGGGGTCGAAATGGCATGCCGTTCTCCCTGGCGCAACGAAAAATAGCGTGCCATTTTGCCGGTAAAACGGTCGCAAGCGCGCGATGGGTATGGCTGTCCCTGGGTATTTTGGCTGTTTTGAGCGGTTTTTGATGCGGGAAAAATACCTTTTCTGGGAATCGTGGTTTTAAAGAGGCGATTAAAGAGCCGTGAATCCGGCCCCGCGAAGTTCGGCCTGGACGCCCGGACCGGATATCCGGGGTGGCCTGCTAACTGAGTTGTTCGGGCTTGACCCGGTCGTAGAAGCGACCCCTGAAAAGCAGCCGCTTTTTAGCGGTGTCATCGCTGTCCACCAGTTTTTCACGGGTGTGAAGTACGTTGTTTGAAATCAGACCCATGCCCGATTCCAGCCTGCCTTCGATTACATGCTTCATCTCGTTTGAAATCAGGGATTCCAGCACTTCCCGGGCAGCGGCGACATCGCTTTCTTCAGACCAGGCCATGTCAGTTTTCCGGAACGAGAAGCGGTGGCACAAATAGCCTTCGGCATCCGTCCAGAAAACCTTCCCCCCCAGGCCCGGGTTGATTTCACCGCTGGCCGGATTCCGGTAGTTGAAGCAGTTTTTGCGCATCAGCACTTCTAGGGCATCGGGATTTTTGTCCCGCAGCTGGATGTACAGCATTTCATGGTCCAGAACCTTGTTGCTTCCGCCTGCCAGTGCCGGGCGTTTGCACAGCAGGAACAGTGCCTGGATGGTTTTGTCCGATCCGTAATACGTTGCGTCAGTGTGCCAGTTGCAGTGCCGGGTGGAGAACGGGACGGCCCGGTTCAGGATGCCCGAATCGGTCAGTTCGTCTGACCGTGCGTGTCGGGCGGACTTGTCCGTGCGGGTGATGCCGAGTTGTTTTCCCAGGGCCAGCAGGGAATCCATCTGCAGTTCGGCCGAGCCGGCGGTATACACACACATGTTGGCCCGCTCGACCGTTTGCAGGATCTTGGTTTTTTCGGCCGGGGTAATCGCCGTCATGTCACCCAGTTCAACGACCAGACCGCCGACATCTTTGGGGTAGGCGGCCAGTTTCTCGTCGCGCCATTTCAGGTAATTGTCCTGCGTATCGAGATCGAATCTGTTGGGGTATTTCACATGCCACTGTTTCATGACCAGGCCTCGGCGGGTTGAATTCAACACATAGGTCCCGAATGGCTCTCAGGTCTACTGACAGGATAATCGGGGGTGAATGTCCTATATAACAAACTATCGATGAATGGACAATTCCCATTTGGCGTAGCTGCCGGCGTGGGGTATTCAGTGGGCCGGACGCGGCCAACAACGACTGGAAGCAGGCGTGGCAAACGCGCTGCGAAATTGGCGCTAACCCACCCTAGGAGGGCGCACCCTGTGACGGTGCCGCGAGTTGGGTAACCAGGTTCTCCGTGGCCGCAAGGACCCGTTCGCTCAACCGGGCCACCCGCGCGGCATTCATGCGCATCTTCACGGGATCGCGGCTCGCGAACAGCACCTGCTGGTACGGTTCCCACTCGCCTCTGAGCTGCGCCAGGGCGGCGCGGACCTGCGTCGATACGAGTGGCGACTTTTCGATCTGGATCAGCACGGCGGTGAAATGTGCACGGCTGAAGCGCAATTCAATTTCGGCTGGCGCGTCATAGAGCCCCCAGCTGCGATAGAAATAAAACTTGGCCATGCGCTGCGACAGCATGCGCTGGCGCCCTGCCAGGCCGACCAGGTGGTCGATCGCCGCTGCATTGACGTCCACGTAGGCCAGTACTGCGCTGTGCGCCGCCTGCTGTAGGGCCTCGCTGGCGTCGTACAGTTCAACAGCGCCGGCCTGGCTGGGCGGCGCGGTCAGCAGCGGCCTGCATGTCGCCCAGGCGCTTTCAACAAGGGAGACCGCCTGCCGCACCTTCGGGGTCGGCTGGAAGGCTTTCAGTGCCGCGAGCTGCGATTCAAACCGATCGATCGATCCCTGCAGAAGGATGCGGGCGTCAGCGGGCGCGATACCCTGTCCCAGCATGAGGTAGGCCTTGACCATGCGCTGCGACAGCATGCGCTGGCGTCCCGCCATATTCACCGCGGATACGACATCCATTCGGGCCGCCGTCGCCGGGGATACTTCTGCATGCGCAGGCAACGGCGACGTCGCAAACGTCAGTCCTGCCAGGAGCCATGCGCCGAATCGGAGTCTGTCCACGATAATCTCCTGCAGGAAGGAAACGTGACGGGGGAATGATCAACCGCCTTTATATACCTATACCAGACGAAGGGGTTTAACCCGCACAATCCGGATGTCTTGTCGGATCGGCCCGGGCAAATGGCGACAATGGCCGACGACCGGCCGAAGGGGGTCGGGCGGAGAAAACACACCTCCGCCGAGCGAATGCCCGCTTGATGCGGTACTGGCTGACTGGCCGTGATCCAGTCAACCCGGATCCGTCCGGGAAGTCGAGAGGCCGGCTCCAGTGTCGCCCCGGCCGCGTGCCCGATCGGACAGCCATGCGTGGGGAGGCGGATCGCAGGCGGTATCGGCGCGTAGCCGGTCAAGTTATTGAGCGGGCGGTATAATCGGCCGCCTTGATTCCATGCGGTTTGTCGCGATGCAAGAAAAATACCTTCCTTCGGAAATCGAACGCGCCGCCCAGGAAAAATGGGCAGCCAGCCAGGCCTATCGGGCCAGCGACGATTCCGGGCGTCCGAAATACTATTGCCTGTCGATGTTTCCCTATCCGTCGGGCAAGCTGCACATGGGCCACGTGCGC
>CAYVOR010000110.1:0-5780 GCA_964452995.1 uncultured Thiobacillus sp.
GCCAGATCGAGCAGCTGGGCGGTGGACAGCGTCTCGCCGAAGAACTGCGCAGCGGTGTCGGCCAACTGGTGCGCCTCGTCGAGAATCACGGTGTTGCACGCCGGCAGCAGCTCGGCGACGCCTTCGTCCTTGAGCCACAGGTCGGCGAAGAAGAGATGGTGATTGACCACCACCACTTCGGCCTCGAGTGCGGCCTTGCGTGCGGCCATCACGAAGCAGCTCTTGAAATGGCTGCACTCGCTGCCGAGGCAGGTATCACGGCTCGAAATGGCATAATGCCAGGCGCTGGCGTCCTCAGGTATGCCCTCGGCTTCCGCGCGATCGCCGCGCGTACTGGTTTCGGCAAAGCGGGCGATTCTGGCGAGCCAGACGGGGTCGTCGCGGTTAGCAAAACGGCCATCGGCGAGATTGCGTTGCAGATGGTGATGGCAGACATAGTTGGCGCGGCCTTTCAGCAGGGCCACCTTGACCGGCGATTTCAGCGCACGTCGTGCAGCCGGCAGATCGCGGTGGAACAGCTGGTCCTGCAAGGCCTTGGTGCCGGTGGAGATCACCACCTTGCCACCCGACAGCAAGGCGGGAATCAGGTAGGCCAGGGTTTTTCCCGTACCGGTTCCGGCTTCGGCCAGCAGCACGCTGTTACCGGCGATGGCGCGCTCGACTGCCTCGGCCATGGCCAGTTGCTGCGGGCGCGCACGCCAGCCCGGCAAGACTGCGGCACACGCGCCATCGGGGGAAAAGAGCTGTTTCAGATCAAACATTTTTAGGCTGGATTTCACGGCGAAGTGTAACATTCACCCTAGGCAGAACCGCTTGCTGATGCTTCAGTTCCCCTCGCTCGTGCCGTTAGAAACTTAGCCTCCGCTTATCCAGTCCCGCTATGCGCTTCTACCTGCTTTGCTTGCTGATGTCGGTATTCCCCGTCACCGCACACGCGATCATCGTCCAGCAGGAGATGCGTCCCGGTATCTCTGCCAATGCCGAATATCTGATCGGCCAACGCAGCAAACCCGCCGTATTGCTGCTGCACGGTTTTTTGCAGACGCGCGAATATTCCACCGTCTCGACGTTGGCGAGCGGCCTGCAGGATGCAGGCTATACGGTTCTGTCGCCCACACTCAGCCTGAACATTCCCAATCGCAAGCAGAGCCTCGCATGTGAAGCCGTGCACAAACACGGGATGGAGGATGACGTGGCCGAGATCGGGCGCTGGGTGAACTGGCTGAAGTCGCATGGCCATCGCTCCATCGTGCTGGTTGGCCACAGCTTCGGCAGCCTGCAGTTGCTGGCCTATCTGGACAACCGGCCGGATCCTGCCATCAAAGCCTATGTCGGCACCTCGCTGATCGAAGCGCAGATCGGCGCGACCTCGCGCGATACCCTGATTGCCCAGTTGCAAGCCCGCATACAGAACAAACAACGCGCCCTGGTCACCCAGAATCTGTCCTTCTGCCGTCAATACACCTCGACGCCTGAAGGTCTGCTGTCCTATGTACTTTGGGACCAGACCCGTGTACTGACTGCGTTAAAACAGTTACCCGTCAACAAGCTGCTTGTCATGGGCGATGCGGACAATACCTTGGGGATAGGCTGGCTCAAGGCCTTGCAGCACATTCAGATTCCTCTGGTGATTGTGCGCGGCGGCAGTCATTTCATGGACGGCGAACACGAGTTCGATCTGCTGGACAATACTCTGCATTTTCTTGGCCACATGCCGCAGAGGCCTTCGCCATGAAGTGGCCTGAAGCCATTTCCATCAAACAGATTGCACTTGCGTTCGTTACCGGGCTGTTGGTACTGGTCAGCCTGATCGCTGGTTTTGCAGCGTATCAGACGCGCGAGGTCACCCAAAGCCTGGAACGACACAATCGGGATGCAGCGGCTTCCGAACTGGCCTCGGCCGTCCAGCGCCTGCTGGGCCAGACAGATGAACAGGCGAACAAGCTGGCAAGCTGGGACGAAACCCGGCAGCAACTGGTGCTGCCCGAGTATTACTCATACTGGCGGGACCAGCGGGTGTATGAAAGCGGCATACTCCCCAGCCACTTTGTCCGGGTGGCGTTGTATACCCCGTCGGGTTCGCTACTGGCTCCGAGCCCGGCAAAAAAAAGCCTGCCGGCAAGATTGCCCGCCGACGTCTCGCCGCATCAATCATCGAGTTGGCTGGTCGACGAGGCGGACACTGCCATTTTGTACCATGCCTTCCCGGTTTACAGCGACGAACGACACCAGACCCTGCTTGGCTATGGGATGATCCAGCTCGACTTCATGCCGGTCCTGCTGCGGCAGGGAGCCCTCCATTTCACGGACAAGCCCAGTATCAAGCTGGCACTCAAACCGGGCGAAAAACTTCCGGCCGCCAAGCTGCTCTCGCGGCTGGCGTTCAATACCCTGCCCGACCCCGACCGGCTCCGCTTTCAAAGTATCCTGTCGCACACCCTGCTCGCGCTGTTTGTGCTCCTGGCCGTCATGTCCCTGCTCGGTTTCGTCGTATACAACCGCTTGCTGGTGCGCCCGCTGCACAGGCTGTCGCAGGATATCGATGCCATGCAGCACGGCCGGTTCAGTCCCCATCCTCCGCGTTCGCAAGCCCTGCGCATCAGCGAGCTGGAAAATGTGCGTCGCTCGCTGTACGACTATCAACTGCAATTGCGCGAACTGCACGGCTCGCTGGAACACCAGAATCGCGAATTCCACTCACAGGCGCGCCAGGATGCGCTCACCGGCTGTCACAACCGGCGCGCGTATGAAGAAGACTGGGAGCAGTTCCGTATCGAGCTGAAAAATGCGCCGCAAGGCGTAGCCTTCCTGCTGTTCGATTGCGATCGTTTCAAGACCATCAACGACACCTACGGCCACGCCAAGGGCGACCGCGTGCTTTCCATCATCGCCGATGCACTGGTCATGGCATTGCGCGCCAACGACCGCCTGTATCGCCTCGGCGGTGACGAATTTGCCACCTTCCTGTCGCGCACCACGCCCGCCCAGGCCAAGCAGATCGCGCAGCGTTGCCAGAGCCTGCTCGACGCGTCGGCTTTCGCCGATCTGGGAATCAACGAGCCGGTCGGGATCAGCATCGGCATCGCCTTCTGCGCCGCCGACCAGTTTGAGCATGTCGACGATCTGCCCAAACAGGCGGACATCGCCATGTATACCGCGAAGCAGCCGGGCCGCACCCGCATCGCACTGTATGGTGAAGATACCGAACGCGCCTCGCAGACGCTGGTCGCCAGTCGCGAGACCAGCGCCCTGTTCCAGGCGCTGGCCAGCCCCGGCATGATCGAAATGCATTATCAGTCCATCCATGCCCTGCCCGGACGCAAGGTGGATTATTACGAGGCGCTGGCACGCATCCGCTACCACAACGATCTCATCATGCCGGATGCTTTCCTGCCAGTCGTCAGCAGCCGGCGTCTCGAGGCAGGGTTCGATCTGGCGGTGCTGAACCAGGTCGATGCCGACCTGTCGTCACAGCAATTGCCACCCGGCATCGGCATATCGATCAATCTGTCCGCCCAGAGCATTTCCCATCCGGAAGTCGTCTCGCAACTGCTCGAACTGTCGCGTCATAACGCCCGTCATCCCCTGATACTGGAAATCACGGAAACCTCGCTCATTACGCAGATGACCGAGGTGCGCACCTATCTCGATCTGTTGCGCACCGTGAATTACCGCATTGCCATGGACGATTTCGGTACGGGCTATTCACCCTTGCGCTATCTGGTCGATCTGCCGGTGGATGTCGTCAAGTTCGACATCTCGCTGATCAACAAGCTGGGACAGGACGACCGCGCCAGCCGCGTGGTGGCCGACTTCGCCCGCATGATGAGCGAGGCAGGTTATTCGCTGGTGGCCGAGGGGGTAGAGACCGATGCCATTCTGCGCAAGGTCGAAAGTCTGGGCATTGCACACATACAGGGTTATTTGCTGAGCCGGCCGATTCCCCTGGCGGAGGTGGCGGCCAGCCTCGCCATTCAGAACGCCGGTGTCAATTGCATCGCCTGATCCCGGGCATCAGTGTTTGCCGGATCGCCAGATGGAAAAAATAATCCACAGACTGTTGAAAAACGCGATCAGGAATCCCATCAGCCCGAAAAAAGGCAGACCGAACAGCTGAGGCCCGCCCTTTACCGTCATGATGATGCTGGAACCGACCACCAGCGAGGCCGTCAGGATGCCCATCGTCAAGCGGTTGCTGGCACGGTTCAGCTGATGACCGAACTGGTCCAGCCGTTTCAGGTCGAGATCGATCTTGATCCGGCCCCGTCGCATATCCCGCAGCAGATGGCGCAGATCGCGCGGCAGATCGGCCAGCACCTCCAGTGTCTCGCGCACACTCTTGCGCCCGCGCGCAAGCAGCGCCTGCGGCGTGTAGCGCTGCTGGATGACGCGCTCCACGAAGGGCGTCACATGGTCGATCATGTGGAATTCGGGGTCGAGCTGCTGGCCCAGGCCTTCCAGCGTGATCAGCGTCTTGAACAACAGGGTCAGATCGGCCGGCAGAACCAGATTGTTGTCGCGCATGATCGCTGTGATGTCATTCAGCAGGCCACCAATTTTCACGTCCTTGAGTTGCAGATCGTCATAGTTCTGCAAAAGTTCGGCCACGTCATAAGCCAGGCGGTCTTCATCACGCACCGACTCGTCGCTCCAGTCGAGCAGGACCTGAAGCAGGGCCTGCTCGTCCTTGCGCGTCAGGGCGTGCAGCATGTCGACAATCTGGTTGCGGCGGAAATTGGTCAGCATCCCCACCATGCCGAAGTCGATCATGCCGATGCGGTTGTCAGGCAGGAACAGGACGTTGCCAGGGTGCGGATCGGCATGAAAATAGCCATGCTCCAGCACCATGCGCAGTACGGTATCGGCGCCACGCGCCGCCAGCAATTTTGGATCGAGTCCCTGCGCGCGCAGCTTGTCGGGCGCAACGCCCGCCGCTCCGATGATTTCTTCCTGCACATTGACGTAGTCGTTGGTGAATTCCCAGTACACACGGGGAATCTTCACCAGCGGATCATCGCCGAAATTGCGCGCGAACTGGTCAATGTTGCGCGCTTCCTTCGCCAGATCGAGTTCGCGGCTCAGCGAACGGCGGAACTGCGACACGATTTGTACCGGATCGTAGCGGCGTGAATCCGGTACTTCGCTTTCCAGCAACCGGGCGGCGTGCTCCATGATGCGCAGATCGGCCTGGACCACCGCTTCGATGCCGGGTCGACGCATTTTGACGACGATCCGCGTGCCATCCTTGAGTACGGCGCGATACACCTGTGCGATGGAGGCCGCCGCCAGCGGCACCGGATCGAACGCGGCAAACACCTCGGCGGGCTCGCCCTTGATGGCTGCCACCAGTTCGTGATGCAACTGCTCGTAGGGTACCGCCGGCACCTGGCTGTGCAGCTTCTCGAATTCGGCGATCCAGTCCGGCGGGAATACATCAACCCGCGTTGCCAGCACCTGCCCCAGCTTGACGAAGCTCGGTCCGAGCTCTTCCAGCGCACGGCGTACGCGCACCGGGGCGTCGAGCTGGCTGATCTCGCTGGTGCTGTGCCAGTGCAAAACCCGGCCAGCACGCTCCAGCACACCGCTGATACCCAGGACGCGCACCAGATCGCCCCAGCCGTAGCGGATCATCACCGAGGCGATTTCATGCAATCGCGGCAGGTCGCGCACGACCGAAATGGTTTCCCAGAGCATCGTTATTTCTTGAAATCAGTCATGCCGTGAGTGTACCCGCAAGGGGCACGCCGGATTCGTAAGCCGCTCAAGCAGCAACGACTCCG
>CAYVOR010000111.1:0-5763 GCA_964452995.1 uncultured Thiobacillus sp.
CCATCAGCCGTCAGGCCGGGGCCCGCGGTCGGCCACGCCGCCTTGAACGTGGGCCAGAGCTGCTGCATCGTGTCGGACTCGGCCAACCACGGCACCGATAGCACCCGGGTATAAAACAACGCACCGAAGAAGGCGCCAAAGAACATCACTTCGGAAAAGATGAACCAGGTCATGGACCAGCGATAGGAGGAATCGACCTGTTTGTTGTAGCGCCCGGCCTCGCTATCGCGAATCACTTCGCCAAACCATCCGAACATCATGAAGAACAGCACGGCCACCCCGGCTGCCAGAATCCATAAGCCATGATCCATGTGATGAATGGCCATGACGCCCCCTATGGCCATCGTCATCAGTGCAACCGATCCGGTAATCGGCCAGAGCGAAGGTTGCGGCAGGTAATATTTATCAGTTTGCGCCAGGCTCATGTCTTCCCCCTCTTCCTCGTTTATGGATCGCTTACTTCACGAACTGCAACGCCAGGTACACCAGCAGCATCAATATCAGGACAAACACCACGCCACCGATCAATCCGGCGACGATGATCTGTGTCTGCGTCAGACTTTGTGCATCGCCGTCGTAATCGCGCCGTTTGCGCACCCCGAAAAACCCCCATAACACGGCAAACACTGCCCGGAGATTCCCCTTCTCAGACATGCGGCACTTTTTCCGGCAATGTCGCCGACTGCGCCTTGGGCGCCGTGTTGAAGAAGGTGTAGGACAAGGTCACGGTATGCAAATCCTTGTCTATCGATGGGTCCAGCACGAACAACACCGGCATCTGGCGCCGCTCGCCTGCCGCCAGCGTCTGCGGCGTGAAGCAGAAGCACTCGATCTTCTTGAAGAACGCACCCGCGTGAGCCGGCCCATAACTCGGCACAGCCTGTCCCACAATTGCATGATCGCTGTTATTGGCCACCTCGTACTCTACCTGTACCAGTTGGCCCGGATGCACCCTGACGCTGCGCTGTGTGGTCTTGAACTGCCACGGCAAGCCCTCGTTGGTATTGGCATCGAATTCGATGGTTACCCAGCGGCTGGTATCGACCTGGGTGTTCTTCACCAGGCTCTGCTCGTCCCCGGAGTTGATCCCGGTCACCTGGCAAATCTTGTAGTAAAACGGGACCAGCGCAAACCCGAATCCGAACATGCCGAGCGTCACAATGATCAGCTTGGTCAGCGTGATGGATTTGCCGGTGGCCATGACTTACCTCAAGCCGTTGTATAACGTGAGCAGAAACAGGCAAATCGCAACGGCCGCCAGAATGGCGGCCGTCAGGTACTTGCCGTTTCGCTTGTCCGCCATGTCCGTCGAACCGCCGCTCATTTCACCACCGGCGCAGTTTCAAAGGTGTGGTAGGGCGCCGGTGACGGCACCGTCCATTCCAGACCTTGCGCGCCTTCCCATACCTGATCGCTTGCCTTGGCGCCGCCCTTGATCGTTTTCAGCACCAGCACCAGGAATATCAGCTGGCTGAAGCCGAAGATGAAGGCCCCCACGGTCGCAACCTGATTGAATCCGGTGAATTGCAGCGCATAGTCCGGAATGCGTCGCGGCATGCCCGCCAGGCCAAGGAAATGCATCGGGAAGAACACGATGTTCATGCCGATGACCGACATCCAGAAGTGTAGTTTTCCGAGCGTCTCGTTGTACATATGACCCGTCCATTTTGGCAGCCAGTAATAGATTCCGGCAAAAATGGAGAACAAGGCGCCGGAAACCAGCACATAGTGGAAATGCGCCACGACGTAATAGGTATCCTGCAACTGGATGTCGACCGGCGCCATCGCAAGCACCAGTCCCGAGAAGCCGCCTATCGTAAACAGGCAGACGAACGCGATCGAGAACAGCATCGGTGTTTCGAAAGTCAGCGAACCCTTCCACATCGTGGCCACCCAGTTGAAGATCTTCACGCCGGTGGGGACCGCGATCAGCATGGTGGAGAACATGAAGAACAGTTGCGCCGCCACCGGCATACCCACGGAAAACATGTGGTGCGCCCACACAGTGAAGGACAGGATCGCAATCGCCGCAGTGGCGTACACCATCGATGCGTAGCCGAACAATGGCTTGCGCGAGAAGGTTGGAATGGTTTGCGAGATGATCCCGAAAGCCGGCAGAATCAGGATGTAGACCTCGGGGTGCCCGAAGAACCAGAAGATATGCTGGTACATCACCGGATCGCCGCCGCCTGCCGCGTTGAAGAAGTGCGTGCCGAAATTACGGTCGGTCAGCAGCATGGTGATTGCGCCCGCGAGGACCGGCATGGTTGCGATCAGCAGATAGGCGGTAATCAGCCAGGTCCACACGAACATCGGCATCTTCATCAGCGCAAGCCCCGGCGCGCGCATGTTGAGGATGGTGGTGATGATATTGATCGAGCCCATGATCGACGACAGGCCCATGATGTGTATGGACAGAATCGTCAGGTCGTAAGACGCGCCGCCCTGGATGAAAAGCGGCGGATACATCGTCCAGCCACCCGCCGCGGCGCCGCCCGGCAACCAGAACGAACCCAGCAGCATGATGGCAGCTACGGGCAAAAGCCAGAAGCTCCAGTTGTTCATGCGCGGGAATGCCATGTCAGGCGCGCCGATCATCAGCGGCACCTGCCAGTTCGCAAATCCGGTGAAGGCCGGCATGATGACGCCGAAAATCATGATCAGACCGTGCAGCGTGGTGAGCTGATTGAAGAAATCCGGACGCATCAGCTGCATGCCTGGCTCGAAGAGTTCGGAACGAATGAGCAGGACCATCGAGCCGGCGGTAAACAGCATGATGAACGAAAACCACAGGTAGAGCGAACCGATGTCCTTGTGGTTGGTCGTGGTCAGCCAGCGCATGATTCCGGTGGGATGCGCGGGGTGTCCGTGGTCGTCGTGGGCGTGTGCTGCGTCAGACATGACTCTGCTCTCCTCTCGGTTATTCACTGCGCGGCGGGAGTGGCGGCTGCCGTGACAACTGCGCCACGTGCGGCAGCGATGTCCGCGGGTTGCGCCGCGTCACCCATCTTGTTATCCCAGGCATTGCGCTGATACGTCACCACCGCGGCGATGTCTGCGTCGGACAGCTGGTTGGCAAACGCGACCATGGCGGTACCCGGGCGGCCACCGTGCAGCACGATATTGATATGCGCGGCAATCGGCCCGGTGGCGACCTTGGAACCGTTCAGCGCAGGGAATGCACCCGGCAGCCCCATGCCGTTGGCCTGATGACAGGCGACGCAGTTGGCCTGGTAGACCTTCTCGCCCCGTTCCACCAGTTCCTTGATGTCAAAGGTTTTGCTGTTATCGGCTGTCGCTGCCTGGGCCGTACCTTTCTTCCGGGCGACCCAGTCCTGGTAATCCTCGTCGGACACCACCTTGACCACAATCGGCATGTAGCCATGATCTTTGCCGCACAGCTCGGCACATTGGCCGCGATAGGTTCCGATTTTATCGGCTGTGAACCAGCTGTCGCGAATAAAGCCCGGGATCGCGTCCTGCTTGACACCGAATGCGGGCATCCACCAGGAGTGGATCACGTCGTTGCCGGTAATCAGCAAGCGCACACGCTTGCCGACCGGGACCACCATCGGATTGTCCACCTCCAGCAGATAGTGCTCGTTCTTAGGTGCGGTATTGTTGATCTGTTCCTGCGGCGTGGCGAGCGTGCTATAAAACTGCACGCCGTCGTTGAGGTAGTCATACCCCCATTTCCACTGATATCCCGTGATCTTGACGGTCATGTCGGGATTGGAGGTGTCTTTCATCTCGATCACGACCTTGGCCGCTGGATACGCCATTCCCACCAGGATAATGAACGGGATGATGGTCCAGATGATTTCGACCGTGGTGTTTTCGTGGAAGTGCGCAGCCTTGTGACCGACCGATTTGCGGTGCATGACCAGCGAGTAGAACATCAAGCCGAAGACAACGATGAAAATCCCCACGCAGGCGAGCATGATGAGATTGTGCAGATGGAATATCTCCCGCGCTATCTGGCTCACCGGTTCCTGCAGGTTGTACGCATAGTCTGCCAGCGCTGACTGGCTGACTGTCCAACCCGCCCCCATCACCCCTGCCCTCTGCCACATGCTCTTCATCGCGTCCCCCGTCCTCTGACTTTGTTATGGGTCGTCGTTGCGGCGCGTATTAATTCATGCCTGCAACTTTCTGCGCAAGGTCTCAGCCAGTTGCAGCCGCGCCTCGTCACTCAGGTACTGTCCGACTCTTGTTTCGCGACCATGAGAACTGAGGCTGAGACGGCAGTTTCTGCCTGGCGTCCCGCAGTCGCAAATCACGCGCGCCCATTGGCGATTCATTTCACGGCGCTCGCCACTGGAGCCGTCTTGCCACTCCAGCACGATCACATCTCCTTCAATCGTAAGTGTCTCGTAATTCCCTTCGCGGTTGCGAAGGTTCCCCCATGCCCAGGCCAGCAGTCCGATCTCCAGACCAGCGAATGGCAGGATCGGCCAATATCCCAGCAGCGTAAGGCCGCTTGCGGATACAAAACTTATTGTCGCCAGACTCCAGAACACCAGCTGCTGCTGGCGGTGCGTCAATGAATGATTCGGACGGGACTGAAATACAAACACGCCTGCCGACTCACTCGTACTGTCTTTCGTATTCGCCTGTCCCATATCCCTATGGAGAACTCGGGAACCCACGTGCGACGTCATGTCGCAGACATTACCACGACGCTACTTATCAGAACAAGCGCTGCGATCAAATTAACTTATTGATTTGATTAGAGAATATTTCCATATTAAGACCCTGATATATCTTCTGGCAGGGTCAGCCAGCGCTGTACGTTTTGCGGTAAAGCGTTTCCATCAGAAAATTCCTGAATGCCCAGGCATGGACCGGGCAGAAGCCGCTGCAAGGCAGCAACATTTTGAGACGCCTGTTGCATCGTCGGTTCGACCTGATTGCCTACCCAGCCTGCCCATGGCAGACGCCGATGAAGAATCGATTCAACCGTCAGCGAGGCATGATTCAGACACCCGAGTCTGAGCCCCACCACCAGAACCACAGGCAGCCCCAGGCGCTGGGCAAGGTCTGCCATGTCCTCGCATTCGTTGAGCGGCACACGCCAGCCACCCGCACCTTCGACCACCACCGCATCGGCCTGAACAGCGAGCCGCGCATACGCCGTCGCAATGACATCGAGGTCGATCCGTATGCCGGCCACCGCGGCTGCAATATGCGGTGCAACCGGTTCGGCAAACGCATAGGGATTCACATCGCGCACATCGGCGTCAACATTGGCCGCCCGCATCAGCGCCACGACATCCTCGTTCAATTCACCCGGTGCACAACCGGCCGACACCGGCTTCATCGCCGCCACGCGCAGACCGTGCGCGCGCAGGGCATGAATCAGTGCCACCGCCACCCGCGTCTTGCCAACGCCGGTATCGGTCCCGGTGACAAACAGCCCACGCGCACTCATGCCAGACCCAGCTTGCGGCGGCGCTCGCCGATATTAACTTGAATCACCTGCCGTCCGTCTTCGCGCCGGGTCTTGTCGCCTGCCCAGGCATGACCATAGATCACCTCAAAGGTGGCGGGAAGACGGCCCTCCACACGTTGCATTTCGTACGCCTGTTCGAGACGCGACCACGCCGTCTTGCCCAGCAGACCGCGCCGCCGGGCCGAGGCTGCATTGTGTGCACCGATTCCCTTGAGATCGCGCATCAATGCCTTGAGGTCGGAGTAGGTCAGCGTCAGCATCTCCATTTCCATTACCGGACTCGAGAACCCTGCATAAATGAGCATGTCGCC
>CAYVOR010000112.1:0-5562 GCA_964452995.1 uncultured Thiobacillus sp.
TCGCGACCGTAGGGCGTGATGAGGACGATGCGCATGGCATGAGTGTACGCCTGGCTCGGCGGATCGCGGATAATCCGGGCATGACCGCAACCGCCATTTCCTCGCGCGACAACCCGCTTTTCAAGCGGCTGAAAAAGCTGGCCGAGTCCGCCCGCGCGCGTCGCGAGGCCAGGATGACGTTGCTCGACGGCGAGCATCTGCTGACCGCCTATCTCGATGCCGGCGGCCAGCCGCATACGCTGGTGCACGCGGCGTCGTTCGATGCCGGCCGCTTCGAACGGCTGGCCGGGCTATGCCCGCATGCCAGGGCCGTCGAACTGCCCGATGCGCTGTTCGCGAAACTCGCGCCGGTTGCCACGCCGACCGGCCTGCTTGCCGAGGCCGCCTGGCTTACGCCGCCTGCCATCGCGACCACGCCACTCGTCATCGTGCTGGAAGACATCCAGGATCCGGGCAATCTCGGTTCGATGCTGCGTACCGGCGCGGCGGCGGGGGCGACACTGGCGGTGCTGTCGAAGGGCTGCCACGATCCGTGGTCGCCCAAGGCACTGCGCGGCGGGCAGGGTGCGCAGTTCGTGTTGCCGATGGTGCAGACGACGGACGTACGGGATTGGTGTGCGCAATTCGAGGGTCAGAGTCTTGCCCTGGCGCTGGGGGAAGACCGCAGTCTGTTCATGTGCGACCTGACAGGTCCGCTTGCCGTGATGGTGGGCAATGAGGGCGCCGGACTATCGGACACAGTGCGTGCCGCAGCGAGCGCGTCGGTTCAGATTCCCATGACGGGGAAGGTGGAGTCCCTGAATGCGTCGGCGGCCCTGGCGATTGCCGTATTCGAGGCGGTGCGGCAGCGCCTGGCCTGATCCACAGTACCGGGTGCGTGCTTCAGGCAGGTTTCTGGATGGCGCGATCGCCCGTGCGACGGTCCTGCTGAACCCTCAGCCGGTTGGTTTTGGCATAATCCATGACGTAGTCGTAGGTGGCGCGATCGCTTGTTTCCAGCCACGTGGCCACCAACAGGCATAGTTCACCATCGACCACGTTGGGCTGAACGCCTTGCGAATACCGCAGGCGTGGATCAGCCAGGAAACCGGCCAGTATCGACGCCAGATTTTCGATCCAGACTGATGGATCGAATACTTCGTCGTTTTCCGGCATGCCGGCCATAACCTGATCCTGTTCTGACATGAGCACTACTCCTGTGTTGTGACCGCTACTCCGGTTGATACGGCCAATATCGACAAGACTTAAGCCCCGGGACGCACCTGTCGCCGTCCGGGGCGCTCAGCCATTTCCGGGATTGCGTGTGATGACGGAAAATCGTGGGGGTCCGCATGAAAATTCCGCGTCTGGCCTGTACGGACCGGCAAGCCTACAGCGCCCGTTTGTCGTTGCGGCGATCCATCTGGATCTGCAACTGGTTCGCCTGGGCGAACCCCATGACATAGTCATAGGCCGCCGGGTTGGTGGTTTGCAGCCAGCGTGCGACGACCAGGCAGTATTCCCCTTCGATCATGCAGGTCTGGACGCCCTGCAAATAGCGCAGGCGATTGTCCGGATGAAAGCTGGCCAGTGCGGACGACAGGCGTTCGGCCCAGTCAGACGGGCGGAATTTCTTTCCATTTTCCTGTACGCCGGTAATGACCAGATCTCCCTCGGATTGCACCCACACTCCCATTTGTGAAGATTCGCCTGTGCTGATTCGGCCCGGTTTTGCGTTTCTTTAACGGAAATGCCGATCGACTGAAGAAATATTTGGGCCGATGTTGTTTCCTGCCGTCCGGTCAGGCCGGATCGAATTCCTTCAGCCAGTCACGGGCCAGCAGCGCGGCGATTTCTTCGGCGGGTACCGGCCGGCTGATGAAATAGCCTTGTATGACCTGACAGCCAAGCTTGCGCAGGATGTCGAGTTGTTCCCGGGTTTCCACTCCCTCGGCGACGGTGTCGAGATTCAACCCGTGAGAGAGGGCAAGAATCGAGCTGATGAGCGCTTCGTTGACCGGGGCGTGCGGGATGTCCTTGACGAAATAACGGTCGATCTTGAGGATGTCGAGCGGGAATCGCTTGAGGTGGGCCAGCGACGAATAGCCGGTTCCGAAATCGTCGATCGCCACGGCCACCCCCAGTGCCTTCAAGGCCTGAATGATGGAGACGGCCGTTTCGACGTCCTGCATGAAAATGCCTTCAGTCAGTTCGAGATGCAGGGCGTGCGGCGGCAGGCCGGATTGCTGCAGGGCGTCGCGGACGTCGGCGACCAGATTGTCGTGCCAGAATTCCTTTCCGGACAGGTTGACGGCGACATCCAGGTCGGTGAAGCCGGCGGCATGCCAGTTCGCCGTCTGGCGACAGGCCGATCTCAACAGCGCACGGCCGACTTCGACAATCCCCCCGTTTTCTTCCAGCAATTCCAGGAACACCGCCGGGCTGAGCAGACCCTTGTGCGGATGATCCCAGCGGATCAGCGCTTCGACGCCCTGGATGCGTCCAGTATCCAGATTGAGCTTGGGCTGATAGTGGAACAGGAATTCCCCCCGCTCCAGCGCGTAGTGCAGCTCGGTTTCCAGTTGCAGCCGTTCTTCGGCCATGGAATTCATGGCGGCGTCGTAGAGCTGGAAACGGTTTCTGCCGTCATTCTTGGCGGTGGAGGCTGCTGTGTCAGCCTGCTTCAGCAAGGTCGTAGCGTCCTGGCCGTCGTTTGGATAGACGCTGATGCCGATGCTGCAACTGGAAAAAATCTCGCGCTCCAGGATTTGATAAGGCTCGCTGACGGCGCCAAGAATTTTTTCCACTACCCGCAGGATATGGCCAATCTGGGCGGCGTCGGCGACCACGCCGAATTCGTCGCCTCCCAGCCGGGCCACGACATCCTCGGCGCGCAACACCAGACGCAGGCGCTGCGCAACCTCGCAAATGAGCGCATCGCCGCTGCTGTGGCCGAGCGTGTCGTTGACGCGCTTGAAACGATCCAGGTCGATAAACATTACGCCCACCAGCGTATTGCGACGTTGCGCGCGTACCAGGGATTGCTCCAGGCGGTCCAAGAACAACATACGATTGGGCAGACCAGTCAAGGCGTCGTGCGTAGCGAGATGGTGGTGTTCGCGGCTGGCCCGCCGGGTGAAATACATGACCGACGCCGCGACGAAGCCACCCAGCAACAGGGCGATTCCAGACAGGAGATACATCCAGAATCGCGCCACTTCGTGCGCTCGATACGCCTTGCGGCTGGCTTCCAGCGCGAGTTGCTGGGTTTCGTTATCGAGCAGCGAGAGGATGCGCAGGACATTGTTCTGCGCCGGGAGGGCGCTGTTGAGCGTCTGCTCATTGGCTTTCCAGTCGAAATCGCTGCGCAGCGCATCGACGAGCCCGTCCTGTATTGGACGGGCAATGCTGGTCAGGCGCCCTTGCTGGTTGAGGAATTCGTGTTCGCGCGGACTCAGGGGCATGCCCAGCAGCGCGATCCGTGCATTGGCAAACGCTGCACCGTACTTGTTGAATTCCATAAACAGCTGATCGCGCTCGAACGGATCGTGGCTCATCGACAGCCTGAACATGCAAAGCGTTCGTTCGCGTGCAGCGGTCATCATCTCCTTGGTGAGGCTCAGCTTGCGCATGTGGATGTCGACGACCGTTCTGAGGTTGCTGGCGGTTACCCGGAGTTGCTGCAGGCCGATGACAGTGACGAATAGAATCAGCAGCAACTGGACGATGAACCCAGCCATCAATACGCGCCGCCAGGCTATGGGGACCACGGAGTGCCGCCCCGTCTGCACGGAGGAGGCGTCCGTATCAAGGGTGGGCATATTCAAGCGGCGCATCTTCCGTGGGCAACACAAACCCCCCCATCTGTCGCTTACGGATTCGGGCCGGATCAAGTCGAGCGTTTACGCAGCGTGTCATCGCAAGAGGCAGAACGGGCAGACGCCAGCTGACGACAGGTCAGTCTTTTTTTGGCTGTGCGGGCAACCAATACGCTGGCCTGTCGTCAGCGCGGTAACGTAGACAAAAGGAGGCAAACCGGTTCCATTGCGGCGTGTAAGCGGGAACGCGAGCGGAGGCAAGGCATCGGGAACTCCTGATCGTTGAACGGGGAGGCAGGCCTGAACTGCGTATCAGTCGGTGCCGGGTCGTTTGTTCAATCGGGTGAAACGCACAAAACTTGAGGGCGGGCCACCGACCCGCGTGTTCGGACGCTCAGAGCGGCCGCAAGTGCGCGGCGATTTCTTCCACCGACATGCGGGTGGTGTCGACGACGGGAATTGCATGGCGTTCGAAGAGCGTTTCGGCGGCGCCAAGCTCCAGCCGGCATTGCGCCAGACTGGCGTAACGGCTGTCCGGGTAGCGCGCCTGGCGGATGGCGGCCAGACGTTCGGCCGACAGGGTGAGACCGCGCAACCGGGGCAGATGGGCCTGCAGACAGGCGGGCAGGCCTTCCTGATCAAAATCGTCCGGTGTCAGCGGATAGTTGGCCACGCGCAGGCCGTACTGCAGGGCCAGATAAAGTGCGGTCGGCGTCTTGCCGACGCGTGAGACGCCCACCAGGATCAGATCGGCCTGGTCGAGACGCTCGGGATTGAGACCGTCGTCGAGATTGAGCGAGAAATTGACAGCGTCCATGCGGGCTTCGTAGTCATGCGCCATGCCATGGGTGCGGCCGCCGCTGGGCGTGGCGGTCTGGCCGAGTGCGGATTCGACAGCCGGTGCGATCAGCTCGAATACATCGAACAGGCTGATTCCGGCCTGGTGAAACGGCAGGCGGAGCGCAGGATCGGTCAGCGTGGAGAAAGTCAGAATGCAGGATGCTGCGGCAATTCGTGCGGCGGCGGCCCGGGCTTTCTCCACACTGTCGACGAAGGGTAGCGCAATCAGGCTAAACTCGAGATGAGGAAACTGCGCCAGCACGCTTTTGGCGACGGCCTCGACCGTCACCCCGGTGTGGTCGGACACGCAGAATACGCTGTAACCGTTCATGGAGTTCTCACCTATGCCTACAGACTATATTGTGCCGCTGGATGTCCTGTCGATGGCGGACGTACCCATCGTGGGCGGCAAGAATGCATCGCTCGGCGAGATGATCCGCCATCTGTCCGGCGCGGGGGTCAAGGTGCCGGGCGGGTTTGCCACCACGTCCCAGGCATTCTGGGCGTTTCTTGATCATAACAATCTGCGTGCGCGCATCGATGCGCGGCTGGCGGCGCTCGACGTCGCGGACGTCACGGCGCTGGCGCAGGCGGGGGCCGAGATCCGCGCCTGGGTGGAGGCAGGCGACCTGCCGCCCACCCTGGTGTCCGGCCTGCGCAATGCGTATGCCGCGCTTGGCGACAACGTGTCGGTAGCGGTGCGTTCATCAGCCACGGCCGAGGACCTGCCCGACGCCTCGTTTGCCGGCCAGCAGGAAACCTACCTGCACGTGCGCGGTGCGGACGCGCTGCTGTTGTATGTGAAGAAGGTGTTTGCCTCGCTCTATAACGACCGCGCCATCGCTTACCGCGTGCACCATGGCTTCGCCCACGCCGACGTGGCGCTGTCCGCCGGCATCCAGCGCATGGTGCGTTCCGACATCGC
>CAYVOR010000113.1:0-2290 GCA_964452995.1 uncultured Thiobacillus sp.
ACGGTGGGAAGACCGAATTGCGCATCGGTATATTTCGCCGGATCGAGCGACTTCAGCAGGCTGCCGTTGCCGATCACGGCCTTGAGATCCTGTTTGAGATCGGCGAGGATGCGCTGCACCAGCGGATACGATTCGGGGTGGACGGCAGAGGCATCGAGCGGGTCGTCGCCGCCCACGATGCGCAAAAATCCGGCCGCCTGTTCGAAGGTCTTATCACCGAGCCGCGGTACGTCGCGCAACTGCGCGCGGCGAGCGAATTTTCCCGTGGCGTCGCGGTGGGCAACGATGGCCTGTGCCACGCTGTTGCCGAGGCCGGAGACGCGTGCGAGCAAGGGTGCGGAAGCGGTATTGACGTCCACGCCCACGGCGTTGACGCAGTCCTCCACCACGACATCGAGTGAACGCGCCAGATCATGCTGGCTGACGTCGTGCTGGTACTGACCGACGCCAATCGACTTTGGATCGATTTTCACCAGTTCGGCGAGCGGGTCCTGCAGCCGGCGCGCGATCGACACTGCGCCGCGCAGCGAGACGTCCATATCGGGTAGTTCGCGCGAGGCGAATTCGGACGCGGAATAGACCGAGGCACCCGCTTCCGAGACGACGATGCTGGTCAGTTTCAGCTCGGGGCGCTGTGCGATCAGGTCGCGCGCCAGCTTGTCGGTTTCGCGCGAGGCCGTGCCATTGCCGATGGCGATCAGCGCGACGCGGTGCGTCTCGACGAGCCTGGCCAGGGTGCGCAGCGAGCCGTCCCAGTCGTTTTTTGGCTGATGGGGATAGATCACGGCGGTGTCGACCACTTTACCGGTCTCATCGACCACCGCCACCTTCACGCCGGTGCGGATGCCGGGGTCCAGCCCCATGGTGGCGCGCGGTCCGGCGGGGGCGGCGAGCAGCAGGTCCTTGAGATTGCGCGCGAACACCTGGATGGCGTCGGTCTCGGCGCGGGCACGCAACGCGCTCATCAGTTCGAGTTCGAGGTGCATGAAGCTCTTCACGCGCCAGGTGAAGCGCACGGTGTCCATCAGCCAGCGGTCAGCGGGACGGCTCAGATCCTGGATGCCGAAGCGGCCGGCAATGCGTGCCTCGCAGGGGTTGTGCGGTGCGCTCCAGGTCGGCCGCTCCGCCTCGCTGTCGAGGCGCAGCCGCACGTCGAGCATCTCCTCGCGTCGCCCGCGGAACAGCGCCAGCGCGCGGTGCGAAGGGAGGGTGGCGAGCGATTCCGAATAGTCGAAGTAGTCGGCGTATTTTTCCGCGGCCGTGTCCCGGCCTTCGCGTACCTTCGACTCGACGACGCCGTGTTCCTGCACGTATTCGCGCAGGGCCTGCAGCAGGCCCGCATCTTCGGCGAAGCGCTCCATCAGGATCTGCCGCGCGCCGTCAAGCGCGGCCTTGGTGTCCGCAACGCCGGGGTTGTCGCCCTGCCCGGTGGCGAAGGGCTCGCGCAGGTAGTGCGCCGCCTCGTCTTCGGGATTCAGCATCGGGTTGGCCAGCAGGGCGTCGGCCAGCGGCTCCAGCCCGGCTTCCTGCGCGATCTGCACCTTGGTGCGGCGCTTCGGCTTGTACGGCAGATAAAGGTCTTCCAGCTGCGTCTTGTCGGGGGCCAGCGAGACGGCCTGCAGCAATTCCGGCGTCATCTTGCCCTGCTCGGTGATCGATTGGACGATGGCCGCGCGGCGCGCTTCCAGTTCGCGCAGATAGCGCAGCCGGTCTTCCAGCAGGCGCAGTTGCGCGTCATCCAGCCCGCCGGTCGCCTCCTTGCGGTAGCGCGCAATGAAAGGCACCGTCGCCCCCTCGTCGAGCAGGGCAATGGCTGCGGCCACTTGCGCGGGGTTGGCCGCGATCTCGGCAGCAAGTCGGTATTCAATGGAAGGAAGCATGGGTCGATCTAAGGAATGAACCGGCCGCCGTGTCGCGAGGCCGGGAGGTGAAGTGTGCTGGATACGGATTATGCCGCAGGCTCAAGGCGCCTGCGTAACGGTGTGAACAAATGTGCGCCGATACGATGGGCTTGCTTCACGGGAACCGCGCGGGAGGCAGCCGTATCAAGGGAATCATGACGGCTGGCACCGGAACCGTTCGATGACACGCAGCGATTCCGGGCATGGCGCCTGCGAACCGGTGTGGGTGAGAGACATCGTGATTCGTTAAACCGGGTGGCCGGTGACGCGGTGAGACGCCCTGTCCGATTCATTCCATCAGCACGCTGACCCGATCCCTGCCCTGAGATTTGGATTGGTACATGGCTTCGTCGGCGCGCGACAGGACCTCAGCCATGGTCTCTCCGGGC
>CAYVOR010000113.1:2390-5555 GCA_964452995.1 uncultured Thiobacillus sp.
GGACAAGGGCGGGCCATAGCGCATCTGGCGGGCCAGCTCCATGGCCATCCGGCTGTCCAGATGCCGGCGGTTTGCCACATCGGTGAGCGGATCGGTGAGCATCAGTTCGCGAATGTGCGTCTCGCTTTGCTGCAGTTTTGCATAGGCGGATTCGCGATCCGTGACGAAGTAATGCAGCATGATCGAGATCAGGATGAAGCCGCAGCCGAGATTCAGCAGAAAGTAGGCTGAGTTGAGTCCGGCCGGCATCGGGCGCGCATGGGCGGCAAAGGTCTGGTCGAGGAGCGCAGAGAGGACGAGCAGAGCGATAAAGGCCAGCATCCAGCGCGTTGCCGCCTCCAGGTCGATAAAGAACAGGGCCGCCAGCGGCGCGAAGACGGCCCAGATCATGACCACGCTGCCATTGGCGAAGCCGCCCAGGCTCCACATCAGCAGAAACGGAAGCAGCAAAATGATCAGCTGCTGGCTGAAGCAGAAGAAGGCAAAGCGCTTGGTCCTGAAAAAATACAGGGTGCTGCTGAAGGAGACGAGGGAATACGCGAGCGGGATGGCGCCAGAGAGCGGATAGCCGGTATATATATAAAGTCCGCCCCAAAACAGGGCCAGGAAGGCAATGCTGCTGGACGTGATCGTCATCACCCCCTTTTTCAGGCGGAGATCTTCCGAGTCTTCGGGCGCCACGCCCATCCAGGGCCAGCGCCGGAACCCGCGTTGCGGCGGAAAGTCTGTCATGCGGCAGCTACCCTGGGTTGGGCCGGTAAAAGTGACGATCTGCGATTGGTATCGGTAGTTTGCCTGAAAAATGAACTGCCAGAATAACAGGCCGCTACGGCTTTCCGTGGCGCCGGCGCCGCAGGCGGTCAGCCGCGAGCGGATTCGACTGCGGCAGAATCGGCTTCGCTGGTCAATTCCTCGGTCCAGGCGAGCGATTGCAGCTGGGCGCGATTGACTTCTTCGGGGCTGGAGTCGATGTCGCTGGCGTAGCGGGCGATGCGCTCGAAATCGCCGCGTTCCGATGCTTCGGCGAGATTCAGGAAGGGCGCATAGGGGCCTTCCTGGCGAACCAGGGCCTGCACGACGGGGTCGGGCATGGGGAGCCGTTCGAGCAACAGGTCGAGCGGGATTTCCAGCAGCGGTTCGGCCAGCGAGAATAGCCCGGTCATGAACAGCTCGTCCTGGGCCTGGCGGTCGAGCCGGGCCTGGCCGAGCAGTTCGCAGATACGGCCGCGCATCACGGCAGTCCGCGCCGCCAGGGCATTGGTGGGCGTCTGTCTGGCGGTGACCAGCAGCAATGCCAGCCAGCGATAGAGCGTCCTCAAGCCGACCAGGGTCAGGGCCTGACGCACGGTGTGAACCTGTTGCGGGAGGCCGGCGGCGGCGGAATTGGCGTAGCGCAGCAGGCGCAGGGTCAGCACGGCATTGCGGCGCAAGGGCTCTTCGATGTCGCTGAGGTCGTTGCAGCAGCCAACCTTGTTCATCAGATCGAGCACGGCCAGCTGATCCGGCTGGATGGATTTGCTGGCCAGATTCTCCGGGCGGGCGAAATAATAGCCCTGGAAATACTGGATGCCACTGTTGCGGCAGAGATCGAACATCTCGCGGGTCTCGACCTTTTCGGCGATGAACCGGCCTTTGAAGTCGCGCTGGATGTACGCGATGATTTCCACGGTCTTTTCGGGATGCTGCTCGAGCACGTCGAGCTTCACGAAGTCGACGATCGGCAGCAGCGGACGGTATTCGTCCAGGCAGACGAAATCGTCCAGGGCGAAACGGTAGCCGAGCTGCCGGAGCTCGCGGATGCGGGCGATCAGCACGGACGAGATGGGGACGGTCTCGAGGATTTCGTAGACCACGTGCTGGGGCGGCAGCAGGCAGACAAAATCGCTCATCAGGGTGGCTTCGTCCAGGTTGATGAAGGCGAGCTTGCCCTGCAGCAGCCAGTCGGTACCGAGACACAGGGTATTGCCGATGATCTCGACGCCGGCCTGCAGCTGGCTGCCGACCTGGGCCGAGACGGACGCCATCGATTGCCTGAACAGGAGTTCGTAGGCGAACAGATGATGTTCGGCATCCACAATGGGTTGTCGCGCCAGAAAGGTTTCCGTGCCCATCAGCCTCCTCGAAAAACGTGTGTTGATATCGTACTCGGAAGAGCATTCGAATCGTTGACATCGCCAAGGGAGCACGGCGTGCCGATCAGGTGCGTCGTCCGAACCGGTCGCCGTGGCGGGTCGGAGATGTAGCGCTGCATCGTCGCAAGCTTTCCAAGACGAGGTAGCGGCGCATCCCCGCAGAACTTGAGGCCGATGCGCATGCCCAGCCGGACCAGGCCCTGGATCAGGGTGTCAATTTTATCGACGCTGCCGACATGCATCCCGTGCCGGCACGGGCGGAGGCGACAGGGCAGACCGGGCGCCAAGAGGCAACCGGTCCGGGCCAGGCTTTGAACTGGATCCGGGAAGGCCGGCTCAGTTTCAGCCGGGTTGAGTCGGGCAAACCGGCGGCAGGCGCGCGATGGATCGCTGTGTCGGCGCCAGACAGATTACGTCGATCGCTATCGGCTGCACTGGCCGGCGCGCAATGTCCCCTGTTTGGCCACTGCCATTTCGATCCAGATCGCGCTTTTCGCGCTGGCCGGCGCGCGGCCAGTGGTTGAAATCAACCAGTTTGCTGGCATGGAAATCGCAGCTTCCAGGATGTCGACCATTCTGGAGTTGCATCATGATGACGGCCAGCAATACACCCTCGCACGCTGGGCACAGCGATATCGTCGAATCTGAACTGTTGAATATGCTGCAGATACTGATCGACGCGCATTGCGGATTGTCGGCGATTCATCAAGTCCTTGACGAGGCCAAGACAATGCCGGAAATCCGCACCCGCTTTGCCCAATGGCAAGCCAGCCAGCATGCGCACGACGAATAAGGGATCGGGAGCAGGCTGCGGGGTGCGGCAGGGCGCCGCGGGTACGACTCCGCCTGCCGCTGCCGTGTCGAGCGTCAGGGTTTGTCCTGCGCCGTATCCTGCGGAACGATGGTTTCCGGTGTTTCCGGTGCGGGAGGCGTTTCGGCTGCAATAGCTTTCTTGTGCTCTTTTTCTGCCTTTTTCTTCTTCTTTTCCAGCTCGCGTTGCCGCTTTTCGTACTGATAGTTTGGTTTCATGCCT
>CAYVOR010000114.1:0-5548 GCA_964452995.1 uncultured Thiobacillus sp.
GGATTCGCAGAGCGCGCAAAACCCGCGCCAAAATCGCGGCCGTCAAGGCGATTCGCCTGGCAATTCACCGCACCAACAGCCACATCTATGCCCAGATCATTTCGGCGGATGGTGGCACGGTCATGGCCAGCGCGTCCTCGAACGACAAGGAACTGCGCACCCAGATGGCCAATGGCGGGAATGTGGCCGCAGCTGCGGCTGTAGGCAAGCGTCTGGCCGAAAAAGCCAAGGGCTTGGGTATTGAAAAAGTGGCTTTCGATCGTGCCGGCTTCAAGTTTCATGGGCGTGTAAAAGCCCTGGCTGAAGCGGCCCGCGAAGGCGGTTTGGCATTTTAACGAGGCAGAATCAAGATGGCCCGTACAGCACCTACGAGTAACGAAGAGCGCGGCGACGGCTTGCGCGAGAAGATGATTTCGGTCAACCGCGTCACCAAGGTGGTGAAGGGTGGCCGGATCATGGGTTTTGCCGCGCTGACCGTGGTTGGCGATGGCGATGGCGGTATCGGCATGGGCAAGGGCAAGTCCCGCGAAGTGCCGGTCGCCGTGCAGAAAGCCATGGAAGAGGCACGTCGCAAGCTGGTCAAGATCAGCCTGAAGAACGGCACGTTCCACCATACGGTGGTGGGCCAGCATGGCGCCTCGCGCGTGCTCATCCAGCCGGCCTCCGAAGGTACCGGCATCATCGCCGGCGGCGCCATGCGTGCCGTATTCGAAGTCATGGGCGTGCAGAACGTGCTGGCCAAGTGCCTGGGTTCGACCAATCCCTATAACGTCGTGCGTGCCACGATCGACGGTCTGATGAAGATGTCCACACCGTCCGAGATCGCTGCGAAGCGCGGCAAGTCCGTCGAAGACATCACGGGGTAAGTCATGAGCGAGCAGAAAAAAATCAAGGTGACGCTGATCAAGAGTCTGATCGGCACCAAGGCGCCTCATCGCGCCTGCGTGCGCGGTCTGGGTCTGCGTCGGATGAACCATACCGTTGAAGTACTGGATACGCCGGAGAACCGCGGGATGATTACCAAGGTTGCCTATCTGGTGAAGTGCGAGGCATAAATGGAACTGAACAACATTAAACCGGCAGACGGCGCCAAGAAAAACAAGCGTCGCGTGGGTCGCGGCATTGGCTCGGGTCTCGGCAAGACCGCCGGTCGTGGCCACAAAGGCCAGAAATCCCGTGCGGGTGGCTTCCATAAGGTGGGGTTCGAAGGCGGCCAGATGCCCCTGCAACGCCGTTTGCCAAAACGCGGCTTCGTTTCGCTGACCAAGGCGGACACTGCGCGCGTGCGTTTGTACGAACTGGCCGCAGTGAGCGTGGATGAAATCGATTTGCTGGTGTTGAAGCAGGCGGGAATCGTCAACGCCAGTGCCAAGTCTGCCAGGATTTATCTGGCTGGCGAAATTGGCAAGGCGGTCAAGCTGAGCGGTATCGCAGTGACCAAGGGTGCACGCGCTGCGATCGAAGCAGCCGGCGGCAGCGTCGCCGAATAAGTCAGCGAGGAACCCGCTTTGGCCACGCCTAAAACCGGCTTGAACAAATACGGCGATCTCAAGCGTCGCTTGCTGTTTCTGCTTGGCGCCCTGATCGTCTACCGGATTGGCACCTTTATTCCGGTACCGGGCATCGATCCGCTCGTGCTCGACCAGTTGTTCAAGTCGCAGCAGGGCGGCATCCTGGGCATGTTCAACATGTTTTCGGGTGGTGCATTGTCACGTTTCAGCGTGTTTGCGCTGGGAATCATGCCGTACATTTCGGCATCGATCATCGTGCAGATGATGTCCAGCGTATCGCCGAAACTGGAAGCCCTGAAAAAAGAGGGTGAGGCCGGACGCCGCAAGATTACGCAGTACACCCGTTACGGAACCCTGTTTTTGGCGGTGTTCCAGGCACTGGGTATCGCCATTGCGCTGGAGTCGCAGGCAGGCCTCGTCCTCGATCCGGGCCTCGGGTTCCGGGCGATCACCGTGGTGACGCTGACGGCGGGAACGATGTTCCTGATGTGGCTGGGCGAACAAATCACCGAGCGCGGCCTTGGAAATGGTATTTCGATCATCATCTTCGCCGGCATCGCGGCGGGCCTGCCCTCGGCGATCGCCGGCACGCTGGAATTGACCCGCACCGGTGCGTATTCGATTCCGCTCGTGTTGATGCTGTTCATTGGCGTGTTGCTGGTGACCACGCTGGTGGTGTTTGTCGAACGCGGTCAACGCAAGATTCTGGTCAATTACGCCAAGCGCCAGGTTGGAAAAATGGTAGTGGGTGGACAGAGTTCGCATCTGCCGCTGAAGCTGAATATGGCCGGGGTGATCCCGCCGATTTTTGCCTCCAGCATCATCCTGTTCCCGGCTACGCTGGCGGGATGGTTTGGGAGCAGTGAGAGCATGGGCTGGCTGAAGGACATTGGGTCAACACTGTCCCCGGGTCAGCCGATCTATGTGCTGCTGTACGCCACTGCGATCATTTTCTTCTGTTTTTTCTATACGGCCCTTGTGTTCAATTCCAAGGAAACTGCAGATAACCTGAAGAAAAGTGGCGCATTCGTTCCAGGGATCCGCCCGGGAGACCAGACAGCGCGTTATATCGACAAGATCCTGACGCGGTTGACCCTGGTCGGTGCAATCTACATCACCCTGGTGTGCCTGCTGCCCGAGTTCCTGATTTTGAAATGGAATGTTCCGTTCTTCTTTGGTGGAACGTCCCTGCTGATTATTGTGGTGGTGGCCATGGATTTCATGGCGCAGGTTCAGGCATATGTCATGTCACACCAGTATGAAGGCTTGCTCAAGAAGGCTAATTTCAAGAACAGCCTGGCGGGGCGCTGATGTCCAAGGAAGATGTCATTCAGATGCAGGGTGAAGTGCTCGAGAACCTGCCGAACGCCACCTTTCGAGTCAAGCTGGAAAACGGTCATGTATTGCTGAGTCATATTTCCGGAAAAATGCGCATGCATTACATCCGCATTCTTCCGGGCGACAAGGTGACGGTGGAATTGACGCCGTACGATTTGACCAAAGGCCGGATTGTTTTCCGGGCCAAATGATTTTTAACCGGCAGTCTCTGCCGGTGGATGAATGGAGAAAACCATGAGAGTACAGGCTTCAGTCAAGAAAATGTGCCGTAAATGCAAGGTTGTGCGCCGCAAGGGCGTTGTGCGCGTGATCTGTGACGATCCGCGCCACAAACAGCGTCAAGGCTGACGCCCGTTGCGGGCAAGTTTGCTTTCAGGTCGACCCAAAGACGGGTTGACGTGTTATAATTTTTTGTTTTGCGTTCGGAGCTTCTCGAATGGCTCGTATTGCTGGGGTTAATATCCCGAATCATCAACACGCGGTTATTGCGTTGACCGCCATTTACGGCATCGGCCGGACCACGTCCGGCAAGATTTGTGACGCGACGGGTGTCGCCCGTACGTCCAAGATAAAGGACCTGTCCGAGCCTGAAATGGAGCGCTTGCGTGAGGGCGTGGCCCAGTTCACGGTCGAGGGCGACCTGCGCCGTGAAATCACCATGAACATCAAGCGTTTGATGGACCTTGGCTGCTATCGCGGCTTCCGTCATCGCAAAGGCTTGCCGGTTCGCGGTCAACGCACCCGTACCAATGCGCGTACCCGCAAGGGACCGCGCAAGGCCATCAGAAAATAAAGGTTAATCATGGCGACTAAAACAGCAGCGCGTGTACGCAAAAAGGTCAAGAAGAATGTCGCAGAAGGCATTGCGCATATTCACGCCTCGTTCAACAACACGATCGTGACCATCACCGACCGCCAGGGCAACGCCCTGTCGTGGGCGACGGCAGGTGGCGCGGGCTTCAAGGGCTCGCGCAAGTCGACGCCGTTTGCAGCGCAGGTGGCGGCTGAAAACGCCGGCAAGATGGCGCAGGAATACGGTGTCAAGAACCTGGAAGTGCGTATCAAGGGCCCCGGCCCCGGCCGCGAGTCCACCGTTCGCGCGCTGAATGCGCTGGGCTTCAAGATTGTTGCGATTTCGGATGTCACCCCGATTCCGCACAACGGTTGCCGCCCCTCCAAAAAGCGTCGTATCTAAATATCAGGGAAAATCATGGCTCGTAATCTTGATCCCAAGTGCCGTCAGTGTCGTCGTGAAGGCGAAAAGCTTTTCCTGAAAGGCGAGAAGTGTTTTACCGACAAGTGCGCAATTGAACGTCGTCCCTATGCGCCCGGCCAGCACGGCCAGAAAAGCGGTGCGCGCCTGTCCGGCTACGGCGTGCAGTTGCGTGAAAAGCAAAAAATCCGCCGTATCTATGGCGTTCTGGAAGGCCAGTTTCGTCTGACCTACAAGCGTGCTGAAAGCCATAAGGGCGTGACTGGCGAAAACCTGTTATCCATGCTCGAATCGCGCCTGGACTCGGTGTGTTACCGCATGGGTTTCGGTGCGTCGCGCACCGAAGCGCGCCAGGTGATTCGTCATAACGGCATCACCGTGAACGGTGGTCGGGTCAATATTCCGTCATACCAGGTTCGCGCCGGCGATGTGGTCGAAGTAGCGGACAAGACAAAAGCCCAGCTGCGTGTCAAGGCCGCGGCCGAAGCGACTGCGGCACGTGGCTACCCGGAGTGGCTCGAGGTTGATGCCAAGGCGCTCAAGGGCACTTACAAAGCGGCCCCGCAACGTTCAGAATTGCCATCGACGATCAATGAGTCGCTGGTAGTCGAGTTGTACTCCAAATAAGTAAGCTCAGACGGTCTTAAGGAAACGCACTTTATGCAAAGCGCAACGGAATTTCTCAAGCCGCGTATTGTGGAGGTGGATCGCGCCTCCCCGCTGCACGCCAAGGTCATTATGGAGCCCTTCGAGCGTGGCTATGGCCACACGCTCGGCAATGCGCTGCGTCGTATCCTGTTGTCTTCCATGGTCGGTTATGCGCCGACCGAAGTGGCGATCAGCGGTGTCGTTCACGAATACTCGACCATCGAGGGCGTGCAGGAGGATGTCGTCGATATCCTGCTGAACCTCAAGGGCATAGCGTTCAAGATGCACGGAAAGGCCGAGGCGATCCTGAAGGTGTCCAAGTCCGGCGAAGGCGTCGTCACGGCGGGCGATATCGAGATTGGCCACGATATCGAAGTGCTGAATCCCGATCACGTGATTGCCCACCTGACCAAGGGCGGCAAACTCGATATGGAAATCAAGATCGAAGCCGGCCGTGGCTACCAGCCGGCAACCGCGCGCAAGGTTCCGGAAGAAACCCGTGCCGTCGGCTCGATCCTGGTCGATGCCTCGTTCAGCCCGGTGCGCCGCGTGGCCTACTCGGTCGAAAGCGCGCGCGTCGAACAGCGCACCGACCTCGATCGTCTGGTGATCGACATCGAGACCAATGGTGTCGTCGAGCCTGAAGAGGCGGTTCGCACTGCGGCCCGCATTCTGGTAAACCAGCTCTCCGTGTTTGCCGATCTCGAAGGCACGCCGACCGAATCCGAGTCGCCGCGGTCGCCCCAGGTCGATCCGCTGCTGCTGCGTCCGGTCGACGATCTTGAGTTGACCGTGCGCTCGGCCAACTGCCTGAAGGCCGAAAACATCTATTTCATCG